>CACWRR010000110.1 GCA_902763335.1 uncultured Lachnospiraceae bacterium | reverse complement strand
GTAGATTTTCTTATCTTCTTCACTGGCTGTCGCCTCTCTTTCTAAGCCATTCTCGTCAAGAATAGCATCATAATGGTTAAGAAGAACAGTTGAAACTGAAGCACGTGCATACGCCTCCACAAGCTCCTTGCGTTTTTCATCAAAGGATGTATTAAATATTTCATTATTACAAAAAACTTTCAACATAGGATAAAAACCGCTTAAATAAACCCATTCGTTACTCTGCGAATCATTACCAATATTAGAATCCATTATATTAATAGTATCTGCAAGACCTTTTACAGCTTTCGCCTCGCTTGCCATAGTATATACACCGACTACTCCCGGAATCTGGCTGTCTCTTGCACTGGTGAATTCATTTTTTTGTCCACATGCTCGCTCACGCATTGCCGTTGTCTGTTTGTCATAATAACAGTTATAATAAGTTCCGTTACCGGAAGTTTCAACGTCCCCAAGGAATCCACCAAGTGCATTTCCCGTTGCAGTTACAGAAGTGTCTGTCAGAATATTTCCAACTTCACCGGCAGCATAGCAGTTAATATATATATCACCATAATTATCAGAAATGGTTCCATCAGGAAGAATTATATTTGGATGTTGTTTTTCTTTTTTATATGTGTTCTCATGTCCTACAAAACCGCCCAATTGAGATCCTGCATATTCCATGCCTACCATAGCTGTGCTATAACATTTTTTATAGATGCAGGCACCTGCAGCAGCACTACTACTACTATCTTGAAAAGCTGTAAATCCTCCTATTTTTGAATTTCCTTCTACCGAACCGGATGAAAAACAATTAATAAAAGAGGCATTCAATGTATATTGATTTCCATCATCAATCAGTCCTGCCTGTACATGTGACGAAGTGACCACACGTCCAATAAATGCACCCGTTTTTCTATTTCCATACATCTTATTATTTGTAAAACAATTTCTACATATAAATCCATCTCCACATGAAATAAATGCACCCGAATCTTCACCCGAACTAAAAACCTCACAGTCTACAGAATAGCAATTTTCAATCATTTCTGGAAATACCTTATTTCCATAATTCATCCATGCTTCAGGACTTTTTGGAAAAGCTTCATCATATTTTACTTGATAGTTGTTTCCAATATTAAACTGACAAGCTGTTAATCCCCCTATATGAGAATCTCCGTAAATGTATGACCTAAGTGTTGAACAGTTTTTCAAAAAAACATTTCCCCCACCATAATTATTAACACGTCCTATCAGTATTCCTATATTAGATTGATTTGTATGTAAAAATGAATCCGTAACACTTACATTTTCAAGATATACAGGTGAAATAATAGAACCGATAACCACACTCAATTGTTTTCTTATTACTAGATGAGCTTTTTATAAGTGGATTATTCATACGAAAATTATAGATTATATGACCATTACCTTCTAAATCAAACCAACTGTTTCCATTAAGGTTGATTGTATAGTTCCAATTTTGTCCTAAACTGCCTCCCATATCTATGTCCTTTAGTAGTTCAATGCGGATATTACTACCGGTATTGGCTTTTTTTGTCATTACCCAAACAAATTCATCTGCATTTGAGACACAATAGGTATCATATTTCACCTCAACTTCACCTGCTGTGATTGAGTTTCCGTTTACACCATTTAAAGCTGTATCCTTGTCATAAGTTATCGTTTTTACATTTGATTCCACTTCTGTTAGCCCTTGCCACTGCGATATTTCATTGTCGGATTTATGCCACTGAAAGTAAGGTGAATCATCCTTAACTGTATATATATTTTCATTGCTAAACATAGTTGACGGATTTGTCGGCGTTACATTTCCAGTAACCGTATATCCATTAAAAGTATCCCCTAATATTGCATTCCAGCGTGTTTTTTCAAACGACGTTAAATCCAAAGCAGCCTCAGCCGTAATCTCTCCACCTTTATCTGAAATGCATGGCAGAAGATCTATTATCAGCACAGCAGCAACAATCGCAGAGATTACTTTTATGAATTTACTATATTTTTTTAATGACTTTGTTGATTTCATATTACCTGCCTCATTTCAAATAAAATCTCACTTTATGACTTTTAACTCCAGCATCATTTTATCATACTTTCTTAATTTTAACAATGAAAAAACTTACAGTTATTCTAATAAACAAAAAAGAGTTTCGCAATAATCTTTACTTTTTTGTTTACGCAGTTACAAGCTTCTTCATTGCAAAGAAATACTTAATAAATCTGCAGTTCTTAAAGTAATTCTTAAATCCAAACTGCATAAGCCACACCTCCTTTCATGGTGTTCCTGCTCCTACAAACGCCAGGAACACTCTTAATACCAGATTAAGCAGAAGCAGAAAGATTTTTGCTACCTCCAATATCAATCTGAGTATTCCAAGTATGATTTTTAACATCCATTTCAATATGGATAGTAACACATTTCCGATTCCGCTTAATACTGTCATAGGCTTTTACTCCTCTCCGAAATTTCCCCGGGCAAATAATACTGACATTTCCTCCAACGTTTCATCTGTTGTCTCAACAGCTTCATTATGCCCGACTGCTTCATTCTTTTTTGTCTTATCCGGCATCATCTGCATCATCTGTTGCATTAGTTCCGGGGTAACTAGGTGCTGTGTATTCATGGCTGCATTTCCAAACAACTGTGCAACCTCTTTCATTACTTCTGCTTTTAGCGAAAGATTTGCTTCTGCCAGCTCCTGCCTTGTTACATATCCTTCAAGATTTTCCTTCTCATTCTTACCACTCTTTGTAAGACTTGACTTTGAAGCACCGTTA
>CACWRR010000109.1:1950-5125 GCA_902763335.1 uncultured Lachnospiraceae bacterium | reverse complement strand
TCCAACGAGCGAAGAGACTGGGGCGATGGCTACTGCCAATATATCTCTAAAAGGCACAAAATCTATAGAAGGATATGTTGTAACCGTAAACATAGGAAATGTCAGCGTGGTTAAATAATTGATAAAAACGCACATCGCGTTTTAAATAAAAAATTATAAAAAAAGGAGAGATGATTTTATGAAAAAAATCACAAAAAACAACAAAGGTTTCTCATTAATTGAGCTTATTATCGTTATTGCTATTATGGCAGTGTTAGTAGCGATTATTGCTCCAAACTTATCGAAATATCTTGGTTCTTCAAAGAAGAATACAGATAAGAAAAATGCAGATGAGATTGCATCACAGATTCAGACATGCATTTCAGATTTTGAATCGTCGCAGGATGCAACAGGAAGCGATTATGGATATGTATATAAGAACGGTACAATTACATTAACGTGGAATCAATCAGGATGTAGCTCATCTGGTAGTTCAAATGACACAGATTTTGAAAAAATGTTAAATGATTCTATTACTAATTCAACACAGAGTAAAGAGGATAAAACTAAATATGCAACTGCTACAATTGATTTGAAAGGAACAAGTCCTGCAGAAGGTTATAAAATTGTAGTTACAATTAATAATCAGTCAGTGAGCAGATAAGAGAAAAGACTATGAATGGATTGTGCGTATGGATTACAATTACATATGGAATTGTGATTGGAAGTTTTTTGAATGTATGTATTTATAGAATTCCAAATCATGAGAGTGTTGTAGTTTCAAGATCACATTGCATGTCCTGTGGAAAACAGATCAAGTGGTACGATTTAGTACCACTTGTGAGTTTTCTTGTTTTAAGAGGAAAATGCAGATATTGTAAAGCAAAGCTGTCATGGCAGTATCCGGCAGTAGAGGCTCTTAATGGAATGTTATATGGAATCATATTTAATATTACCAGTATTTTATACTGTTTAGCCACATCAGCATTATTGGCACTCAGCATAATAGACTGGAGAACTTATGAGATTCCCCCATCCTTTAATATTTTCATCGGTATTTTAGGAATTATTAGATTAATTTTGGATTTACCACATTGGTATAACTATGTTATAGGCTTTGTATCAGTTAGTGGTTTCCTTCTTTTAATCTTTTTAGTAACGAAAGGCAGAGGAATCGGTTTTGGCGATGTCAAACTTATGGCGGCAGCGGGACTGCTTCTCGGATGGAAACTCATCATTCTTTCGTTAGGATTAGGATGCGTGTTGGGTTCTATTATCCATATTACACTTATGTATGTTAAGGATAAGGACAGAGTCCTTGCATTCGGACCATACTTATCACTTGGAATATTTATATCCATGTTGTATGGTGAACAAATAATAGAATGGTATTTACATATGTTTATGTAATGACAAAACTAGAGGGAGGCTGAAAGATGGCGTCAAAGACAAAGTTAACCATTGAGGTTGGAAGCGAATTTATTAAAATTTGTGATTCTGAAGTTATTAAAAAGAAAGTGATATCAGTACATCATGCTATATCAGTACAGACACCTAACGGGGCTGTAGAAGATGGTATGATAAGAGATATCAATGCAGTAGCAGATACGATTAAGACAGCTCTGAACGACGAAATGATAGTGTCTGACAGAGTTACTTTTGTATTAGCATCTTCAAGAGTTGCAGCTAAGGAAGTAGTTCTTCCGTTAATCAAAAAAGATAAGATACAGGGACTTATCAATCAGAATGCATCTGATTATTTCCCGGTAAATATCAGTGATTATGTTCTTTCTTATACATTACTTGAGCAGAAAGTGACAAAAACTGAGAAGAAGTTAAGAGTACTGGTATATGCTGCACCTGAAGCAATGGTAGAGGGATATTATAATCTTGCTAAGTTGTTAGATAAAAAAGTTGAAGCAGTAGATTATTCCGGTAACAGTACATTACAGGTTATCAAGTTACAGACAGATGCAAAGCCAAACCTTGTAGTTCAGATGGGTATGGATACGACGATTCTCTCTGTAATGAACAATAACGTATTACAGTTACAGAGAACTATATCATACGGTGAGTCAGCACTTCTTAATGAAGTAATGACCAGCAAGAATGTAAAGGCGAGAGTAGCATTAGAGCTTCTTTCATCAGCAAGACTTGTTAAAGATACGATAGATGCAGATGAGATTACCGGCTCTTTAAAGCATCTTGTAAATAATATAAACAGAGTTATAGAGTACTATTCAGGAAGAAATCCTGAAGCTCCATTGCAGAAGATAGTTATCATCGGTGACGGTGCGGATGTACTCGGTATAGATACACTTTTTGCCAATGAGACAAATCTTCCGGCAGAACGTCTTACATTATTGAAGAATGTTCAGTCATATAACCGTATCAAGGTTCCTGATACTGCACTCAGACAGTACATGACTAACATTGGTGCGACTATTGAGCCTATACATTTTGCACCTAAGACAGTTGATGTAGCTGTTAAAAAGGATAAGGGTGCGACATCATCAGCAGCAAACAAGAAATATATGATGGCAGGTGCGGTTCTTGTAGTTCTTGCAGTAGTTCTTACAGCAGTTCCTATGGTGAGAAACATGATGTTAAAGAGTGATGAGAAGGATGTTAATGCTGAGATTAAGAAATATTCTAGCATAGAAGATGTGAAGAATACCATGCAGATTGCAGAAGAAAAGTATGGTGCCATGAATTCATATTTCAAGCTCACAGAGAATAATACAGAGTGGGTGGCAGAACTTCTTGATGTTATAGAGAAAGATATTCCTTCGGATATGAAATTTCAGAGTATGAGTATTACAAATGGTGCTGTTGATATTGCAGGAAGTTGTGTTACAAAGGCACAGGTAGCACAGTTCAAAGTGGCACTTGACGGATGTAAGAATATTCCTTCCGATACATTGGCATATACAATTACAGAAGGTGACGAACAGGGTGTAATGTTTAATATGTCATTCAGTATTCTTAAGGATTCAAATATACCTGAAGAAGAGACAAGTGCAGAGGAGGCGGAATAATATGAATAGTTCATCTTTAAAAGAAAATACAGGAGTATTGGTTTTATTAATCGGTATATTGGCACTTATCGCTTCTTATTTCCTTGGATTTACAAGTTTCAATGATAAGAACAGTGAATTATCGGCAAATATAGAAAGTCTTGAGGCTAAGAGAGACA
>CACWRR010000109.1:0-1944 GCA_902763335.1 uncultured Lachnospiraceae bacterium | reverse complement strand
AATAAATCAGAGTATGAGAAGAAGACTAAAGAATTTGATGAGAAGTACGAGAAAATTCTTAAAGAATTTGATACAACTCTTACAAACGAATCACAGATTATGGATTTATACAATATGCAGTTAAAGAATAATGTTATGGTAACGACGGCATCACTTGCAATGCCTGAAGAGACATATGCATTTGATGGCTCTCTCACTACTACGGATATGACAGCACAGACACAGACTACAGATGCCAACGGCAATCCGGTTGAAACAGATCCAATTATCACAACTACAGCTATCGACAGCTCATACAGAGGTGTGTCATGTGAGGAGACTTTTAGTATGAGTGGTTCATATGGAGATATAAAGACTTCAATAAAAGATATAGTTGGAAGTAATAAGAGAAGAGTTCCGACAACGGTTAATTTTACATATGATTCAACAAATGAGACAGTGACATGTAATGTTACAGCATCTGAGTATGCTATAACAGGAGATGACAGAAAACAGAATAAGGTTGAGATTCCAAGCAGTGCTACAGGTCGTGATAACATATTCTTTAACGGAATAGGTGCACAGGCTACTCCGGCACAGTAAGGAGTTAAAAGGAGGTATGATAATGAAAAATAAAGATTGTAACAGAGGATTTACGCTGGTAGAGTTGCTGATTACTGTGGCAATATTAGGTATTATTGTAGCTCCTTTTTTAGCGACATTTGTTACAGCTTCCACAAATAACTTAAAGTCATCTGACAGACAGCGGCTTGCAGATGCGGCAGAAGATATTGCAGAAGAGTTTAAGGCAAAATCTATAGAAATGCTTGATGAAGAGTACACACCTACAGAGGATGCCAGTGGCGGATATTCATTTAATATTCCTGCGAGCAGAATAAGTAAGATAGGTTCTGTAAATAAAGGATATAGGGCAGAAGTTAAACTTACACCTTCAACTAATGCCATAAATGAAGATATTCCTACACTTACCAATATGAAAACAGATTATACAATGCTTTTTATGCAGGCGTTTTATAATAACGATGTGTATAAGAGGGCGGCAGGTGCTATATCAAGGAGGAGCATCATTACGATAGATCTTGTTAATGAATCCGGTGTGGATAAGTATAAGATTACTTTGTCTCTTCAATATAATAATTCATCGGATAAAATAGAGGTTTCATCAAAGACATTTGATTATGATCCGGATGAACTTCCACCGTCTATATATGCTGTCTATGTACCAATGAGCAGTACAGGTGCGGATACTGTTTTGCTACAGAATAATATTACAATGGCGGAATGGCCTGACCTTTTAGATAAGGATGGAGATCCGGTGGAAGATTCAACCGGTAATGTTATAAAAGCTCCTATGCAGATATATTTTGTCTTACAGAGTGGTGCCACACTTAATACTAATAATTTTGTTGTGGTTGATAATAAAGTTGGTACAACATCATTGAATTATTATCATACATATAATAATACGGTTTTTGATATTCACACAAATGCATTATCAGGCAGCTCAGTACTAGACTCAACAAAGGCTGATAATATTTATGATTTGGAAGTAAATATTACAAACGGCAAGAGTGGAAGCAGCAAGAAGGTACTCGCAACGTACAAGAGTTCCAAGATAGAATTTGATTAAGGAGGTAGTAATATGTATTCTTTAATAAAAAAATTACATAAGAATAATAAAGGTGATACATTGGCTATCGTTCTTATTGGAATGCTTGTAGTGTTTGTATTGGGAACGGTTGTTTTAAAAGGGAGCAGTGTAAACTATCAGATGAAGGTTAGTAACTTTAAGTCAAAGCAGAATTTCTATTATGTAGAGATGGCGGTTGACGATATA
This sequence comes from uncultured Lachnospiraceae bacterium, assembly GCA_902763335.1. GTDB lineage: Bacteria > Bacillota > Clostridia > Lachnospirales > Lachnospiraceae > UBA2821. The sequence goes on along the minus strand of CACWRR010000109.1, from coordinate 107 downwards.
TATGCCGGTATAGGTAAAGAGGTATCTACAGCTACAGAAAAGGCATATACAAATACAGTTACTAATATTGTTAATATCAGCACATTAGTTAAAAATGATCCTGCAAA
>CACWRR010000108.1 GCA_902763335.1 uncultured Lachnospiraceae bacterium | reverse complement strand
TACCAAAAGGGACCTGCTCGGATGCTATTCCAAGAAGTCCCTCATATTCTTTCCTACTCATTCCATATGTTCTGTTTGCTACTTTAACTTTCAACATTACCACCTACATTCTCAGGTATAATATCAGCTTCATCTCCTGCCATAGGTTCATCCATTTCAGTGATTCTCTGTTCAGCTTTAAGTCTCGCAACTTCTTCCTGTTTCCAGTCATCATCTTTAGTGTCACCATACAGCTCCTCTATCGATGCCTCTACACTCATGATTCCACCCGTCTTTGCCTTCGATATAGTTTCAACCTGACTTTCAAATGATGGGTTGGCATATTCCCCGAATGTAACGTCTATGTCTATATCCTGGATTGCTGTAAGATTATAAGTATCATATGCTTTGAATACAATGTCTACAAGCTTAGGCAATGCCTTCTGTAACTGATTAACAATACTATTTCTACTGTATAGCGTTGCCTTTTCCTTTTCCCTCTGCGTCTCTGCATTATCAAGCTTCTTAACATCTATGCCTAATGTAGATGGGCTCATTTCTTATATAACATTGATTTTATTTAGTATACTATTGAGCCTTACATTTTTTCCATATTTCCCTTACTTCCCTTCCAACACCATATGCAATATCTCGCTAAGCGGTTCCATGGCATTTTTCTCCTCCTCCAATGAATTTGTCTGTGCTCCCGCTTCTATTAACAGTGCCTTCGGTCGTACCTGCTGATTATATTCATATGCCTGTATGTAATTTCTCCTTGTAAATCCCGGATAATATTCCATAGCCTTTACTTTCATCTGTAAACTGAATGCAAGATTATCGCTCCTGTTTGGATTATACAGATAATCTATATCACCCGTGGAAGCCAGCCTGCTCATTCCATTAAAGAACATAATCTGTGCAGTAGGTTTACCATTTACATCTGTTACCAGATGCAGATTTTCATTTACACCATCTCTGTGCAAATCGATGACCACCTCCACTGACGGATTGTCTGCCAGTACCTGTGATATTTTATTATAGGCATAATCATATGCTTTGCTTCTGTCAAACACACCATTTACCAGATCAAAAGAATCCGTAACATGTATTACGTTATATCCGTATTTTTCACGAAGCAGACTTACAAGATATGCTCCCACTCCTATTATTTTGGTTTCTGAATTTCCTTCCACCGAATTAGTAAATCCCTCCTGACCGTGGGTATGGTATATGAGAATCTGTGGTTTGGTATTGTCCTGTTTAAGCGTCATATCCCTTGACATGAATTCGGGACCGTTAATGTCATTTTCATAGACCACTGTTGTCCCGGCAACCGTATAAATGTTTTTCATAAGATATTCATACGACAATATTTCCGGTGAAATACTGTCAACTCTGTTCGTAACCGGCTGTAACATCTGTTGCGTCTCATTTTCATTTCCTTCTGTTTGCGGCTGCTCCTGCGTCTCACGCTCATTTTCACCCGTCTCATTTTCATCTGTCTTTACCTGTTCCTTAGCATACACGCTTGTCTCTCCGGCATAATCCGTGTGATCCGGTTCCGGTACTGTTTCCACACCATATTCATCACCATATTTTAATGCCAATGATACCGGTGAACCAAATATTTTCTCTACCTTGTCATTTTCTGCCGCATAATCATATATCATATAATACTTCTTTACCATTGAAGATGAAAAGTCAAACATCATATTATCAAATATTCCTTTTATAATGTCTCCCTCACAGCAGAATGCCACATATATCACTAATACTGCTGCAAATATAATACTGCACTTTTTCTTATCCACCCGCACTGACAACCTTTCTTCATTTACATATAAACTATTATATTATCCCTACTCTCTTTTCATTCTGATTTTTTCCATATAGAATTCAGTGCTTCTGCCAAAATAATACCTATTTTGCATATATCTTCATCTATGTCTTTCGGTGTGACATACAGACTTCTTATCTCCGGTGATGCTATCTCCTTTATAAACTGATACTGCTCCATATCGGTCAGCTCCCTGTATGCATCAACTATCGAAAACATTTCTATAAGGCTGCTCATTATATCCTGTACAATGGTAGCGGCATCCACAACCGTCGGCACTCCTATGGCGATAACCGGAACACCGATACTATCCTTTGTCAGTCCCATTCTGTGGTTTCCGACACCCGACCCCGGATTTATTCCTGTGTCTGTAAGCTGAAATGTTGTGTTAAGTCTTCTCGTGCTTCTTGAAGCCAATGCATCCACTGCAATCACCACATCAGGCTT
>CACWRR010000107.1 GCA_902763335.1 uncultured Lachnospiraceae bacterium | reverse complement strand
ATCCCCATCATATAAATAAGAAAAAGACAGATGTATACATAGACAGTATTTCAGAGAATCAGCCGTGGATAACAACTACGGACAGTTTTGATTATGTCATACTGGATGAAAAAGGAAATAAGTATAATGTAAAAGATAATATCCGAAAAGATATGAAGTGTAAAAGTCAGGTGACAGATCTTGCAGGAAATGCAATTGAATTTACTTTTAATAAAGATCAGAAAAAAACTTTAAACTTAGAAAACTTTGTATATCTTGATAATGTAAAACCTACATTGCACAGTGTGCAGCTGTCAGGAAATAAGATACCTGAAAAAAACTTAAGCAGTAATTCACAAGACAATAGTGGAAATGAAACAGATGCGGGAAGTGTGTATGCAGGTGTAGGTGATACACTCAGATTTAAATGTACCTTTACTGAGGCACTTAAGATAAGTGACACAACAAAGGTAAAAGCTGTTCTTAATATAAAGGATAAGGATGGAAAACAGGTTAAACTGTCGCTTAAGAGTAATAAATCACAGTCTGCAAAGAGCGTGTTAGGAAAAGACGCAAAGACTGATAATGTTGGAGTTATTGAATTTGAAAGTCTGAATGTGACAAGCGATATGATGCCTCAGAATGTAGATAACAAGCCTATCAGAATAGTATCTATAGAAGGACTCAGTGGTGCTGCTGATTACAGGGGAAACACTCTTGAAGATATGTCTTTAGTATCAGTAAGTCCGGATAATCAGGCATATATTGATACACTTTCACCTAAGGCATCCACAATAATTGCGCCATCAGAGGGAGAATATTCACCTTACGGTGAAGGATTTGATTTTACAATGCCGATTACCATAAATGATGATGATTCGCTTGGAGGCAATTATGTAAGTAATATAACAGGCAAAAATGGTAAATTTTCTCTTATATTATCTGCCGGTGATGATAAGAATTATGAATGGTATGCAGATACAATGCAGCAGGTAAGAAATGATGCAGCGTGGAAATCAGCTGTGGCAAGTACAGATGCTTCCAAAGCTACTAAAAATACATTTCCGCAGTTAGGAGAAGGTAATGTTACATATATTCATATAAGACTGAACCAGACAGAGGATTATGGATATGTAGATAGTATTTTTAAAGGTTCGCTGGTTGTATATCCGGAAGATATAGCTGGAAACAAGGGCGAGAATGTATTTAAGATTAGTCATAATGCAGATGTCGTAAAACCGTTAGTGGAAGAACAGGCGTATGAGACTTCTATAAGCGGTAGTACTGCAACTCTCAAAACCTTATTAAAGGTAACGGACAGGTTTGGTGTGAAAGCTGTGTCATATTATTGGGGAGAAAACGGAGAACCTGAGAATTTGAATATGACAGGCCTGGACAATAAAAACTTCACCTTTGAAACTTCAACCGTTTTTGAAAAGACGACCGATAGAGGAAGTAAAAAACTTACGGTAACTGTTGTGGATATCGGAGGAAATGATACAACATTTACGAAGGATTACAGCTACAGATTTGATTCTTTGAAGTCAAAATATAACATTGAAAAAGGAAGCGTAACAGATCCTTTGACGAAGTTAAATGTGGTTATAAATATACCGGATAAAGTTACTATCAGCGGCAATGAGGCAGAGCCACGAACAATGATGCTCATTCCTATGGGAAAAGAAGAAGTAAACGGTGAAGAGAAAAACACATATCTGGCATTTATGAGAAGCCTTGATATCAGAAATGAGAATATTAACTGTTTTGAAGGTATGCCGTCAAATGAAGATGACAGTTATGCTGCAAGTAGTTATTATGGAAAAGGTTACTGGTATAAGCTTGCCGGTGACATTAGTGATGAAGGTGCAGGAACATTTACAATGCTTGACACATACAGCACAGATTCTTTGTATAAGGTTGGAGAATTTGTAAACAGCCTGTATGGAAAAGTAGATATAACATTTGTTACCTCTCTTGACCTGACAGACAGATATAATGAATATAAGAGCGACAGTTCAAAAGAAGGCGAACAGTTTAATTTTACTTCTGACAGCTCAAGAAATGTCATAGAGAAGGAAGAGGTGTATTTTGCACCACGATTTGATTATGAAGTGGAATTTATGCCATTTGCAGATGAGAATAATGAGAATATTGAGGACAGACTGTGTGTTGATAAGCAGGACAGGGTAGCACCGTCAGAGAACAGAATATCTTCGTTGGAAAATGTATCTCTTGTTATGAATATAACAAATACAAGGGAAACAGGTGAGACAATGTTCGGTTATGCAGGAATAGATGTTTCAAAAGGAAAAAGTTATT
>CACWRR010000106.1 GCA_902763335.1 uncultured Lachnospiraceae bacterium | reverse complement strand
ATAGAATAATAATTGTGGATAGATTATAAAAAGTAGATAGAATGTTAATTACATAAAGGTTGAATAGAATTAGACAATAGATTGTTCATTGTGGATTGATAGGGAGAATACAAGGGAGTACGTGGGTACTTTCACACGTTGACAGAAAATTATAGTTCTCCAAAGCGGCGCGCGCTCGTGACTTTAGTCATGAGTTAGCCGCCATACGGATAGCCAATACACTTGAAATATTTATATACGCATGGTATAACATAAATATGGATAAAGATATTATATTTACTATACCTAAAGATGTTACACATGGTCGTGGATATGTATATTCCTTGCAGTATCATATTGTATGGACTACAAAATACAGAAAGCCCATATTTATAGGCGCAATTGAAACCGATATCAAAAACTATCTGATTGAGACGCTTAAATCTTTAGATATGAACATCATTGCAATGGAGATAATGCCTGACCATATACATCTGCTTGTAGATTGTAAACCGCAGTTAAGGCTTTCGGATGCCATTAAAATACTGAAAGGTAATACTGCAAGATGGCTTTTCCTCAATCACCCTGAGATAAAGAAACAATTATGGGGTGGTCATTTATGGAATCCGTCATATTTTGTAGCGACCGTAAGTGACAGAAGCCTTAAACAAGTCGCAGACTACATCAATTCCCAAAAGACTAAATAGGAAGGAGGTTCTACGGTATGCGTATATATACTACATACAAGATTAAGATTAAGCATTACAACCATATATTCAAAGACACTGTTAAGATATACCGCAATGCCGTGGATTACCTCATAAATGTATGTCTTGAAAACTGGGATTCCATATCCATGTATAAAGGTCAGAACAGACTAACATATATCGAAGCACTTATACATTCTACGAAAGGACACCCTGTTCCAAAGTATGACTTTGATGTAAAGTTTTATAAAATACCAAGCTACCTGCGTCGAGGTGCTATTAACGAGGCTGTTGGTAAAGTCTCATCATATAAAAGCAACCTTGCTAACTGGCAGAACAACCCTGTTGGCAAAGAGCCATCCTATCCAAAAGCAGGATATGTGTTCCCTTCGATGTATCGTACTGTAATGTACAATCAGACTGACGATTATATAGCCCAGGTCAAAGTCTATATCCGTAATACGTGGGATTGGATAACTATAAGCCTTCGTAAATCGGACATGGATTATATATACAGATGTTGTAAAAATCGTAAACAGTGCGCTCCTACACTTCAAAAACGTGGTAAGGAGTGGTTCTTAGATTTCCCGTTTGAGGAAAAAGTAACGCTTTGCGATACAGTAGTTCATCATCAGACTGTTGTTGCCGTAGACCTTGGTATCAATACCGCAGCTACGGTAAGTGTAATGCGAAGTGATGGCACTATTCTCGGAAGATATTTTTGCAAGCTTCCCAAAGAAACAGACCATCTTACGCATAGTATCAATCGTATTAAGAAGGCACAACAGTATGGTAATTATAAAACGCCAAGACTTTGGGCGAAAGCCAAAGGCATTAACCACGACATTGCCGTTAAGACGGCAAATGATATCATGGATATAGCCGTCCTTTATAATGCCGATGTAATAGTATTTGAGCATTTAGACAAGAACGGCAAAGTCCGTGGTTCTAAGAAACAAAAGCTCAAAATGTGGCGCAGTCAGGAAGTACAGTCTGTTGTAACAAATAAGGCTCATAGACTCGGTATGAGGATAAGCCATGTCTGTGCATGGGGAACATCCAAATTTGCTTATGATGGCAGTGGTCGTGTACTCCGTGGTAAGGATGGTGGTTTTAGCACCTACGAGCTGTGCAGATTCCAAAATGGCAAAACCTATAACTGTGATTTATCCGCATCATATAACATCGGTGCAAGATATTTCATCAGAGAAATCCTAAAATCCTGTTCGGTGACGGACAGGTTGGGCATTGAGGCAAAAGTCCCTCAATGTGCCAAGAGAAGTACCTGCACATTCTCTACTTTAATTAGCTTAAATGCGGAGCTTACACCCTTAGCGGTGTAAGTATCTGAGTTTTTGCTGTATGGTAGGAATGTAGTCCGCCCGCCTAAAGCGGGCAGGTGCCGCAAGGCACCTATTGGAAGCATGCGACTTCAGTCGTGTGAGGCTTCACTTTCCATAGCTTTATTTCTATACTTTATTCACAATTATTGAGAAAAACTCGCTGGAGGAAGTATGGTGGCGAAGGAAAATCGGTATGTATGAAATCGAACGGCACATATTCTAAAACATAAAAAAGGAAAAGAAAAAGATGAGTCAAGAAAAAGGTCTTAAAAAGACAGGAAAAGGAAATCGAGAGAAATTTGGTTCTCGTATTGGTTTTATCCTGGTGTCAGCAGGATGTGCCATCGGTATTGGAAATGTATGGAAGTTCCCCTATCTCTGTGGACAGTAT
>CACWRR010000105.1 GCA_902763335.1 uncultured Lachnospiraceae bacterium | reverse complement strand
CAGGGGCTTTTGCCCCCAACATCATGTTATATATATAATACTACACCCGTATTTTAAAATTCAACCGCTAATGTGTATAAAATTTGTAAAGTTTTTATTTTTTCGTTTTCAATGTTCCTTTATTATATTTTTACTGCATATATATGTGACTATAAAATATCCGCCATATATAAGAACTATAAAAGCGGCTGTAGTCACTATAGGTGCAAGGAGACCGGTATTACCAACCGTACTTAATATATAATTGCAGAATTTTATTCCAAATATTGAATGAATTACAGCTATTATAAGCGGAAATACGAAGAATATTCCTATCTGCATAAACAATGCCTTATTAATCATCTTTTCATCCACTCCGATTTTCCTGAGCATTTTATACTTTTCTATATTATCACTTGACTCTGATAATTCCTTTAAAGCAAGGACAGCGGCACAGGAAATCAAAAATATTATTCCAAGATACAATCCTATAAAGGTGACCATGGCTCCAAGTCCCACACTTGCCTCATACAGATATATCTTCGTTACCGCCTCCAGCGTAGTACTCTCCTCCAAAGTATCTTCAAATCTCGCAGTAAAATCATCCTCAATGGCTTTTCTGCCTTTTTCATCGCCTGCCCTGTAATTTGCAATCAATACTTCCTGACATTTTTCATCGTCACTTGCAGCATCATCAGGAACTACTACAAATCCCATATTAGAATAGCTGGCATTCATATAGTAAAAACCGTCCTGACACTTTTGATATTTTGAAGTATATTCTTTTCCGTTTAACATTATATGTGCATTTTCTTTTAATGCTACATTATATATGTCACTCCATCCGCTGAAATTACAAACAATTATATACTCATCATCAGCAAGCTTCTGTTTTTTCAGATTAAATATTTCCGCCATTCTGTTATAGTCACTGAGTCTCATTATTGTTTCTTTTGTATCATAATGAAGATAAGGATACTCATACTTTATTATATTTATATATTCTCCCAGATTCTTCTCAAGGGTCAGTTCTTCAGTCTCATATAAGTTAAATTCCACTATATCTTTAAAGTTTTTATCAATATCAAAACCTTTTTCATCAATGTTCTGCCTTATTGATATGCGGGAGTCCTCAATCTGAGCCTGTGTATATTTCCCTGACGCATCAGGTATATTTATTCTTTTTTGCAGTTCCACATCAGCCGGACAGAGTTTTTTCAGATTATCCGTAAGTGAATTTTTCATAGACAATGCACTCGACAGTGTACAGATAGTCACAAACAGCATAAGGCATATGATAGTCATGGAAAGTACTGTCGTATTTATTTTGCTGCTTATCTGTCTTACCGTGAAACTGTTAAGTCCCCTGTAATAAAATCTTTTATTACTTCTGACAATCTTTAATATCAGTCCTGACAATGACCAGAATATCAGAAATGTGGTAACTGCACCGAGTATAATCGGTATAAATATCTGTTTTGTATCCGTTAATATGTCAACCCGCTCCGTAACTATATAGTAAGCATAGCCAAGACCTATACATGACACCGCAAATATTAATGTACACAGCCATGGATTTTTCAGCTTCACCTGCTCCGACTTCTTATTCGCATAGAGCAAATCAAGAAGCTTGCACCGGCTTACATTTATCGTGTTTAAAGCTATGACTATAATATACATGATTCCAAAATAAATAAGTGTTTTTATGCATGCTTCGGATGAAAATACAAACTCGAATCTTGAAAGGTCCGCCTCAAACATATTTGCAATAACGATACTCATAAGCTGGGATAAAAATATACCTGCCACAAGTCCGACACCCAGAGATATGATTCCGATAAACAGTGTCTCGAAAAACAGAATCAGCGATATCTTTCTTTTGCTCATTCCGAGAGTCATGTATACTCCAAATTCCTTATTTCTCCTCTTTGTCAGAAATCTGCACGCATATATAATCAGCGCTGCCAGAATAACAGCTACAAACACACTTACACCAGACAATATCTGTGTCATAAGTCTGATAATTTCATAAGTTGATGAACTTACATTTAACATTACTGCCTGCGAGTCAATGGAATTAAATATATAAAATACTGCAACACCCAGTATAAGAGTAAAAAAATAGATGGCATAGTCTTTCATACTCTTCTGTATATTTTTTAATGATAATTTAAACAGCATCATTTAAATCGCCTCCAAGCAGAGTTACAACATTTATTATATTATCAAAGAATTCCTTTCTCGAATCCGAGCCTTTATATATTTCATTGAAAATTCTGCCATCCTTGATAAATATAACTCTGGTTGCATAACTTGCAGTAAACGCATCGTGGGTTACGACCAGTAATGTTGAATAAATTGTCTGATTAAGATACTCTAACTTCTCCAGTAACATTCTGGCTGACTTTGAATCAAGTGCACCTGTCGGTTCATCTGCCAGTATAAGTTTCGGATTGGTGACGATTGCCCTTGCACATGCCACCCTCTGCTTCTGCCCTCCACTCATCTGATACGGATATTTGCCAAGTACTTCTTCTATATCAAGTTCACCTGCCACTCTTCTTATTCTGCTATCTATATCTTTATATCTGACATTCTGAATAGACAGTGCAAGTGCTATGTTTTCATAAGCAGTCAGCGTGTCAAGAAGGTTAAAATCCTGAAATACAAATCCCAG
>CACWRR010000104.1 GCA_902763335.1 uncultured Lachnospiraceae bacterium | reverse complement strand
AGAATTTCCTAAGATATCAGATAAAGTACACAGATTGAAACATGATAAAAAGGAGATGTTTGGTATGTGCAAGGCTGTAGAAGATTATGCGAATAAACGGGGAATACAGAACTACATAGAAGCAACACTTGAATACTCAGATTTATCGGAAGATAAGATTATAGAAAAGGTCGTAAACAGATTTAACATAACAAAGGAAGAAGCAAAAGAGTATTACGACGAATGCAATTATCAGGAATAGAAAGATAAAAGGCTTTGCCACAATGAAAGTGGTAAAGCCTTTTAGAGTGAAAAGATTTAGTTGTCATCTTTTCCGTAGTCTTCAAATTTTTTAATTACTGAATCATAAGTTTTCTGAGAGATATCAGGGAGGTCTTTACCCCAGGACTTTGTAGCCTGTTTAAAACCTTTTTTGAAGGCTTCAAGCATATCGTTCATTTTGTCCTTGTCTCCGCCTGATAGTGCTTCTGCAAAATCAAGTATTCTCTGAGAAGTCTGTTCGACACCCCAATATCCGTCATCTGCAATGTCAGCTTTAGCCTGTGCGGCAGTGTCAGCATCAACTGTAAAATCACCTTTTGCTAATGCTTTCCATATATCGTCAGCTTCTGTGAATTTCTGCCCCTGTTTCAAAAACATCTTTTCTACAAGGCTCTTCATATTAGCAACGTGACGGTCAGAATCAGCTTTCAGTTTCTGTACAAGGGCTTTTCTGTCAGAAGCTGTCATATTTTTTACAGAACTTTTTTCATAGACAGCGGCTTTGTCAGAATCAGCCTTTGTGTTATCGTTTACCTTACTTTCAGAATCAGAGGTTGATTTTGATTTAACCTCCATGTTATCAGCATAAGCTGAATAAGCATTTGCTGTTGAACTTACTCCATTAATGCTCATATCCATCCTCCTTTTTCTGTATATTACCTTTTTTATCGGCATATAAGCAAAAAGTATTAATATGATTTATAAAATTCTATGTTGCAGAGGATTTTGACACATGAATTACTCTGATTTTGTGGGCAAAAGCCCCTGCGGGGACTAGCCGACACAAATATGTGTATTTGCAAGCTGGCTTGCAATACCACATATTATGTTCGGCTGGTGCGTAGCACCCTTTTGCCTCAACATCATTTTACTGAATAATTGAGAAAAATAATTAAAACATACAGGTTGAAAAAAACATTAGCTCCTTGTATACTATAAATACGAATGTATACAAAATACACGTCTGAAACGGAAAGGGAGATGTATATGCGTCTGAAAGCGTATGGGAAGATAAATCTTGCACTGGATGTTGTGAGAAGAAGACCTGATGGTTATCATGAGGTAAAGATGGTTATGCAGACTGTGAAAATATATGATGGGATAGAGATTGAGCCTACAGATACCGGAAAGATAGAGATTGAAACAAATCTGTATTTTTTACCGGTAAATGAAAATAATCTTATGTATAAGGCAGCAAAGCTTTTGATGGATGAATTTGACATTAAGAGCGGTCTTAAAATTGTTCTTCAGAAAGTTATACCTGTATCTGCCGGAATGGCAGGCGGAAGTACGGATGCAGCAGCCGTATTGTACGGGGTAAATAAGATTTTCCATCTGGGACTGTCTACAAAGCAGTTGATGGAGAGAGGTGTGAAGATAGGTGCTGATGTACCTTATTGTATTATGCGTGGAACAGCATTATCAGAGGGGATTGGCGAGAAGCTTACTGCGATACAGGCACCGCCACATATGTGGCTTCTTATAGCAAAACCACCGATAAATGTATCGACAAAATTTGTTTATGAGAATCTTAATCTGCCACAGATAGACAGACATCCTGACGTTAATGCCATGGTTAAGGCTATTGAAAATGGTGATAAGGACAGAATTGCAAAAAATATGGAGAATATTCTGGAAACAGTTACGGTTAAGGAATATCCGGTTATCGAAGATATAAAGAATATAATGAAAGACAATGGAGCTGTCAATGCGCTTATGAGCGGCAGCGGACCTACAGTATTCGGATTGTTTGAAGAAAAAGAACAGGCTGAGAAGGTAAAGGGGCTTATTCAGGAATCAAATATGGCAAAACAGGTATTTGTTACTGAATTTTACAATCCGAAGGTAATGAGAAGGAGGAAAAGAAATGCATGATTTTACAATGAAGATAAATGAATATCTTCCGTTAAGGGAGGTAGTTTTTAATACTCTGAGAGATGCTATATTAAAAGGTGAGCTTGAACCGGGAGAGCATCTTATGGAAGTACAGCTGGCAAATAAGCTGGGAGTCAGCAGAACACCTATAAGAGAGGCTATAAGGCAACTGCAGACAGAGGGACTTGTTGTTATGACACCGAGAAAAGGTGCAGTGGTAGCTGAGATAACGAAAGAAGATCTGACGGATGTATTAGAGGTAAGAAAGACACTTGAGAAGATGGCAGTAGGTCTTGCATGTCAGAATATAACAGAGGAACAGACGGAGAAACTTCACAAATGCCATGATGAACTTAAGGCGGCATTTGGAAAAGAAAGTCTTACAGAGATAGCCAACAGAGATGAAGAGTTTCATGATATTATATATGAGGCAACGGGAAATAAACGTCTTATACAGATACTTAACAATCTCAGAGAGCAGATATACAGATATCGTCTTGAGTATATAAAGGATGAAGAGAAGTGGATGACACTTATGGAGGAACACAGAGGTTT
>CACWRR010000103.1 GCA_902763335.1 uncultured Lachnospiraceae bacterium | reverse complement strand
GACCAGCTTTTTGCAACAGCCAATGCTGATTATGCCGGAAGAACAATATTTACCGGATATAAGACAGACACAACTCTTACATATACAAAAGCTCAGAATGATAAGGTGTTTGACATTACCCAGAGTTTTAAATTTGATGATATCAGAACAGAGAAAAAGATAACTAATGCCGTGGATATAAGTAAAATATCAGCAAATACTATAGGGGGACTTAATGTAGATGATTTTGGAGTTCCACAGTATAAGCAGGCATATGTAATAAGACTCGGTTATGATAAGCTTGATGATGCAAATGGAGCACCGGATATAAAGATTTATGGTAAAAATGCAGCCGGGGATATTGAAGTTACGGATACACTCACTGCAACGGCGAAATTTGTATCGGATGCAGATGCATATGATCCGGGGGATGATGATGTATTCTTTATAGCTGAGACGGGTGAGTATATACTTGGCAAAAATGCATATGCAGCATTGGAAACATCAGAAAAATTTGAAATGACATATACGAAAAAGAGATTTCAAAAGGGAGATTTAAATCCTGTACATTATTTTAACTGTGTGGATAGAACAGATGATGCAAATCCTGTTACTTATACGGTAAAAGACCAGCCGATAGAATATGAAGTAAGCTTTTCACAGAATATGAATATTAATATTCAGGGAAAAGACGTATTTAAACATGACATGACAAGAGATATAGATGAGATACTCGACTCTGTTAATAATGCCATAAATGCACAGGCCAAGGTTGATAAGATTGAGGAACTGTATAAGAATGCCGTGGATGGAAGTGATGAGAAAAGCAAGCTTGAGGAGCTTCTTAATTTAGCCAACAGAGAGCTTGATTATGCTACGGAAGATATGAACAATATGTTTTCGGCAGGACTTACAAAATATCACAACCATCAGTCAACAGTATCAAATGCGAGAGCGGATGTCGGTGCAAGACAGTTAAGACTCGAACTTACAGAAAACAGACTTACTTCGCAGAAACTTACAGTTAAAAACATGAAGAGTGCGAATGAACAGATTAATACAATTGATGTCACCATAGAACTTAAGGAGGCAATGAATGTATATGATGCATCATTGCAGACAGCGGTTAAAGTAATGCAGAAGAGACTGATTGATTATCTGTAAAATATAATATGTAGATTAATGAATGCCGGTTATTCATAAAAGGTTTATGGATGCCGGCATTATGTGAAATAATTGGAATGAGGTATAGCATATGGAAAAATTAATTACAAAACTTTTTGGAGAAATAGGAATAGATGAGCAGAAAATTATTAACTTTCCGGAAGGAATAATAGGATTTAAAAACCTGAAGAACTTTTTACTGATTCATGATTCGGAAAATGAGGACAGCAAAATTACATGGATGCAGTCGATTGATGAACCTGCATTTGCCATACCGGTTATAGACCCGCTTGTGGTTAAAGAGGACTATAATCCCGTCGCTGAGGATGAACTTTTAGAGTGCATAGGAGAAATAACAGATAATGAATTATTCATAATGGTAACATTAAAGGTGCCGGAGGATATAAAAAAGATGTCCGTTAATCTTAAAGCACCTCTTGTCATAAACCCGAATACAAGAAAAGGCTGCCAGATACTTGTACAGAATGAAGATTACATGGTGAAATATCCTATATATGAAATATTAAATAACAGGAAGGCGGGAAAATAGATGCTAGCATTATCAAGAAAAAAAGATGAGGCAATTATCATAGATAATGATATAGAAGTAACTGTCATAGAGGTTAAGGGAGATCAGGTAAAGATTGGCATAACAGCTCCGAAATCTGTTCCTATATACAGAAAGGAAGTCTATCTTCAGATAAAGCAGGATAATGAGGAAGCGGCAAATGCGGCAAATATTGCAGACTTAAAGAAATTGCTTTAAAAATATAATTATTTTATAAAAAAATGCCGATAAGAAAAATAGATGATTAGCAGATTTGGTTTAGCATATGCACATGGAGGTGTAATTATGGCAATAGAGAGAATATCAGGAGTAAATTCAGGATATCAGGTTGATACCGGAAGTCAGATGGATGTGAAACCGGTAGAAAATATTCCGTTGCAGACCGGAGATGATAACAGAAGTAATAATATCAGTCAGGAAGCTGCAACGTTTCAACAGTCAGACACATCAGATGACGCTGAAAAAAGAGGCTTTTCTGATGAAACAGTCGGACAGGATTTAAATGATATCAAAAAACGTATGGGCAATACAGAGTGTAAATTTGGTATCGATGAGGCAACAAACAGGATAACAATAAAAATAGTTGACAAAGATACAAAGAAAGTTATAAAAGAAGTTCCTCCGGAGAAAACCCTTAAAATGATAGCTAAGGTGTGGGAAATGGCAGGAATACTTGTTGATGAAAAATTATAAAATTTGACGAAATGCAGATAGAAAGGAATGAGAAAAAATGGGTATAAGTTTATCAGGATTATCATCAGGATTAGATACAGACACAATCATAACACAGCTTGTATCAGCATATAGTACAAAAAAGGATGATCTGGTAAAGGCACAGACAAAGCTCAGCTGGAAACAGGATGCGTGGAAGAGCCTGAACAGCAAGATATACAGCTTTTATTCAGGAAGTCTTTCAAGTCTCAGATTTTCATCCGGTTATAGTATAAAGAAGGCTACCAGTACCAGTACTAAGGCAACGGTGAAAGCGGGAACAAATGCTGTAGACGGTACACAGAA
>CACWRR010000102.1 GCA_902763335.1 uncultured Lachnospiraceae bacterium | reverse complement strand
TGCAAGCGGCATAATTTACTGAACATTGACAATTGAATAGCTGCCAGGTATTGAATTTTCAAGGTGCATAGCTAAAATTTATGTGCGAAGTTTGAGTTATATAAACATGTGCAATTTATAGGCTGTACCGCAGAATGTCACTTATGCAGCCTATAAATTTGCACAAGATATACTACATACAGTAGAGTTTCGCAATTAAATGAATCCTAATATTTTATGGGATAAGAAGTGAATAGGAGGGAGCAACCATGAGCAGTATTACGTTTGAAAGTTTTTTGTGTGGAACGCCTGCCACTGATTATATATTTCAGGATACACCATATGAGCATCAGATTGAGACAGCGGCGGAGTTTATTAAGAAAGCCGATTATGTACTTATTGGAGCGGGTGCCGGAATGAGTGCTGCCGCCGGTGCGTTGTATGGTGGGGAATGGTTCAGGAAAAATTTTCGGGAATTTCAGGAAAAATATGGAAATGGTCCGTATATGCAGGATATGTATGGTGCCGGATTTTATCCATATCCGGATGAAAGAGCATACTGGGGATACTGGTCAAAACAGGCGATGTTTGGTGGAATAGAGCTTGATGTTACACCGTTACACAAAGAAGTGTTAAGTATTGTAAAGAATAAAAAATATTTCTGTATTTCAACGAATGCAGACGGTCAGTTTAAAAAGGCGGGTATGCCTGATGAAAATATTTTCTGTACACAGGGAGACTATTTTCATATACAATGTGCAAAGGCATGCCATAATAAAATATATGATGCGGTTAAAATGTTTAAACAGATGAATCAGGCACGAAAAGACTGTCTTGTTCCTGAGTACATGGTTCCCAAATGTCCAGTATGCGGAGGAAAAATGGTGATGAACTTAAGGTGCGACGGATATTTTGTTGAGGATGAAGAATGGCATAATGCTGAAAGACGATTTGGAAAATTTTTAATAGAGATGCTCGACTCCGGCAAAAACATTTGTCTGCTTGAGCTCGGAGTCGGATTTAATACACCGACTATAATACGCTTTCCGTTTGAAAAAATGGTTAGGGAGAACAGAAATATTTCACTTGTAAGGCTTAATATGAATGAGGCAGTGATTCCTGAAAGCCTCACAAAGCGGGCAGTCGGTATAAATGAAGACATCAAAAAGAGTATTTGTGCAATTTCAGAGTTGCTTTATCAGAGATAAACAGAACTGCACGGCTGATGATTACGCCAAGATTAAATAAAAATGCAGGCAATTGCCTCTGCGGAATGGAGATAGAAATGACAGAGAAGGAAAAAATGATAAATGGCATGATGTATGATGCTAATTGTGAAGAACTGGTACAGGATAGAATAGACGCAAAGGAGAAGTGTCATGATTACAATAATCTTCGTCCGTCTGAGACCGAAAAGAGAACTGAACAGATGAAGAAGATTCTTGGAAAAATAAAGGGTGATTTTACTATTGAGCCTTCGTTTGTATGTGATTATGGTTATAATATAGAAATAGGTGATAATTTTTATTCTAATCACAATCTTGTGATTCTTGACTGTGCGAAAGTGAAATTTGGTGACAATGTGTTTGTGGCACCAAACTGTGGATTTTATACGGCAGGACATCCGATTGATTATGTAGAAAGAAATAAGGGGCAGGAATATGCATATCCCATAACTGTCGGTGATAATGTATGGATAGGTGGCGGAGTGCATGTGATGCCCGGAGTTACTATTGGAAATAACGTGGTAATAGGCGGTGGCAGTGTAGTTGTAAATGATATACCTGATGATTCGGTAGCAGTGGGAAATCCGTGTAAGGTAATTAAGAAAATTCACAGGTAAAACATACATTTTACAAAATTCTTCCATATAGTTCCGATATATTAATATTACATTAAACGAGAAAACAGAGCAGCGAATATTCGGAATGGAGGAGATTGTCATGAAAAAAAATATTGGAAGATTAATATGTGGAGCTTTAGTTGTAGCAATGTCTGTAACGGCATTTACAGGTTGTTCAAAGGAGAGCAGCAAGGAAAGTAAGAAGGCTGAGAGTTCACAGAATGGTAAAAATACATTTACATATTCAGATGATGATTCGGAGACACCGACATCTACTACCATAACAGGTATGGTATCAGATGTGGATGGAGACGAGGTTACTTTATCCATAGGCGGAGGAATGGGTGGCAATCCACCGGATGGAGATGTACCAAACGGAGATGCATCGAATGGTGAAAAGCCGAGTGGAGAAGTACCGAGTGGTGAAAAGCCAAGCGATGAAAATTCACAGAGTGATGGAAATTCAGAAAGCAGCGTATCTGACGATAGTAAGGCAGCAGATAAGACAGAAAATTCAGACAATAAGGCAGCGGCTGATAACGGAGAGGCGTCAGGTGATAAGACATCTGATGGAGAAAAAACGGACGGCAATCCACCGGAGAAACCTTCAGGTGATGATTCTGATGCAGGACCTATGGGTGGAGAGTCGAAGGAGGCAGTCCTTACAATAGGTGATGAATCAATCATAACCGTAGTAGATGATGATAACAATGAAACACAGGGAAGTCTTGATGACCTTACAAAAGGAACATCGGTGTCCATAACATTTGATGAGACAGGTGAGATAACATCTATAAAAGTCGGCAATGTATCAAACGGAGGCCCCGGAGGACCGGCAATGTCATTAAGATAAGAAAATTTGAATCTTTAGAGCAGATATTATGATGAAAATGTCTGCTCTATTTTTTACTTTTTCCTCAAAAAACACTTGACA
>CACWRR010000101.1 GCA_902763335.1 uncultured Lachnospiraceae bacterium | reverse complement strand
GGCTGAGGATGCTGCACTCAGTTCAAGGCTTGGTACAGGTCTCAAGGATTTAGGATATAGTGGATTCTGAGTGCACCTGTTAGTTGTGTTTATGGATTTTTTTTAAGTTATAAATTGTGGCGTAAAACCCACAGGAAAAGCCTGTGGGATGAAAGCCACTTTTCTATGTAAAACTGCATTTCCGCTACTTGGCATATGCATAGATTGAATATATAATATATGCATAAATCAATAACCCGATTTTACTGCAAATGAACTTTTAAAAGCATAGAGGGGTAATAAAAAATGGCACGGTCTAAAAGCAATAACGTACAAATCAATATTTCTATCCCGTCTGAATGGAAGACCCAGCTTGAGAACCTTGCGCGCATCTATTCTGTTGAGGAAGGTGAAACCATTACATTTCTTGACCTGATGCGCAGAGGGATTCAGGAAAAATATCAATTAGGAGAAAAAGACAGTGAGCGAGGAACAATATCATAGTGCTTCGCATTGTAAATATCTGACGCAGTATCATATCATCTGGTGCCCTGAGTTCAGATTTTCTGTCTTGCAGAATGGCGCTGACGATAAACTTAAAAACATTCTTGCTGACATCTGCAATCAATACGGATATGAAATCAAAGCATTGGAAGTGATGCCAGACCATATACATATATTCGTGGATTGCCCGCAGACAGTTGCTCCCTGCGATATAGTAAGGACGCTTAAAAGTATCAGCGCTATTGAAATGTTTAAGGCTTTCCCGCAGTTGAAACAGTTTTACTCCCGTTGTGGAGTATTATGGTCAAGGGGATATTTTGTATCAACGGTAGGACATATAAGCGAAGCTACAGTTAAGAAATATATCGAGGAACAGAAAAATCATGGCTGAAGAAGAATATAGGAAAGTATTGAAGCAATTTCATAAACTTTCTGACAGGCATATCCTTGTTGCTGAAACTGATATGCCATATTCTGATGTCGTGAAGGTAGTTACTCTTTCTGATAAGATACGCAAAGCGGGCAATGAACTTGTCGGGCTTATGAGAAAGAATTATGACCAGCTCCTGCGTACGAAAAGATACCGCAAACTGCTTAAATTATATGGCAATACTCAAGAAAAAGATAAACGCAGGGTTTTGGCAAAACAGCTTAATGAAATGCAGTCTGAATATAACGTCACATGGGATTTCTGCAGAAAGTCCATGATTCCGATAGGCAAGAAATATGGTATAGATGCTATATTTGCCCTCACCAAAGCTGAGGATGTATGGCGTGGTATCGCAAAATGCCTATATGATAATGGCAATACCATTCATTTCTCTAAATACGGAGAGCTGCCATGCATCAGGGCAAAACAGATAAATCGTGGCATACCAGTGTCCGTTAAGGGCAATAAGCTGCAATTTAAGCTTGGTAAAACTATGTTTGGGATACAGTTAAAAGATAGGTTTCAACAGGATGAAGTAGATGCTATTTTATCTTATCTGTCCGAACCGGAGATTATAGATAATAAAGCTGTTAATACATTTATCGAAGATGCCTGCTGTATAGATACATACAGACCATGCTATGCTACTCTCGTGCCTAAGTTGATAAGAGGTAAATACAGACTATATCTACATCTAACCATTGAAGGAAAAGCGATGCCTAAATATGACAAGTATGGCAATCCCCGTCACATATACGGCAAGGGTATGATAGGCGCTGATATCGGAACGCAGACGGTTGCATATACATCGGATACTGAGGTCGGTTTAAAAAATCTTTCGGAGCGTGGCAACAGTATCCATACATCCGAAAGAAAGGAACGGCTCCTTTATCGTGCCATGGACAGGTCAAGGCGGGCAACGAATCCACAGAATTATAATGATGATGGAACTATTAAGAAAGGTCGTAAGACTTGGAAATACTCAAATCATTATAAGAGACTAAAAACTAAACATACAGAATTATGTCGTATCAATGCTGTAAACAGACAGCTTGCAATAAATGAGGATTCTAACCATTTGCGAAGTCTTGGAGACACCTTTATTACAGAACCTAAAAATGCAAGCAAACTCATGAAACGGGCTAAAGAAACCACTAAAAACGATAATGGCAAGTTCAACAAGAAAAAGCGGTTTGGCAAATCCATAAAGAACCGATGTCCATCTGGATTCCAGACTACAGTAGAAAAGAAGTTTAAGGTTACAGGTGGTACTTATATAGAAGTTCCGAACAATTACAGGGCAAGCCAGTACGACCATACGGCTGATGATTACATCAAAAAGAAATTGTCTGACAGGCTGTATAAACTTCGTGATGGTACTGAAGTACAAAGAGACTGGTATTCATCATATCTGCTTTACTGCTACGATTATAGAACACAGAACATAGATAAAGAAAAATGTATTGCAGAATTTAAGGCTCAATACAACAAAGAAAAAGCCCTAATCGCATGGATTAAGGCTAATAAGATAAGAATATTAAATAGTGGAATTAAAGTAGCTTAATAACCTAATATCGGGGCGATTGACTGTACGTCCTTGCCGTAAGGCAGAAATTTACCGCTAATGTGGTCGCCTGACTGCTTGGTAATAAAAGTCCTGATTCAAATAGACTTATACTTGTAACTCCAAAATCTGAAAATGATGTACGATTACAAGCTAAACTTGGTAATTAGAACCCCACGGGAAAAGCCCGTGGAAGCAGTCAGATTTCTTCTACTACGAGGGTAAGATAATACTGACCAACGGCTTTGTGAAGAAAATGCAAAAGACTCCGCCAGAAGAGATAAGGCTGGCAAAGGAGAGAAGAGCTGATTATATAGAAAGGATGGGATGATCATGAAAACATTAAACAATATGCTT
>CACWRR010000100.1 GCA_902763335.1 uncultured Lachnospiraceae bacterium | reverse complement strand
GAGTGAAAGTTACCAGAGAGAATTTATTGATATATGTACAGGTGCAAAGGGTGTTAAGATATTGTATGATTCATTTTTTAAAGAGATAATGAATCCGGAGTATTCACCTGAGCGTATGAATGATATGCTGTCAGTTCTGTTAAAGAGAAAAGTAAAGATAAAGGAAGTGCTGCCACTTGATTCAACACGGCTGGGTGAGGAGAGCAGTCTTATAATAATGGATATAGTTGTTGAACTTGAGGACGGTTCAATAGCAGATGTTGAAGTGCAGAAAGTAGGTTATGCATTTCCGGGAGAACGGATGGCATGTTATTCTGCAGATATGCTGTTAAGACAGTATAAGCGTATCCGCGACACGAAAAAGAAGAAATTTACATATAAAGATATAGGAAAAGTATATACAATCATATTTTTTGAGAAAAGTCCAAAAGAGTTAAAAGCGTGTGAAGATACATATATACATATGTCAAAACAGAAATTTGATACAGAGCTGGAATTAAATTTATTACAGGAATATATATTGGTAGCTCTTGACATCTTTGAAGAAATAAAGCAAAATGAAAGCATAAATAACAAGCTGGATGCATGGCTTACATTTCTTTCGTCAGATTCACCGGAACAGATATGTAATCTGATAGATGCATATCCTGAATATATGGATATGTATAAGGAGATATATGAGCTGTGTCATAACGTAGAAAAGGTGATGGGTATGTTTTCAAAGGAATTATTAGAACTTGACAGAAACACAGAAGAATACATGATAGACGAGATGCAGAAAGAAATAGATGAAAAAAAGAAAGAGATAGATGAAAAAAAGAAAGAGATAGATGAAAAAAAGAAAGAAATAGACGAAAAAAAGGAAGAATTAGCTGAACAGAAGAAGAAAATAAACGAGCAGAAAAAGGAGATAAATGAACGGAAAAAGGAGTTAGATGAAATAAATCAGAAACTAAATGGTATAAAAACAGAAAATGAAAAATTAAAAAAAATAATAATGGAATTTGAAAGTAAATATGGAAGTTTGAAAGAGTGAGTGATTACCATGGTAGCAAAGAGAACAGGTATATCCCGTGATTTGATAATCCATCCGGGTGAAACAATTGCAGATGTTTTGGAAGAACATGGAATCACACAGGCTGAATTATTAGAAAGATTATAGAAAATTCAGTGAATATAAGATATAAGTGGAATTAATAATTGTATTAAATCCCAAATAAAAGAAGGTGAGAATGTGAAAAAGACAATAAGTATTGGGAATCAGTCATTTGATGATATAAGAAGTGAAAAGTGTTTCTACATTGATAAAACAAGGTTTATTGAAGAATGGTGGAATTCAAAGGATACAGTGACCTTGATAACACGACCGAGGCGTTTTGGGAAAACATTAAATATGAGTATGATAGACTGCTTTTTTTCAAACAAGTATTCAGGACGTAGTAATCTGTTTGAAGGACTATATATTTGGAGCAAAGAAGATTATAGGCAGATGCAGGGAAAATACCCGGTTATATTTCTCAGCTTTGCTGCCGTCAAATCGGATAATATAGATGGAGCTAAACAACAGATAAAATCACAGATTGCAAGAATATATGAGGAAAACAGATATTTGCTTGATGGTGATTTACTTAGTGATAATGAAAAAAAAGAATACAAATCTGTGACTATGTATATGGGAGACGTTGAGGCAGTTATATCATTAAATTCCATGTGCGCTTATATGTATAGATATTATGGGAAAAAAGTTATTATACTCTTGGATGAATATGATACTCCTATGCAGGAGGCATATATAAATGGATATTGGGAGGAATTTACATCATTTGTCAGAAATTTATTAAATGCTACTTTTAAGACAAATCAGTATCTGATGCGAGGTTTGATGACAGGAATTACGAGAGTATCAAAAGAATCAATATTTTCCGATTTGAACAACCTGAATGTTGTTACTACCACTTCGGATGAATATAGTACATGTTTTGGATTTACTGAAAATGAAGTGTTTGATGCATTAGATATGTTTGAGTTGTCAGATGAAAAGGAAAATGTGAAGAAATGGTATGATGGTTTTGCGTTTGGAGAACATAAGGATATATATAATCCATGGTCAATTACAAGTTTTCTTGATAAGAGAAAGTATTATACCTATTGGGCTTCAACTAGCTCAAATGGACTGATTAATAGCCTTATTCGTACAGCTTCCGGAGAATTTAAGGAGCTAATGGAGCAACTTATACAGGGAAAAGAGATAGTTGTTGCATTTGAAGAACAGATTGTTTTTGAACAGCTTAAACAAAATGAAAATGCCATATGGAGTCTACTTGTTGCTTGCGGTTACTTAAGAGTAGAACAGACAGAGTTTAGAAATTCTTTAAGAAGAATGTGGTATCATCTTAAGGTGACAAATTTAGAAACTCAGGGAATGTTTGAAGATATGTTCAGAGAGTGGATTTGGCAGATATGATGTCATGATGATTCCGGTAGACCGAAAAAGTAAATTACCTGCTATTGTGATAGAATTTAAGGTGTATAATAAGAGCAGGGAAAAAACATTGGAAGACAGTGTAAATAATGCTTTAAAGCAGATTGAGGATAATAATTATGATGCTGAATTGTCGAATATTGGAATAGACAGGTCGCAAATTAAACATTATGGATTTGCATTTAAGGGGAAAGAGGTCCTTATAGGAAGCGGAATGTAGTATAAAAGAGAGTCCGGTACACTTCGTGTGAGAAACTGAAGTGTACCGGGCTCTTTTTAACTTGATTGTAAATGGTATGTTTATATGGTATAATTTACTATATCCATTATCTTGTTAAGTCGGATTTTGAATGAATGTAGATTTTTAACTTTGGTGTACCCGTTTTCTGCAATTTGCATTCGTTCATCTTCATGTTCAGGAGATCGGACTGACTTTCATATATTACAAGATCTTCATCTGGTGTGAAATATTTTACAAAGTCATCCTGATAGTTGGTTAATAGAAAGCCGCCACATCACATGATGTCAAATGCTCTGAGAGGAATGCCGTTTATGATGCTTTTGAGCGTTATGTTAAGGTTTATCTTTGAACATTTAAATACATAAGGCATGGTATCATAATAATCCACAGGTTCCATGCAGACGGCGTGTGGGAATACGGAAGTATCACCTGATGTATATAGTTTCAGATTGAAATTTTCTGATACAGCTTTAAGCAAATCGTGACGTTCTATTTCGGTTACTTTTCTTGCCATAAAACAATGGGAGTATACATATTCAGGAGTTTCTATGCCATATTTGTTTGCAGAATATGGCACA
>CACWRR010000099.1 GCA_902763335.1 uncultured Lachnospiraceae bacterium | reverse complement strand
ACAAGTGATTTTAAGATAGTGGCAGACTATTTTGTGCAGAAAAGAATGAAGAAAGATTATAAACCGATAAACAAAGCAATAAAACATGTGGATGAATTGCTAAAGCTTATGACAGTACTTACAGGAGACAGCAGGTTTGAGGAACAGATAAAGGAAATGCATAAAGAGGAAGGAGAGATCAGAATGTGCGAGGTATTAGATAGGATTGAAAATCGAGGAGTTGATAGAGGAATTGAAATTGGAGAAAAGTTGGGAGAAACAAAGGGAGAGATAAAAGCATTATATTTCTACATGAAAAAGACACCAGATGAAATCGGAAAGATAATAAATATGGATGAAGCTGAGGTTATATCAGTGATAAAGACACTTGAGGAGAGAAAGGATATATAAGCCGCCTAAACTCGTCATATCTATTGACATTCGGCGAAAAAAATTGTATGCTAGTACTATATGTTACAAATTTATTAAATTGCATAAATTTGTTATGAAGTCGAGAAATTACATTAAAAATTAAGTTGGAAAGAGGAATGGAGAAGTATATGAAGATAGCAATAGCAGGAACCGGTTATGTGGGTTTGTCAAATGCAGTTTTATTGTCACAGAAAAATGAAGTGGTTGCACTTGATATTATTCAGGAAAAAGTTGATATGATTAATAATAAGATATCTCCGATTGTTGATAAGGAAATATCTGAGTATCTTAAGACGAAGGATTTAAATCTTAAGGCTACTACTGATCCGGAAGAGGCATTTAATGGTGCAGAATTTATTATTATATCTACACCTACTAACTATGACCCGAAGAAGAATTATTTCGATACAAGTACAGTAGAAGATATTATAGAGAAGGTTTGCAGAATTTCGCCGGATTCTACTATGATTATCAAGTCTACAGTACCGGTTGGATATACAAAATCAGTTAAGGAAAAATACAATACAAACAATATCGTATTTTCGCCTGAGTTTTTAAGAGAGGGAAAGGCATTATATGATAATCTTCATCCATCCAGAATCATAGTTGGTGAGCAGTCTGATAGAGCTAAGAAGTTTGCAAATCTTCTTGCTGATGCGGCGATTAAGGAAGATATCCCGATGCTTTTTACAGATTCTACAGAGGCAGAGGCTATTAAACTTTTTGCTAACACATATCTTGCACTTAGAGTTTCATTCTTTAATGAGCTTGACACATATGCAGAGGTTAAGGGACTCAGCGCAAAACAGATTATAGAAGGAATCGGACTTGATCCTAGAATTGGTAATTTCTACAACAATCCATCATTTGGATACGGTGGATACTGCTTACCGAAAGATACAAAGCAGTTATTGGCAAATTATGAGGATGTTCCAAATGATATTATCGGAGCCATTGTTGCAGCTAATACAACAAGAAAAGATTTTATAGCAGAGCAGATTCTTGCATACAGTCCAAAGGTTGTAGGCATATACAGACTTACAATGAAGACAGATTCGGACAACTTCAGACAGTCTGCTATACAGGGTGTCATGAAGAGAATTAAGGCAAAGGGTGTAGAGGTTGTATTATTTGAGCCGGCTTTGAAAGAGGATAATTTCTTTAATTCAAAAGTAATCAGAGATTTAGACGAATTTAAGAAGATGTCAGATGTAATTGTTGCAAACAGATTCACAAGTGATCTTGAAGATGTTAAAGATAAGGTATACACAAGAGACTTATATCTTAGAGATTAATCTTAAGAAATGATATATTAATTATACGACACTAAAAAAGGAGTTCCGTGTTTAACGGAACTCCTTTTTTTCAACTTTATTTGAATGTATGCAATAAACAATGCTAATCATCATGAATATCCATGTGATAAGAGTACCAAAGGATGTAAGGACAATCGGTAAGGCTTTAGGGTTATAAGCGTAAGGATTGTAATAAAACAATACATGGGCACAGTTGTAAAAGTTCATAAGGGTGTAGCCACAGTATGTTATAAAAAGTCCGATGCACGGTTTAACCAGAAATGCTGCAAATATCAGAGGCAATGCAGGGAAAAGGTAACGTTCGTGCATTCTTACAGAAAACATAAACATTGTACTTATAATAAAACCGGCAATCAGATAGTGCTTTGAGTTTGACTTTTTAATCATCATGGATATTATAAATGCAACTATTACGAGCAAGACTATTGAAATAGTTCCCCATGTGTTGTAAGTCAGACCGAGAAATTTATCTTCCTGTGTATGCCAGTTTAATCCAAACATAGCCCATATATTGTATGCATTTACCGAGGCAAATCTAAAAGAAGTCAAAGCCTCTCCGTAATTACTTGCAAGATTTGCGGCATTACCGGCGGCATTACCGTTACCAAATATAAATGGAAGATGGCATACAATCATGGCAGCAATAGCACCAAGGCCGGTAAGTAAATGACTGAAAAATTTCTTTACATTGCAGTTATCCAATATAACATTATCAATGACTGCAAATATAATAATCGGTGTAAAAATAATACCCTGATATTTAAAAAGTATAGATGCTCCAAAAACAAAATATGCCGGTTTCAATTTTTTATCAGCAATAAGGTAGCATACTATCACTATGCACAGAGTATATATTGAATCCATCTGTCCCCACACACTAGAATTAAATATAACGGCAGGATTTAACAGATATGCTATGCATGCTGCCAGAGCGGCTTTGTTTGACCGGTATTTTTTTCCTATTTTATATAGAAGATATCCGGTCAGAATATCGCATATAAGTGCAGGACCTTTTATAAGCATTATCTGTAGGACACTATAATTGGCAATGTGAAAAACCGTACATATTCCACCGATTATATACACCATAAATATATGTAAAGGCGGATAACAAAGACCGTATTTGGCATAAAAACCTGCAAATCCGTCAGCTTGAAGTTTATTTACCCAGCTTAGAGCCTGTGATTTTCAGAAAACAGGCTGAAATAATTATGAGAATCAGATAAAAACGTGCATCTTTTTGAGAAATATCTGTATCATAAGATTTTGTTATCGGCTTATAGGCGAGTACCATTGCTGCGATAAATAATAATGTAATTAATATAAATTTCATATATGCTCCTCCGTTTTTCATGGTAATCATGAGTTGCTTCATATAGTATATCTTTACTGACAGGAAAAAACAATGTTTTTCTGTGCAATTGACTGCATTATTAAATGTTGTTATAATATTTGTGGATTGTTTTTCAACGTCGTAGTTATTGCAATCCCTAAACATTAAAAATAATATTACAGGGGAAGAATCCACTATGAATGAAACAAATGGTACAATATTATATATAGTTGTTCCGTGCTATAACGAAGAGGAAATGCTTCGCATAACATCAGAAAAGCTTGGAGAAAAGCTTAGGACATTAAAAAATGCCGGCAAGATTTCAGATGACAGCCGGATCGTGTATGTCGATGACGGTTCAAGGGATAAGACATGGAATATTATAGAAGAAATGCATCATAATAATAAAGTGTTTAATGGTGTGAAACTGTCAAGGAACGAGGGACATCAGAATGCACTTTTGGCAGGACTTGATTATGCCAGAAATCACGCAGATATGATAGTCAGCATGGATGCTGATTTACAGGATGATATAGATGCTGTGGATGCAATGATAGATAAATATCATGAAGGAGCGGAGATTGTGTACGGTGTGAGGAATGACAGGAGCACAGACAGTGCATTTAAGCGTGGAACGGCACAGTTAT
>CACWRR010000098.1 GCA_902763335.1 uncultured Lachnospiraceae bacterium | reverse complement strand
CAGTAACATCCTCAGGAGCACTTGATGCCGCCAGAAGATATACTTCATTTTTATCATATGCATCCTTAAATGCAGTGTCAAACTGCTTATGCATCGCCTCGAGCATAGTTTTCTTTGCAGCTTTCATTCCTCTGCACTTCGAATATGTATCAAGAGTTCCTACATCAAACTGTAACACAGGCTTAATATTAAGAATTGAGCCAAGTGCCGCAGCCGTCGGCGATATACGTCCACCATTTTTAAGAAATTTCAGTGTTTCCACTCCGACAAATATCGTCATATCACCTCTTGACGCATCAAGTATGTCTCGTATTTCCTCTGCATCATACCCTGCTTTCACGAGTTCCAAAGCATCTAACACCATACGGTGCATAGGCGTTGACACTCTTCCACTGTCAACGACATACACTCTGCCTTCGTACCCATCTTCTCCTGACAAAACCATTGCAGCACCATAGGAGCCACTCAAAGCACTGCTCATAGGTATATATACAATTTTATCATATATTTTCAGAGCCTTGTTCCAAAGATCCATCACCTCTCCCGGTGCCGGCTGTGATGTAGATATATCTGCATCAGCCATCATCTTTTCAAAAAACTCTTCCCTTGATAACGTAACATTTTCATAATAGCACTTACCGTCTATATAAAACGGCATCGGCAGCACCATAACTCCAAGATCCTCAGCCATCTGCGGAGTTATGCCGCTATTACTGTCGGTTACTATTCCGATATTTGCCATATTTTTATCCAATCTAAAGCATGTTTATTTCATAACGATATTTACAATTCTTCCCGGTACATAGATTTCTTTAATAATGTTACCTGTAAGTTTGTCTGCTATTACCTCTTTTGCCTTTGGAATAACGACATCCTTAGAATCGTCTTTGTTAATTGCAAGTGTTGCCTTTGTCTTACCATTTATCTGCACAGCAATCTCTACTGTAGATTCAACTGTCTTTGCCTCATCATACTCAGGCCATGATGTCTGGTATAATCTTCCGCCAAATCCCATAATCTCCCACAGTTCCTCTGTCATATGCGGTGCTACAGGATTAAGGAGTGTTATAAGTGTCTTAAATTCACCCTTTGTAACCTTGCCCACTTTATAAAATTCGTTTATAAGGCTCATCATGGCTGCTATAGCTGTGTTATATTTAAGATTTTCAAAATCACTGCTTACCTTCTTGATTGTCTGATGCATCTTAGTTTCCATCTCTTTTGAATATCCTTCTTCATCTGTAAGAATATCCTGAAGTTTCCATACTCTGTCAAGGAAACGTCTGCATCCTTTT
Organism: uncultured Lachnospiraceae bacterium; assembly: GCA_902763335.1. GTDB lineage: Bacteria > Bacillota > Clostridia > Lachnospirales > Lachnospiraceae > UBA2821. The sequence goes on along the minus strand of CACWRR010000098.1, from coordinate 2,207 downwards.
ACTCCGTCATTTGACCATGATGCACTAAGTTCAAATGCTCCGATGAACATCTCATAAGTACGGAGTGTATCTGCACCAAATTCATTTACTATATCATCCGGATTAACTACATTTCCACGGGATTTTGACATCTTCTCATTATTTTCACCGAGTATCATACCGTGTGATGTTCTCTTCTGGTACGGCTCAGGAGTAGGCACAATGTTATTATCATATAAGAATTTGTGCCAGAAACGTGAATACAGTAAATGAAGTGTTGTATGCTCCATTCCACCATTGTACCAGTCAACAGGAAGCCAGTATTTTAATGCTTCAGGGCTTGCAAGTGCCTCTGTATTCTTAGGATCAGTATATCTTAAGAAATACCATGAAGAGCCTGCCCACTGTGGCATGGTATCTGTTTCACGTTTTGCAGGACCTCCACAGCAAGGGCATTTTGTATTTACCCAGTCTGTCATTGCTGCAAGCGGAGACTCACCATTGTCTGTAGGCATGTAACTGTCTACATCAGGTAACATAAGCGGAAGCTCTGACTCATCAATCGGAACATATCCACATTTCTCACAGTTTACGATTGGAATAGGCTCACCCCAATAACGCTGTCTTGAGAATACCCAGTCTCTTAATTTGTAATTAACTTTTCTGTTTCCGATTCCCTTTTCTTCAAGGAAGTCTTTCATCTTCTCTTTTGCATCTTTTACTTCAAGTCCGTTTAAGAATTCTGAATTTATAAGCTTTCCAGTAGCAACATCTGTAAATGCAGCTTCATTTATATCTACATTTCCATCCTTGCCTTCTACTACCTGTATCATAGGAAGATTGAATTTCTTTGCAAACTCCCAGTCTCTGTCATCATGGGCAGGAACCGCCATGATGGCACCGGTTCCATATGTCATAAGAACATAGTCAGATATCCAGATAGGAATCTCTTTTCCGTTTACCGGATTTACGGCTGTGATACCGCCAAGTACAACACCTGTCTTGTCCTTTGCAAGTTCAGTACGCTCAAAATCAGACTTCTTAGCAGCCATTTCACGATACGCAACTATCTCATCCCAGTTTGTTATCTCGTCTTTATATTTGTCAATATAAGGATGCTCCGGTGACACTACCATGTAAGTAGCACCAAATAATGTATCAGGACGTGTTGTATATACTCTTAATTTATCTTCTTTTCCTTTAAGTGTGAAATCTACCTCTGCACCTTCTGAACGACCAATCCAGTTTTTCTGGGAAACTTTAACTTTTTCAATATAGTCTACACTGTCAAGACCCTCTATAAGTTTGTCGGCATACTCTGTAATCTTGAGCATCCACTCGCTCTTTACCTTACGGACAACTTCACTTCCGCAACGCTCGCACACACCGTTTACTACCTCTTCATTTGCAAGACCTACCTTACATGATGTACACCAGTTGATAGGCATTTCTTTTTTGTATGCAAGACCTGCCTTGAATAATTTGAGGAATATCCACTGTGTCCATTTGTAGTACTCAGGATCTGTTGTATTTATCTCTCTGTCCCAGTCAAATGAATAACCTAACGACTGAAGCTGCTCTTTAAATCTTTTTACATTGTTCTTAGTAACAATCTTAGGATGTATTTTATTCTTTATTGCATAGTTCTCTGTAGGGAGTCCGAAAGCATCCCATCCCATCGGATACAGTACATTGTAGCCCTGCATTCTTCTCTTACGGGCAACTATATCGAGTGCTGTGTATGGTCTAGGATGACCTACGTGAAGTCCCTGTCCTGAAGGATACGGAAACTCTACCAATGCATAGAAGCTGCGAAAGCTTTTTCATCTTCCCATATTGTCTGCCATTTTCTCTCAATTTTCTTAGGAATATACTGTGTTTTCATTATTCGCATTACCTCTCTTTTAAATTTATAAATAGTTATTTACGAAACTCTTATATTTTTTATACAACCTTGTGCAAATTTATGGACTGCAACACTCACACGTTTCCACTATCTTCGGCTGGCAACGGTACATAAGTGGCTGCACATGCACCCACTAAGTGCCGGCCGCCTCAGAATGTCGCTTATGCAGTCCATAAATTTGCACAAGCAAAATACATATTACAGAGTTTCGTAATTACCTTGTAAATTAAAAAATCCATCTCTAAGAACTAGAGACGGATGTATTTTCACATTCGCGGTACCACTCTGTTTCATCTTCCGTCTAACGAAAGATGCACCTCAA
>CACWRR010000097.1 GCA_902763335.1 uncultured Lachnospiraceae bacterium | reverse complement strand
ACCAAAAAGAGAATTGAAAGTCTTGAAAATACTGATTTTAAGTCTCTTTCTTATGGAAAAATCCTCGGCATAAAGCCGAGGACTTTGTCTACAGTCTGAAAGGACATCCGATTGGATGTCCTTTTTTTGCTTGAATAAAGAATTATAGGACAAAAACGCTTCCGCATCTTGGAGGTCCCCACTGAATCAAAATTCCAGACTAATCCTAACACAGAATCCAGGTGCTTTCATTATTTATTATAACAAATACAGGAAGCTATATGTTATAATAAATAATGACTATATTTCGTCTAATGTAAATGAGGACAAAAAACAGGAGGTGTTTCAAATGAAAACAATACGTAAAAAACATGGTATCGGACGGCTTGTAAGCTTTGTGCTTGCATTTAGTATGATATTTTCAATGGTACCGGCTACCGTATTTGCAGATGACACGACCCAGACTATATATATATCGGAGGAAATGAATTAACGGTTAAGACAGAAGAAGCGTCGTATTGGAAGTATAATGAGGGGACCGGCGAAATTAAGGCATGTTCCGAGGCAGAGGCAAACGTGGTGATAAATGCAGAGGCGAAATATGACCCTGCATCGGCAATCGTTGTGAACCTGCGAAATGTAAATATTTACAGCAAGGGTGGCAATGAAGATTGTTTTAATACAGGTATTTACTGTCCGGTAAACTTCTTGGAGCTGCGAATTAACGGAGACTGTAGCATTGAAGGTTCCAGATATGGAGTATATGTAAACCAGATTCGTATTACACCGTTAGACACGGATGCTAAGCTTACCATTATAGGAAACAAAAATCGTGCGTCTATAGCTTATCCCGTTTCGGAGGCATGTGCTTTGTATTCGTCAGGATTAACTTGGCTTAATCCGGGTTATGGGCATACAGATTTTTCTGTGATTCTGAAAAACAACCTGCATATTATGAAGCAAGGAAACGGACAAATTTCTTATAACGGTTCAACGGTATCTATTCTTACCAGTTCCAATATGCTTGGCGGCGATGCGACAGAATATTTTCCGGATGAAAACGGCGACTTTAATCTTGGAGATACGAGTCAGGTGATGTATATGGAATATAAGGTTGGTTCGCGGGTGTTTGACCGTGCGGAGATTACCGGAGTAACGTTACAGTTTAATGACGGAGATGCTCCGGTATTTACGGCACAGGTTGCTGCCGGAGAAGAAGGCAAATATTTTATCGACTCTGAGCAATGGTGTGAATTGGATGAAAACGGGAATAAGGTGAAGTGGTGTTCTTCAAATAACTATGATAATCCGCAGGATGAGAGTCGGTTGTTAAAAACCTTTGAAACGGGAAAGACCTATTATTATTCTGTAAGAATTATAGTTTCTATGACGACTGTTGACACTTTTACAGAAAAGATGCCGGTAATTATTAACGGAGAATCCTTTTCGATTACCAATACTCAACCAATATCCGGTGATTATTGGACTGTTTATGCTACAAATATTAAGAGCATGACGTTACCGAGCAGACAAGTGCCGGAGGGCATTAAGACGATTGACGTTACGAATGCGACACTTACCTATCATGCAGGAGATGCACCAAAAGCAACCGCAGTCTTAAGTGGTGAAAATGCCACCAAGTACAAGATTGTATATGAATACTGGGAGGAAATGGAAAAACAGAGCGACGGCACTGTGGTACCGGTAAGATTCTGGTATTCGGATGCAGCAGAAAATGCAAAACTGGCAGACGACAAAAAGATAACAGCCTTTGAAGAAGGCAAAAACTATATGTACTGCATTAAGCTGGAGGCGGTCGATGGAAACTCCTTTGCAGATGTAGATACGGGACTGACTATGACCTTAAATGGGGAAACAGTTGATGCATCCAAAATAACAGTCGATGAAGGATGTGATTCCGTATATGCTATGGAACTTAAGACCATGCAGCCGACAGTAGCACAAAGTACCTATAAGTTCCTGGAGGGAGAAAATGTTTCATGGACGCAGGGCGGCAACGGTACATTAAGATTCCGTGTAAACGGAGAAATCAGCAAGTTTACAGGAGTATAGGTTGACGGTACTTTGGTTTCGGCTGATAATTACACAACACAGTCCGGTTCCACAATCATTACATTAAAGAGCGGTTACTTAAAAGGCTTATCTGTCGGTACACATAAGATAACAGTCATTTATACAGACGGCGAATGCAGTGCGGATTTTGAGATTAAACGGGCAACAGGCGGTACGTCCACAGAGGCAACTACGGAAGACAGAGAGAATACCACAGAAGCAACCACGGCTACAGCCACAACAGAAAGTAAGGCTGCTACGACTGCTACAAACGCACCAAAGACAGGGGATAACAGCAATCCATTGGTTTGGATAGTATTGCTGGTAGCTGCCTGTGGCGGAATGGCAGGTTGTACGGTATACGGAAAGCGTAAGCACAAATAGCTAGTAAATATAAGCATTGCTATAATTGCTGCTATAATTTAACCATAGTATAATTATCTATGTGGCAGTTGTTGTAAGGTATAAATCAAAATATATAGAAAAAAAGATGTGAGCGTATTTCCAAGTGATGGATACCTTCTGGATTTCTGCTATCTCCTTTACTTCAAAGGTTCCATCACTTGCCACCTTATATCCATATGGTGCAGATTCCTCTCTGAGTGTGTACTTTCCGACAGGAAGGCTCTCAATCATGTGAGCCTTTCCTGCTGCTTCATCCTCTTCTTTCGATTCTTCAACTCTCTTCGCAAAGCTTTGACCGATTCTTGTCTGGTGCCTGTTGCAGAATTTTACTCCATACGACATTTCTGGTATGATAATGATTTTTCATTAAACCTGTAATTGCATATTTAGTTGTCCATCAGGTTATCCCTGACTTGCATTTAGTCTAACTCATTATTTGAAATTGCAGAATATTCTCTCGCGGACTAAAAAAAAAAATAGGACTTAAATCATTTAAACCCTTGTTTTATAAGGTTTCTCTTGATTTAGTCCTATTTTAACGTATGCCCCCGTAATAATCTTTATCATCCCATTATCTTTTCGCAGTTTTAATTGTTCCAGATAAGCATCGCGTTTAATCTCCATATTTACGCCCCTTATTTTTGTGTCTGACACATTTTTTAGTAATGTCATTGTACCATTAACTATATGCACTTGCAATATACACTACCATTTTATGTGTATAGTTATATTTTTATGTAATGAAAAATCAATTGACAAACGTTCCCCCATGAATTAATATGCAGTTAGTTGCAACAAACTTACTAAGATATGAAACGGAGGATATCAATATGGAATTTCAGACCGTACTGGAAAACAGACGAAGTGTACGCTCCTACGATGCGAGCAAAACCGTTACGAA
>CACWRR010000096.1 GCA_902763335.1 uncultured Lachnospiraceae bacterium | reverse complement strand
TTAATAATCTCATCAAAATCTTCTTAACTATGTTGTCACCCTTATTAATCTTAGTATCCTGAATAATTCCTATAAGGTATCCAAGTATAAATCCCAATATTGTTCCTGTCACTGCAATATAAAGCGTAAGCCAGGTTCCCTGTATAAACATGTCCATATATTTCTTTGCTAGAAATACCATCCACTCAAACGAGTTCACAGGACTTTCAAAAGATAATAAAGCAAATTCCATACTTTCACCTCTCTATTTCTATTTCATGGCAATTTCAAAACTTCCATCTGCTTCCTTATTCTGCTGCCGGCTGCTGTGTAATTACAGTATCCATAAGCTCATCCATTTTTGCCTTGTCATTCCATCCTATTGAATCCATAGCTCCCTGAAGTTTGTCGCGAAGGTCTGTATCATCTTTTCTTGTTGCGATACAAACATTTACCATTTCATCATCACCTGTGAATGTGTCATCCTCATCAAACTGGATAATCTTTAAATCATCATTTGTTAATAATGCTGACTCCGCTGTTGGCAGGTCAACTATACATACATCTGCTACTCCATTTGAAACTGCCATTAAGCATTCTGAAGTTGTCTCATAATTCGAACCTGTATCAGCTCCCTTAATCTGGTCAAGAAGTGGAACCCATCCTGTTCCAAGCTGTGTTGTTGCTTTACAGCCTGTGTCAGCCAAATCAGATAACTTTGTTACGTTCTCGTATTTACCGCCTTTTTTAACGACTATACAGTTATCTCTGTAGTAGTATGGCTCTGTAAACGAATATGCCATCTCTCTTTCTGCTGTACGACCCATACCGGCGATGATACAGTCATACTCACCTGAATCCATTGAAATTCCGATTGATGACCATTCTACTTTGTGAATCTCAAGATCCATTCCTAACTCATCAGCAAGCTTTCTTGCAACGGCTACATCATAACCATATGCATAAAAGTCTGAACCATATATTTTCTCTGCCTTGCTTCCATCAGGTGTTTTATCTGTATCCTGTGTCCAGTTGAATGGGGCATATGCACATTCCATACCAACTCTTAGTACTTTTTTATCGCTTGAAGAAGATGAAGAAGATGAAGAACCACATCCTACAGCCATACTCATCGTCATTACTCCTGCTAAAGCTATTGAAACTAATTTACGAATTCTCATAAGTGCCTCCTTCTGATCATTTATAAATGATCCTTAAAATTTTATATTTTTGATTATTTATTGGTACAGAGCCCTCTCGAAAACTTCGTTTTCTCGATGCTCTTGCGCCCGACAAATGACATCCTGTGCAAGCACAATGTCGCTTGTCGGGCTGTTGCATCAAAAAAGGTGCCAGCCGAAACTCTCCGTTTCGCTAGCACCTTTGCTTGATACGCTGTATTCTAATTCCTTTTTTTTATTTTTGCAACATTCATAACGCACAAACATATCTTGCATATTGCACAGTAGTTATGAAAACGTCCACTTTTTTACAAGTATACAGTTAATTAAATCAAGGTATTCTGTGTAATCATCAAGTTCTATTCCAAGTAACTCTTTCACTTTATTCAATCTGTACTGCAGTGAATTTCTATGTACAAACAACTCTTCTGCCGTCCGCACCGTATTAAAGCCATTCATATAATATGCCACAATTGTATCGCACAGAAATGTTCCGTTGGCATTATCATATTCCTCAAGTTTCCTGAGCTTTTCGTTACAATATTCCAATATCTCATTCTGATTGCCACTGTTAAACATGAATTTATATATCCCCATTGCACCTGCACTGATGACTTTTTTATTCTTTGCATAGGGTAATATGTCCTTTTTGGGAATAAAGCTTTTTGCCTCCTGATAACTTTGTCCAAAATCCTTTGGTTCCCTATAGGCTTCCCCAAGAATACATGTACTCTTTATCTTACCCTTGAACTGTTTACTATCGTCCAGTTTTATAAGCATATTTTCAATCTCATGTTCAATCATTTTGTCTTCTCTAGCCTCGAAGAGAAGAACAAACTTGTTAAGAAACTTCATGTACATAGGCTTGCCCTGCATAGTCATAAGCTCTGAATACAGACAATTGGCGTAATACTCATATATATGCTCGTCCTGCTCAAGATTTATTCCGTAAGTTCTATCCACCACAATTATTCCTACTCTGTACGATTTAGAAAGGTCAAACCCAAACTGCCTTGACAGCTTATCTACATATTTTTCATTTATCTCATATCCAAACAAAAGGTTGTATAAATAATCTCCTGTTCTCTTATTCTGCACGTCTGTTTCCAGAATAAGCGTTCCGATACTCTGGGCAATATCCACAAAGGATGCACCTTCCCATCTCACATAAAACAAGGGCAAATCCATTTCCTCCGCACGCTGTATTATGTCATCCGGCACTTTCTCTTTTTCTTCAGTAACAGAAATGGCAAGGCCTGATATTCCGAGTTCATATAACTCTTCCATTGTTTTCCTAACTTCATCAAAATCAAACCTTACGTAATCCACAACAATCATTGCAAAATTACCCTGATTCATATGTTCTGCATAAGGTCTTGTCTGGACCATATAGCTCCAGGACACCAGTCTGTCCAGGCCTTTCTCTCCCCCAATAAGTTTAACTCCATCCAAATTAAGATTAAGTATATCCCTACATGTAACCATTTTATCGTACCTTTCTATCCCGCATAGTCCTCATCCACTTTTAACTCGGCGACTTTCCATCTCCTGCACTTCCACATAAAAGTACCAATGTCTTTTTATCACTGGTATTAACCATATTTTCACTTTTTTATGACGCCTTCTATTCTTCCTTCTGCGCATAAAACACTAATACTTCTCGAAGAAATACCCCATTTTCCCGAAAGCTCCACAGTTGTTAAATATCCCGTATTTTTTCTCTCTGATATATTCCACATTACTTACTATAGTACATATTATATTCTTTTATTGGAATATAATCAATTGCTTTTGCCAGTGTAAGACTGCGTAATTTTACTTTTGGAAATTAAATGTAGGAATCCACCTAAGACATCTGAGTATTCAGCTGATAAGCCCGTCTTTCCCGTCTTTCGGATTTAACACTATAATTCTTTAGTGTTTTAAATACATACAAGTTACTTTAAGTCAGCTTAATTGCTGGCTTTTTCTTATGTTAAAAATATTTGACAAAATTTTTTTCTCTTTATTTTAGATAAATCTCCTAAGAAGCTTCTGGGATATTTCCCACTAAAAAATATCAATGATTCACTTCGTACAAAACAATACATTGATATCATGCAAACTGCTACTGATTATAGATTATTATAAAGTTATACTTAAATATGTACAATAAATATTAAATAAGAATGTACAAATGTTATGATATATGAGTTACAAGGAGGAACTCATAATGATACTAA
>CACWRR010000095.1 GCA_902763335.1 uncultured Lachnospiraceae bacterium | reverse complement strand
TACTTGTTAAGTTGATTGAACCGCCGTGTACCGAACGGTACGCACGGTGGTGTGAGAGGTCGGGAAAATTAATTTAATTTTCCCTCCTACTCGATTACAACGAGAGGACATTGGTAATATGAAAGAAAATGAATATAATGCAATAGGAATTGAAAGTCAGCTTGACTGGCCGCGGATAAAGAAACTCATGACTATAGGCTTAGTTGCGACATGTCTGGTGTTTATCGGGGATTGGATGTTGGGATTGTTTGGGATTTTTCTTGAAGGCCTCAGCTACTTTGGGATATATCGTCTTATGGCTGAGAAATCTCCAAAGCATGCACATGGACTTAGAACAGAAATTATCGGATATATAGCTTTTGGAGCATGTGGAGTACATGTTCCGTGTGTTATGGTAGCAGTACAGATATCCGCCTTTGTTAAAGGTATGACACCATATCCTAAATGGTGCTTTATATTTAATATAGTTTATGACTTAAATAACCCTGATTATGTCGCTGCATTTCTGGTATCTGTGATTAGGGTCAATATGTGTGCATTTGGATACAACCTTTTTTAGAGGTCCAGTGCATAGCTTTTTGGCAGGATGTTCACCGGTCAGCATAACATTTATAAGGATACCAAGTGAATATATATCGGCACGGGCATCCGTCGGTGCTATACCATACTGCTCCGGAGCTGCAAAACCTGTAGTTCCGAGAATGGTTGTGTCATTTGATTTTGATGAATTTACAAGTCTTGAAATATTAAAATCTATTAATTTTACATTTCCGTTATTATCCACCATAATGTTTTCCGGCTTAATGTCTCTATGTACAATTCCGTTAGCGTGGAGATAGTCTAATACACTGCATAACTGCTCCAAAACACATATCACGCCATTTTCGGTATATAATCCGGTTTCTAAGATATCACTTATAGTGATACCGTCTATATATTCTTCTAATACTATTGAATCTCCACTATCACTACATACTGCTTCATATACGATAGGAAGATTTGGATGACTTAAGTTTATGAGTTTCTTGTATACGGGACATTCACCCGTCAGTTTCTTACAAAGAAGTCTCTGGTGTGTTGAAATGTTTTCTAAAACCATTATCTGTAATGTTTCTTCATTTCGTATAGATTTTATCAGTCTGTATTCTTTTTGTAATACATTATTCAGCCATTTGTACATTGTTATGCTCCCATATATTATCTGAAAATTATAAATATATAAAGTATTCTAAGCGGGCAGCTTAGGACTTTTTAATGTGTAAATGATAACATAGTATTATAAAAAATGGAAGAGTGCATTAGAGATAAAAGGAGGACATGTACATGATGAAAGATATAAAAAACGTGAATTGCTGGATGGTATATCTTATGCCATTTGATAATAGTGACAGGAAGGATTATGAAAAGGTAAATAAGTTTCAGCAGGACTGTATAAGTGAGAAAATATTTGGTATGGGATGGAGTATGAATCTGTTCGATTATGGTACTCCGATATCCGGGGAAAAGGCAGAGGAATATCTTAAGAAATATGACGCTGAGGCAGCCGGTACAGGAAAAGTCTCATCAAGTGCGGTAAAGTCATATGTCAAGATAAAAAAAGGTGATTATATAATAATGAGATTGAAAAATTCTCATTATTATGTTGGTAAAGTCTCCTCGGATGGAGCTGTATACATGTACAGGGAAAATGATATTGTGTACAGCAGATTTTCGTGGGGTGGAAGAGTTGATAAATGGATTGAGTATTCAAATGATTGCGAAGTACCATCGGATATAGAAGGAAGGTTTTCTCAAAGACAGCATGCGACTATACAGAGGATAGCTGCTGACAGAATGAAAATGCTGGTTATATCCATGTATGAGAATGGAGAGAAAGAAGAGGACAGAATATATAATATTCCCAAAATAGTTGTAAATAAGGAAAATTTTGTGCGTTCTTTATCGTATAAAGAGCTCGAAGATGCAGTGGCTTTTTTCATACATGAAAGACATGCGGGTGAAGGATACAGATTATTGCCGTCATCATGTAAGAATAGCAGGCAAAAATATGAATTCACATATGTGGCAGGTAATAGGAAACCGATTACATGTCAGGTGAAAAATCAGAGTGAAGTAGAAACGGAGCAATATACAGAAGAAAATACATATGAGTATATTTATATATTTTCAGGATTGTGGAATGATGACAGAGTGGAGGAACTGAGGAAAGTATATGAGGAATATAAGCACATTTATATAATATCTCCGTCGGAATTATTTCAGACATTAAAAGATAGCAATATTATAAATAGCAGATATTATGAGTTGGAGATATGAAAAACAAAAGTGTAAAGGAGTGGGTGATTATGAAGAAAATAATAAAACAATTGATAGCGTTTATTATGGTAGTTACGATGGTGGTTTCAGAGATGCCGGTAATGAATGCAAAGGCAGATGAAAGTGAAGCAAAATATTATGATGGATTTTATTATGATATTAATGAAGATGGCGAATCTGTGAGTATTATAGGATGTGATTTATCAGGAGATATTGTTATACCCGAAGAGATTGATGGTATGAAGGTAACACGTATAGGAGGAGGGGAGTATTTTTGGTATGGAGGCATGGATATATATGTAACAAGTGTTAAGTTACCGGAGAGTTTGACAAGCATAGGAGCGGGTACATTTTCAGGATGCGTTAGATTAACAAGCATAAACTTACCGGAGAGTCTGACAGGAATAGGAGAGTATACATTTTGTAGATGCAGTAGTTTAACAAGTATAAACTTACCGGAGAGTCTGACGAGCATAGGAGAGTATGCATTTTCAGGATGCAGTAATTTAACAAGCATAAACTTACCGGAGAGTCTGACGAGTATAGGAAAGGAAGCATTTTCAGGATGCAGTAGTTTAACAAGTATAAACTTACCGGAGAGTTTGATAAGCATAGAAGATTGTACATTTAAGGGATGCAGTAGTTTAACAAGTATAAACTTACCAGAGAGTCTGACGAGCATAGGAAAGGAAGCATTTTCAGGATGCAGCAGTTTAACAAGTATAAACTTACCGGAGAGTCTGATAAGCATAGAAGATTGTACATTTAAGGGATGCAGTAGTTTAACAAGTATAGACTTACCGGAGAGTCTGACGAGCATAGGAAAGGAAGCATTTTCAGGATGTAGCAGTTTATTAAATATTTATATTCCGGCGGGAGTAACTGAGATAGCAGGTAATCCGTTTAGCGGGTGTACAGCGGTTGAAAGTATTAAGGTTAGTACGGGAAATAGCAAATATGATAGTCGGGAAGATTGCAATGCAATAATATATACATCGGGACCTTATTCTAGACTTACGGTTGGATGTAAGAACACGAAGCTTCCTTCTGATTTAACTGAAAATGAACTCTCGGAATCTTGAGTAGTTCATGCCAGCTAAACTTTGGCAAGTACTTTGAAAAGTAAATATTATCCGTGGAACGAAAAAATTGCATGAGAAA
>CACWRR010000094.1 GCA_902763335.1 uncultured Lachnospiraceae bacterium | reverse complement strand
AACAGTATAAAATACTGGTAATATTAAATCCATTAACCAGAACTATGATTCCATATAATATTCCATTAAGAGCTTCTACTGCCGGATACTGCCATGACAACTTTGCCTTACAATATCTGCACTTTCCTCTTAAAATAAGAAAACTCACAAGCGGTACTAAATCGTACCACTTGATCTGTTTTCCACATGACATGCAGTGTGAACGTACTACAACTACACTCTGTTTTTCAGGAATCCTGTATATGCATACATTCAGGAAACTTCCTATTAGAATTCCATATATAATTGTAACTATCGTCCATACTGCTGTCATTTTGTACCTCTTAAATAAGTTTATTATTTTGTAGCTGTTGCATTACCAACTGTAACTGTAATAGTGTAAACTTTTGTTGTGCTATTATATGTTATATCAGCTGATGCAGGTGATCCATTTTCTTTACTCTTTGTATCACTTGTGATATTTGCATTAACTATACCATCGAATGTAGTGTCAGCTGGAGATGAAGATGTTGCAGTTTTTCCACTCCATGTAATGTTCATTGTTCCACCGCCAATAGATGCTCCTAAGCTTGTTGACTGATCTGTATCATACTCTGTAATACATGTCTGAAGCTGTGATGCTAACTCATCAGCATTTTTCTGGTCTGTCTTTGTCTTAGAAGATCCAAGATATTTTGTTAAGTTTGGAGCAATGATTGCTACTAATACAGCCATAATAGCAATAACGATAATAAGCTCGATTAATGAGAAACCTTTGTTGTTTTTTGTGATTTTTTTCATAAAATCATCTCTCCTTTTCTTTTATAAATTTATTAAAACGCGATGTGCGTTTTTATCAATTATTTAACTACACTTACATTTCCTATGTTTACGGTTACAACATATCCTTCTATAGATTTTGTACCTTTTAAAGATATATTAGCTGTAGCCATTGCCCCGGTTTCCTCACTCGTCGGATCCTTTGCAACCATTCCATCCAACATAGTGTTAAAACTTGCCGGACCTCCTGATACTTTTCTCCCTGTCCATGACAACGTAACCGCACTCCCTCCAGATTTAATAAACTCACCATTTGTAACTTCATAATCAGTAATACACGTCTGTATCATTCCTGCTAATTCATCCGCATTATGCAAATCTGTATTATATTTAGACCTAGCCAAATACTTAGTAAGATTCGGTGCAATAATTGCAACTAATACCGCCATAATAGCAATAACTATTATAAGTTCTATAAGTGAAAAACCGGAATTCTTATTTTTCTTCATAACTATCATCCCTTTAGCAATCAGTTATTAAACTTCACCGCCACCGGCAATATCATACATTCCAAACATAGGAATAAGAACTGCCATGATAATTGTACCAACTATTCCCGCCATCACTACTATCAGTAATGGTTCTATAACTGCTGAAACCTGTTCGGTTGCAACTTCTACTTCTTCTTCATAATATGTAGCTGCCGTGATAAGCATGTCATCCATATTACCGGTTTCCTCGCCTATACCTATCATATGTATAATCATATTTGGGAATACCGCGGAAGCCTTAAGCGGTTCCGAGAGAGGTCTACCCTGTGTAACCTTTTCCTTAGCTTCAAGTACTGCATCCTTGAATCTGAGATTGCTCATTGTCTTGGCAACTATCTCAAGGGCATCCACCATGGATATACCTGCTGCCGTCAATGTTGATAAGTTTCTGGCAAACTGTGCTGAAGCTGATTTGACAGTAAGCTTACCGAATATCGGCATCTTCATTCCAAGATCAGCCTTCACATACTTACCTGTATCTGTCGCTACAAATGCCTTGATGGCAATAACCGCGACTACTATAATAGCTATCAATATGTACCATTTACCGACTATAAAATCACTAAGTGCAACAACGAATCTTGTTATCGCCGGTAATTCCTGTCCCATATCTGCATACATATCTGAGAATGTAGGGATTACAAGAATCATCATAACTACTACTACACCTATAACTATAACTGTAAGGGCTATAGGATATATCATTGACTTTTTAACTAAACTCTTAATCTTTGTACTCTTCTCAAACTGGATAGCCATTCTCTCAAAAGCGACTTCCAAACTACCTGAAGATTCTCCTGCCTCTACCATGTTCACCATCATAGGTGGAAATATTCCATCCTGCTGTCTCATGCTGTTTGCAAGAGTATCACCTTTCTGAACTGAAGCTTTTACATTATATATAGCTTCCTGAAGGGCTTTGTTCTCTGTCTGATCTCCAAGCATCTCGAGAGCATCCACTATAGCGACACCCGCTGTCGATATACTTACGAACTGTCTACAGAATACGCTAAGATCTCGGGTACTTGCTTTCTTCTTTCCAAACGTAAGATTCAAGTCCTGGTCGAGTGCTGAACCTTTGTCAACGCTTACGACCATCTGTCCCTCTTCTTTAAGCTTGTATACTGCTTCGTCCTTGTCAGCGGCTTCGATAGTACCTTTTACTTCTTTGCCTTCTTTGGAGTAGGCCACATACTTAAAATTTGGCATCTTCTCTCTCCTCTCTTATCATGTTAGTATTATAACATTTTATATTGTAATTTGCAACAATTTTTGAACGTCATTAATAATTTGTTAATAATTTGTTCAAACTTTACATCAAGCCTCTTAATCTCTTCTCTATGAACGCTCTGTCCTGAGCAAATATAAGTGCCTGTTCGCCCGTAATCGTACCCATTCTGTATAACTGATAGATAGCATCATCCATAGTTATCATTCCGAGTTTTCCGTTAGTCTGGATCATAGACTGAATCTGATATGTTTTACCTTCACGTATCATGTTCTTGATAGCCGCATTCGCAAGCATTACCTCAAAAGCTGCCACTCGGCCTTTTCCATCTGCCGTAGGGATAAGCTGCTGCGAGATAACACCCTCAAGTACCATGGATAACTGGATTCTTATCTGCTGCTGCTGATGTGTCGGGAATACGTCAATGACACGGTCAATGGTACTTGCAGCACCGATTGTATGCAGTGTTGAAAATACTAAATGTCCTGTCTCAGCCGCTGTTATCGCTATGGATATAGTCTCAAGGTCTCGCATCTCTCCTACAAGGATAACATCCGGATCCTCACGAAGTGCTGCTCTTAACGCTGCTGCATATGACTTTGTATCAAGTCCTATCTCTCTCTGATTTATCATAGAGGTCTTATGCATATGTAAGTATTCTATAGGATCCTCAAGGGTTATGATATGCGATGTAAGATTTGTATTTATCAAATCTATAATGGAAGCAAGTGTTGTAGACTTACCTGAACCTGTAGGTCCTGTCACAAGAACAAGTCCTCTTCTCTTGTCATACAAGTCCTGAACCGCCTTCGGTACACCAAGTGAATCTGCTGACGGAATCTGCATACCGACCACTCGGAGCGAAGCTGCCATGGATCCTCTCTGTTTAAATATGTTTACACGGTATCGTCCAACCTGTGGAACTGATATCGAGAAATCCACTTCTCCGTTTTCGTCATATATTTCTTTTCTTCGCCTGTCCATAATGCTCATTATGATAGGCTCAGTATCCTGTGGCATAAGCACCGGATAATCCATATTAACAAGCGCACCC
>CACWRR010000093.1 GCA_902763335.1 uncultured Lachnospiraceae bacterium | reverse complement strand
AGGGAAATAGTAATAACAGGTATACATTTAAGCTCATATGGTATTGATTTTAGTGATGCAGATGAGAAAAAAGGACTGATAGATGCCATTGAGACTGTGGCATCGGTTGAAGGTATTGAGAGAGTGAGACTGGGCTCCCTTGAGCCGAGAATTATCACGACAGAATTTATGGAGAGACTTATACAGATAAAAGAATTCTGCCCTCATTTTCATTTATCCCTTCAGAGCGGATGCGATACGGTTCTTAAACGTATGAACAGAAAGTATACGGCAGATGAATTTTATGCAGGGTGTGAACTTATAAGACAGTATTACCCTGATGCGGCACTGACTACGGATATAATAGTCGGATTTCCGGGAGAAACTGAAGAAGAATATAAGATTACCCGCGAATTTGCAGAGAAAGTGGCATTTGCGGAGCTGCATGTATTTAAATATTCCATGAGACATGGAACTGTAGCGGCAAAGATGGAAAATCAGGTAAATGATACGGTCAAGGCAGAAAGAAGTGCTGATCTGATTAAATGCGGTAATGAATTGAAGCATAAATATATGGAAAAATTTATCGGTGAAAATGCGGAGGTGCTTTTTGAAGAAGAGGAAATCATAGACGGTACGGCATTCTACACGGGACATACGCGGGAATATATAAAAGTTGCAGCACGTTCAGAACGTGATCTGACCAATGTTTTAACGGATGCAAAGATAACAGAAATTTATAATGATGAAATTCTGCTTGCCGAAATATGATTTATATATTAAAATACTAGATAGAAATAAAGTGAACGTGAAATTTGGAGGCAATATATGGAGAACTTAAATAATACACAATATGTAAAGGTACCGGTTGAGACTAAATTAGAAGTTGGACAGGTTTTAGAAAGAGTATATCAGGCATTGGTTGAGAAAGGATACAATCCGGTTAATCAGATAGTGGGATATATAATGTCAGGAGACCCTACTTATATCACAAGCCACAATAATGCGAGAAGTCTCATTATGAAGGTTGAGCGTGATGAGCTTATAGAGGAAGCATTGACATATTATATCAATACAAAGTTAAAAGAGAAGAGATAGATTTAAGATTTAATTTGATTTTAGAAGACAGATTACAATATCGGTTTGGAAATGGATAGATATGAGAATAATAGGATTAGATTTTGGCTCTAAGACGGTTGGTGTTGCAGTTTCGGATGAACTTGGCATTACCGCTCAGGGTCTTGAGATTGTGCGGCGTGAATCGGAAAGTAAGCTTAGAAAGACACTTGCACGTATAGAACAGATTATATCAGAGTATAACTGTGAAAAGATTGTGCTTGGTTTTCCTAAGAATATGAATAATACATTAGGAGAACGTGCAGAGAAAACATTAGCGTTCAAGGAAATGTTAGAGAGAAGAACAGGACTAGAAGTGGTTATGTGGGATGAGAGACTGACAACAGTATCAGCTGACAAAACCATGATGGAGGCCGGTGTGCGTCGTGAGAACAGAAAAAAATATGTAGACCAGATAGCTGCAACGTTTATTTTACAGGGCTATCTTGATTATATTGCAATGAAAAACAACTAAAATATATTATTGAAAGGTAAAAGAATATGTATGGAAAATTAAGCTTCGTAGATGAAGCAGGTGAGGAAACAGAAGTATATGTTATTGAGGAAACAAAAATAAATAATATGAATTATCTTCTCGTTACAGAGTCTGATGAAACAGACGAAGATGAGGAACTGGAAGCGTATATTTTTAAGGATGTTTCAGATGCAGAAGATGAAGAGGCTGTATATCAGATGGTTGATGACGATGCGGAACTTGCATATGTATCAAAGATATTTGATGAACTGCTCGAAGATATAGATGTAAAATAATATGGAGGTGTAATTTTGAAACAGGAAATAAAAAAGAATGAAAGGGTTAAAATCATTCCTTTGGGCGGACTTGAACAGATTGGAATGAACATAACCGCTATTGAGTATGAGGACAGTATAATAGTTGTTGACTGCGGACTGTCTTTTCCGGATGATGACATGCTTGGTATAGACCTTGTTATTCCGGATGTAACATATCTCAAGGAAAATATAAGTAAGGTTAAAGGTTTTGTTATAACTCACGGACATGAAGATCATATAGGTGCGTTACCGTATGTGCTTAAGGAAGTAAATGTCCCTGTGTATGCAACAAAACTTACTATCGGAATAATAGAAGGAAAATTAAAAGAGCACAATCTTCTCAATTCAGTGAAGAGAAAGATTGTAAAATATGGACAGTCAATTAATCTCGGATGTTTCAGAATAGAGTTTATAAGGACCAACCACAGTATAGTTGATGCTGCGGCACTGGCTATATTCACTCCGGCAGGTATCATCGTTCACACCGGAGACTTTAAGATTGATTACACACCTGTATTTGGTGATGCAATCGATTTAACCAGATTCGGAGAACTTGGTAAGAAGGGCGTTCTGGCACTTATGTGTGACAGTACAAATGTACTGAGACCGGGATTTACAATGTCAGAGACAACTATAGGTAAGACATTTGACCATATATTTGCAGAGAATGTGGAAAGACGTATTATCATAGCAACATTTGCATCGAATGTTGACAGAGTTCAGCAGATTATCAATTCTGCATACAAGTACGGCAGAAAGGTAATAGTTGAAGGAAGAAGTATGGTGAATATAATCACCATAGCAAGCGAGCTTGGATATATAAAAATACCGGACAATACACTCATTGACATAGACCAGATGAAGAATTATGCTGATAAGCAGATAGTACTTGTAACGACAGGAAGTCAGGGAGAATCCATGGCAGCACTGTCAAGAATGGCAGCATCTATTCATAAGAAGGTTACTATTAAACCGGGAGATGCAGTTATACTCAGTTCTTCACCTATACCGGGTAATGAGAAGTCTGTCGCAAGAATTATCAATGAATTATCTATCAAAGGTGCAAATGTCATATATGAAGATACTCATGTATCAGGACATGCATGTCAGGAAGAGATAAAACTTATATATTCACTTGTTAAACCTAAGTATGCCATACCGGTTCACGGTGAGTACAGACATCTGAAAGCTCACGCTGAACTTGCAGAGACTATGGGCGTTGCAAGAGATAATATTGAGATATTGTCATCAGGAGATGTGCTAAGTATAGGTTATGATGGAGCAGAAGTCATAGGCAAGGTGCCTACAGGCGGAGTCTTAGTAGACGGACTTGGCGTAGGAGATGTAGGAAATATAGTTTTAAGAGACCGACAGAATCTTGCTGAGAACGGAATAATAATAGTAGTTATGACACTTGAGAAGTACAGCAATCAGCTTCTTGCGGGACCGGATATAGTTACAAGAGGATTCGTATATGTGCGTGAAGCTGAAAATCTTATAGATGAAGCAAAGAGTGTTGTGGCAGAGGCACTTGATGACTGCCTTAGCAGAAAGGTATCTGACTGGGGTAAAATTAAGATGGTGGTAAAAGACACACTCAGCGAGTACTTATGGAAGAGAATGAAGAGAAGTCCTATGATATTACCGATTATTATGGAAGTTGAATAGTTAAGGAGATGATTTGACTGATGTTCGAATTAGAGAGCAAAGCAAGAGAATTAGCTGAACTTATCTTATCCGGTGATGCGTACACAAGATATGATGAAGCTAGAAGAAAACTTGAAGAAGACCCGGAACTCATGGCAGGAGTGAATGAATATAGAAAGAAAAGATTTTATATTCAGAATAATCCTGATGAAAATATGCAGAATGCACTTAACCAGCTGGT
>CACWRR010000092.1 GCA_902763335.1 uncultured Lachnospiraceae bacterium | reverse complement strand
CACGATGGACACCCTTGCTGTTCGACTATACATTTCCCACTACCTGGGCATGTTCAGGACTTTCACCCGTTAGAGCGCGCCCATGGCGCGCAAACTTAATAAAGGGAGATATCTTTTCTGATATCTCCCTCGTACGGTAAAATATTAATTATTTTAAAGTAGCCTTAGCTCCTTCAGCTTCAAGTTTTGTCTTGATGTCCTCAGCCTCTTCCTTAGAAGCGCCTTCTTTGATTACCTTAGGTGCGTTGTCAACTAATTCCTTAGCTTCCTTTAATCCTAATCCTGTAGCTTCACGTACAGCTTTGATAACCTTAACCTTGTTTGGTCCAACTTCTGTTAACTCTACGTCGAACTCTGTCTTCTCTTCAGCTCCGCCTGCTGCTCCAGCTGCTCCAGCTGCTACAACAACACCAGCTGCTGCAGAAACACCGAATTCTTCCTCACATGCTTTTACTAAATCGTTTAATTCTAATACTGTTAAACCTTTGATTACTTCAATAATTTCCTGAGTTGTCATCTCTAATTTCCTCCAATTAATATTATTTTATTATGCGTTTTCTTCCTGTTTTTCAGCAATCTGCTTAATAACACGAGCAAAGTTTGTAATAGGTGACTGAATACTTCCAAGGAATTTTGAAAGTAATTCTTCTCTTGATGGGATAGAAGCAACTGTCTTGATTCCATCAGCATCATAATATACACCTTCTACTACACCGGCTTTTAATTCAAGAGCTTCTGCCTCTTTAGCAAATTTGTATAAAACTCTTGCTGGTGCTGTAGCATCTTCTTTAGAAACTGCTATAGCTGTAGGTCCCTCTAAATGTGGAGCTAAGCTTTCGAAATCTGTTCCTTTAATAGCGAAGTTAATCATTGTGTTCTTATATACTTTGTAAGTAACACCAGCTTCACGTAATTCCTTACGAAGCTTTGTATCTTCTTCAACTGTAAGTCCACGGTAGTCTACAACTACTGCTGACTGTGCGCCATTAAGTAATTCAGAAATCTCATCAACTATAGGTTTCTTAATTTCTACTTTAGCCATGAATGTCTGCCTCCTTGTATTATTGGATAAGACGTTAACTAATTCAAGGATTATATCAAAAAAGCCCTCTTTGTCCGAAAACAAAAAGGGCTGAATAAACATACTAAATGTCCTTAAATCCTCGGTAGGCATCTTCATTTACGCCTTGCGGCACCTACTGTCTTCGGTCTTAACACCTTGTGCATTTTAGCACACAATATTTATTTTGTCAACCAATTTTTAGTTGGATAATTTACCAACGTTTAACTTAACACCAGGTCCCATTGTAGATGTAAGTGTTACACTCTTTAAATACTGTCCCTTTAATGTGCTAGGTTTTGCTTTATTGATTGCATCTATAAGCGTCTGGAAGTTGTCCGCTAACTGTTCTTCACTGAATGAAGCTTTTCCGATTGGCACGTGGATAATATTAGTCTTATCAAGTCTGTATTCAATCTTACCGGCTTTAATATCAGCTACAGCTTTCTTAACGTCCATAGTAACTGTTCCGGCTTTAGGGTTAGGCATTAAACCTTTTGGTCCGAGTACACGTCCTAAACGACCTACAACACCCATCATGTCCGGTGTAGCTACAACAACATCAAAATCAAACCAGTTCTCGTTCTGAATCTTAGGAATGAGTTCTTCTCCTCCTACAAATTCTGCTCCTGCTTCTTCAGCCTCTGCTACCTTATCACCTTTTGCAAATACAAGAACTCTTACTTTCTTTCCTGTACCGTGTGGTAATACAACAGCTCCACGAATCTGCTGGTCAGCGTGACGTCCGTCACAACCTGTTCTGATATGAGCCTCAATTGTTTCATCAAATTTTGCAGTAGCTGTCTTCTTTACTAATGCAACAGCCTCTGCTGTATCATAGAGTGCAGCGCGGTCTATAGCTTTAGCTGCCTCTAAATATTTCTTACCATGTTTCATTATATTGACCTCCTAGTGGTATTAGCGGGATATCAGATATAGTTCTGTATTTCCTCCCACCGTCCGATTACCTGTTAATTACTTTTTATTTTATTCTTCTACTGTAATTCCCATACTTCTTGCTGTTCCTGCGATCATGCTCATAGCAGCCTCAAGAGATGCAGCATTTAAGTCAGGCATCTTTGTCTCAGCGATTTTCTGAACATCAGCCTTAGAAATCTTAGCAACTTTTGTCTTGTTAGGAACTGAAGATCCTTTATCAATCTTACAAGCTTTCTTGATAAGAACTGCTGCAGGTGGTGTTTTTGTTATAAAACTAAAACTTCTGTCAGCATATACAGTAATAACTACAGGAATAATCATTCCTGCCTGATCTGCTGTTCTTGCATTGAACTCTTTTGTAAACTGTACGATGTTTACACCATGCTGTCCAAGTGCAGGTCCAACAGGTGGTGCCGGTGTTGCTTTTCCGGCTGCAATCTGTAACTTAATATATCCTTCTACTTTCTTTGCCATTATGGCACCTCCTAAATAAATTGTGGTATTCCTCCACCTTGTTTTTAATTAGAAATCCATCTTTTTTACTTCTGTGAAACTTATTTCTACCGGTGTTTCACGGCCAAACATATCTACGTTGATTGTAACCATCTGTTTGTGAGGATCAATCTTTCTGATTTCTCCAACAGTGTCTTCCCACACTCCGCCGATAACTGTGACAGTATCACCGACCTCAAAATCAACCACAACTTCTGCCGGTTTGATTCCTAACGGTTTCATCTCTTCTTCAGTAAGCGGAACAGGTTTTGATCCCGGTCCTACGAATCCTGTAACACCTCTGGTATTTCTAACGACATACCATGTATCATCATTCATAATCATGTGAATAAGAACATATCCGGGAAACATTTTCTTCTGAACCTGTTTCTTGGCACCATTCTTCATCTCAATCATATCCTGCATAGGAACCGTTACCTCAAGAATCTGATCCTGAAGTTTTCTGTTTTCAATCGTTTTCTCAATGTTGGCTTTTACCTTGTTTTCATACCCTGAATAAGTATGAACAACATACCAATTTGCCTCTGACATATATCCACCTTACTCCTTATTATGCTATCAAATTAAGTCCTAATTGAATAATCATATCCAATATTTTAATTAACGCACCTAAGAATACAGAGATAATAGTAACTGCCACTGTTTGTCTTGTGATAGACGCTTTGTCTGGCCAGATTATCTTTTTGAATTCGGCTTGAAGGCCGGCAAACCAGCTCTTTTTAGGAGCTTTTTCTGTTGCTTTAGCTTCTCCCATAGTTTACCTCTCTTCCATCAAATCTGACTACTTAGTTTCTTTGTGTAATGTGTGTTTTCTACAAAATCTGCAATACTTCTTTGTTTCCATTCTGTCAGGATGATTTTTCTTATCCTTCGTAGTATTGTAGTTTCGCTGTTTACACTCAGTACATGCCAATGTGATCTTTACGCGCACAACATCCACCTCCACTTTAATTCATTTTTAGCTGCATTGTTTTTGTCATTCAAAAACGTTTTGAGCAAAAAAAAAAGACTTCTTCCATTGCCCATTTACTATAACACAGTGAACCTGAATCGTCAACATTTTTTTATGCTTCCATTATTCACTCATATGATTCTGATGAAATTTTTATTGATATTTCATTTTCTACATATTATAATATAGGTAGTTGGACACACCCGGCTCTGATTTTTATACCCTGATTCGGGATTATTAACAATGACACATTTAGGAAGATATGGTGATGGATATGATTAATTCAGTATATAACTATTATTTAACTACATATGCCGGTAATAATAAACTTCTTAGCAACAATGCACACAAGAAGAGTGAACTCAGGGAAGTTTACAATAATATACTGCGTATAAGCCGCAAGTCCCCATTATATAAGCTTGACCTTAATGAAGATGTGCAGAAATATGCCATAGATTTAAAGGAAAATGCTTATTCACTTAAGGAGGTTGCAGAATCCCTTGATTCTGATTCTATATTAAAGGGTGCCAAGAAGAAAGCAAACAGCAGTAACGAAAATAAGATTACCGCCCGCTATATAGGAACTGAATCGGACAGTGATTCCCCTGATTTTGATATAGATGTCAGTCACCTTGCCACTCCGCAGATAAATACGGGAAATTATCTGTCCCAAAATAAACTTAATCTTCCACGGGGCGAATATTCATTTGATATAAACATTAACGAATACTCATATGAATTGCAGTTTAAGGTTAATGATTCAGATACAAACCGTACACTTCAGGATAAACTTGCAAGACTGGTAAACAGATCTGATATCGGGATTACCGCTGAAGTTAAAAAGAATTCTTCGGATAACAGTGCATTGTCACTTACATCCGTTTCAACCGGTCTCGGATTTAAGCCGCAGATTTTCTCTATTGTAAACAATTCAGATAATCTCGGAGACATTGTTGATTACTTGGGACTTAACCAGATGACCACAGAGCCTTCAAACGCAAGGTTTACTTTAAACGGTGAAGAACGAAGTTCATCTTCAAATACATTTACAATTAATAAAGGATTCGAAATAAGCCTTAAGGATACGACAGATGACGAAACCGTTCATATAGGATTTAAACCGGATTTTGATTCAATTATGGAGTCAGTCTCAGACCTGACTTCCAAGTATAATCAGGTCGCAGATATGGCGGCTGCCAAAGCAGAAGGAAATGGTGACTCTTCAAGATTAACAAAGGAACTCACCGGTATATACAGACATCATAAAAATTCTCTGGAGTCTGTAGGTATAACCTCTGATGATGCAGGGCATTTAAACATTGATGAATCTCTCGTATCACAGGCAATAGATGATAATAATATAGCAGATTCACTCTCAGTTATCACCTCATTTACTACAGAACTTGGCAGACTTGCCGACGGAATGAGTATCAACCCTATGAGATACGTTGATAAAACCATGATATCTTATCCGAATCCTGTTATATCATTTTCAAATCCGTATGTTACATCAATATACACAGGTATGATGTTTAATGGATATATATAAATAAAAATACGGCCATATGTCCGCCTCATAAAATTATTCTTTTTACGAGTGGCACATGACCATATTTTTTTTATCCATATTTTCTTTTACACATTCAAGTGCACTTTCTATTACATTATGCATGTCATAATATTTATATTGTGCAAGTCTTCCACCGAATATAACATTATTCTCCTGCAATGACAATTCTCTGTATTTTTCATAGAGTTCATTATTCTTTGTATTATTTACCGGATAATAAGGCTCATCTCCTGCTTTCCATGTCTTTGGATATTCACGGGTAATAACTGTCTTATCAATTTCATCCGGATTCATACATTCAAAATGCTTATGTTCAATTATTCTTGTATAAGGTACTTCGTACTCTGTATAATTTACAACTGCATTTCCCTGATAATTTGACATATCAAGAATCTCATTTTCAAACCTGAGACTTCTATATTCCAGTTTTCCGAGCCTGTATCCATAATATTCATCTATCATTCCGGTGAATACCGTTTTATTGGCAAGTCCGTCATATTTTTCTTTATCTGCCAGATAGTCAGTTCCGGTTTTTACATCTGCTTTTTCCAGCATTTTATCAATTATGGCTGTATAACCTCCAATCGGTATTCCCTGATATCTGTCATTGAAATAGTTATTGTCATATGTAAATCTTACAGGCAGACGCTTAATGATAAAAGACGGCAAATCTGTAGCCTTCTGTCCCCACTGCTTTTCCGTATAACCTTTTACAAGCTTTTCGTATATATCTTTTCCCACCAGACTTATAGCCTGTTCTTCAAGATTTTCAGGATTAACTATACCGCTTTCTTCTATCTGCTCATTTATCTTAGCTTTTGCCTGTTCAGGTGTAACCACACCCCACAACTGATGAAACGTGTTCATATTAAAAGGCATATTATATAGCTCATCCTTGTATTTAGCTATAGGTGAATTGGTATATCTGTTAAATTCTGCAAATTGATTTACATAATCCCAGATTCTTTTATTATTTGTATGGAATATGTGCGCTCCATACATATGTACATTTATGTCGCATATCTTCTCCGTATAAACATTTCCGCCTACATGTTCACGTCTGTCTATTACGAGACATTTTTTTCCACGCTGTCCTGCCTCATATGCAAATACAGAACCAAACAATCCCGCACCCACTATGAGGTAATCATATTCTGCCATGATAATTCTCCGTTTCACAAATGATATTTATTTACCTGATAATCAACCTGCCTCATTTACCTTATCTACAGCTTTCTGAAAATCAAGTATAAATGGTGCGATAACATTCTCTAACTTATCTGCAACTTTCTCATCATCATTATCTGCAACTGCTTTTCCCAGTTCTACCGCCCCTGCATTTACTTTGTTCTTATCAATATAATCACAATTCTCGTTTATCAGTTTCTTTGTGGCATTGTACACTTCAAATACCCAGTTAATTCCATTTATAACTGTTTTCATATATTCTTCCGTATCCGGAAGTCTTCCTGTTCTGAGTTCGTCTGCCAACGCATTAACGCCTTTATATAATCTTGTACAATAATCCTTTGCTGTATTTAACGCTTCTATCTGTTCCGCTCTGTTATCCTGCATGAGATATTTCCTCCATTCGCTTTTAATCTATATGTTTATATCGGTAAAAATGGTAAAAACTTTATATTTCACCGCAGTTCTCTATCACCTTATCTATCACATACTGCTGTTCTTCATCCGTCAGTCCCGGATATATAGGAAGGCTTAATGCACACTCATAGTACTGTTCCGCATTAACACACTTTGTATTCTCATATCCGTTATGTCTGTAGTACGGCTGTGTATAGACCGGTATGTAGTGTACAATAACACCTATTCCCGCTGCTCTTAATTTATCAAACATCTCCTTGCGGTTGCTTATCTTTATAACATAAAGATGATAGACACTCTTTCCATCAGGACTCTGATATGGCGTTACTATTCTGTCATCATTTTCAAATGCCTTATCATATTTTGCGGCAATTTTCCTTCGTCCAGCCACAAATTTATCAAGCTTATTCATCTGTGATATTCCAAGAGCGCATTGAAAATCTGTTATTCTGTAATTGTATCCTAATGATATCTGCTCATAATACCAGCCACCATCACATTTTTCCATTTTATCAGGATTTTTTGTAATTCCATGTGTTCTTGCAAGTATGAGTTTTTCATACAAATCCTTATTATTTGTAAGTATCATTCCCCCTTCACCCGTAGTTATATGTTTGACCGGATGAAAACTGAATGTTGTCATATCTGATATGCTTCCTATCTTTCTGCCTTTATACTCTGCTCCAAG
>CACWRR010000091.1 GCA_902763335.1 uncultured Lachnospiraceae bacterium | reverse complement strand
TGGCAATGAACATAATCGTCTTCATATTCTATGATCAGATATGCAATAGCCAGATGGTGAAAGAAGAACGTGACAATTTGCTGCATTACATAGAGTTGCAGGAAACCGAGCAGCAGAATGTAGATTCGTATAATAGGAATATATCGAAAATCCGTCATGACATAAAAAACTACATGATAGGCATAAGTTCTCTTATTAATCAGGGAAAATATGATATTGCCTTGGATGAGATTAATAAAGTAAGCAGTGAAGTGGTGAAGAAATATGATACGGTTTCTACCTGCGATAGTGTGTTAAACCACATATTAAATGCCAAATTGTGGATTATGAATGAGAAAAATATACGGCTTGAGCGGAAGTTATATATTACAGAAGAACTGACCATGAGTGCAGGAGAGTTGAGTGTTCTGCTTGGAAATGTGTTAGACAATGCTATAGAATATGTGGGAAATCATAAGGGAGTAGAACAACTGATAAGAATGGATATGAGTTTTGACAGGGGAATACTTATTATCGGAGTTCAGAACAGGGTTGAGGATGAAATAATAATACCTAAAGACATGATTATAAAGACTACAAAGGCAGATAAGGGACACGGACTGGGAATGAAAAGTATAAAAGAAATATGTGACAGATATAATGGTAAATTTGATGTTAAATGTGAGAGTGGAAATTTTATTGTAAATATGATGATGATACTGCCGGGTGATAATAAATGATTGGCAGAGAGAAAATATTTGTATAGTATTGACATATAGAATTGTTTTGATATTATTGAAGTGTGGTTGAATTGAGGATGAGATGTTTTAATTAAATGTGTGGAAATGAGGATTAGGATGGTTAAAGCTGCTGTGTGTGATGATGAATGGACTTTTTGCGAAGAAATCATCAGATTATTAAAGAGAAATTTTGGAGATACTATTGATTATATTGAAGATTTTTCATGTGGTGAGGAGCTTATTAAATCCATAGAGGACGGAAATAACTATCAGCTTATATTCCTTGACCAGCAAATGAAAGAATTAAATGGCATATCTACCGCAAATGAGATAAGAAAGCATGGTGCTCATGGAGATGCCATCATTTTTTTTATTACCGCATTTGAGTGTGAGCTGATTTCTGCCATTAATGTACATCCGTTTGCTTATATATATAAACCATTGAAAGAAAAGGAACTTGTAAATGCCGTAAGCAAGGCATTAGAACATGTAGAGACCAGAAAAAAGTTTTTATCAATAAAGCGAAAAGATGGAGACATAATGCTTGATCCAATGAAAATATATTATGTACAGGCGAAAGGACACAAATGTATTATCAGATATGATGGCGAAGATTTGATTGCGAATATGAGCCTTAGTAATCTGAAGAAGATGTTGGAAGAAAATTCAAAGTTATTTGTGCAGGTACACAGGTCATATATTATTAATTTTAAATATTTTGAGGGTATCGTAGGAAAAACAGACATACTTAAAATGAAGGGTAATGTGAAGATACCGCTCGGTAAGAATTATATTGGAGATTTTATGAATAAATATAGGGAAATAGAACTCTGATGCAAAACGTCTGCAGAATGGAGGGTAATATGCAGGGAGAAAGAACCTATATAGCTATAGATTTAAAATCTTTCTATGCTTCTGTGGAGTGTGTTGAAAGAGGGCTTGATTCGCTTTTGACTAATCTTGTGGTGGCGGATAAAACGAGGACGACAAAGACGATATGTCTTGCGGTTTCGCCATCATTAAAGTCATATGGAGTATCGGGAAGGGCAAGATTATTTGAAGTTGTACAAAAGGTCAGGAATGCTAATGCAGAACGTTTGCAGAAAGCTCCTGGCCATGTTTTTGTGGGAAAATCCTGTGATTTAAAAGAACTTGAGGAGCATCCGGAGTATGAGCTTGATTATATTGTGGCAACTCCGCGAATGGCATATTATATGGAATACAGTACGAAAATTTACGATATCTATTTGAAATATATTGCTCCGGAGGACATGCATGTGTATTCGGTTGATGAGGTTTTTATGGACGTAACATCGTATCTTAATACATATAGGAAGACACCAAGACAGCTTGCAGAGACTATAGTGAAAGATGTATTTGATGAGACGGGAATTACAGCTACAGCCGGGATTGGAACTAATATGTATCTGTGCAAAATTG
Source organism: uncultured Lachnospiraceae bacterium (assembly GCA_902763335.1). GTDB lineage: Bacteria > Bacillota > Clostridia > Lachnospirales > Lachnospiraceae > UBA2821. The sequence goes on along the minus strand of CACWRR010000091.1, from coordinate 2,264 downwards.
CCATGGATATAGTTGCCAAACATACGGAACCTGACGAAAACGGAGTGAGAATGGCTGAGCTTGATGAGATGACCTACAGAAAAATGTTATGGGGACACCGGCCTATTACAGATTTCTGGCGTGTCGGAAGGGGATATGCGAAGAAACTTGCAGAGCATGGAATGTATACAATGGGGGATGTTGCAAGGTGTTCTGTGGGAGGGGAATATGATTATCAAAATGAGGATTTGCTTTACAGACTTTTTGGGATTAATGCGGAGCTTCTGATTGATCATGCATGGGGATATGAACCATGTACCATTAAGGAAATAAAGGAATACAAGCCGCTTACTAACAGTCTGGGTTCGGGACAGGTGCTTAAATGTCCGTATGATTATGAAAAGGCAAAAGTGGTAGTTATGGAAATGGCTGATATGCTGGCACTTGATTTGGTGGATAAAGGACTGGTGACAGACCAGATAGTTCTGACTGTGGGATATGACATAGAGAATCTTACCAATCCCGAACGGAGAAAAATGTACAGAGGGGCAGTTACGACAGATAATTATGGAAGAAAAATCCCGAAACATGCTCATGGAACGACAAACCTTGAGCGATATACATCATCATCAAGGCTTATGACAGGTGCAGTGGAAAAATTGTATGAAAATATAGTAAACAAAAATCTTTTAATCAGAAGAATAACAATAACTGCAAACCATGTGGTTAAAAAGGGAACGATAAATGAAGAAAAAGAATATGAACAGATGGATTTGTTCACGGACTATGAAAAATTAAAGCAGGAGAATGATGAAGAGAAAGAAAAGCTTGAGCGCGAGGAAAAGATGCAGAAAGCGGTGCTGGATATTAAGAAAAAATATGGCAAAAACTATATTTTGAAAGGTATGAATTTTCGTGAGGGCGGCACTGCCAGAGAGCGAAATGGTCAGATAGGAGGTCATAAGGCGTGAATGATGCTGATATACACAAATATGATGATATCATAAACCTTCCACATCATGTATCATCTACAAGACCGCATATGTCAATTGAGGAAAGAGCGGCACAGTTCTCGCCGTTTGCGGCACTTACAGGACATGAAGATGCCATTAAGGAAACGGCACGTCAGACAGAACGGGAAATTATACTGGATGAAAATGAACTTGAAATATTGGATGAAAAACTTAAAGCAATACTGAGTGATAAATCAGATAATAAAAACATAATAGTTGTATATTATGTTCCCGATGAGAATAAAAATGGCGGTAAATATGTGGAGTGCAGCGGCAGAGTCAAAAAGATGGATGAGTACAGACATGTGTTGGTTATGGAAGATGGCACAGAAATAAATGTTGGAAGAATAGCGGATATACAATATAATCCCTTGTGATAAAAACTCTACTTGACACGACAAATACAATATGTTACCATATATACAAAGCATAATATAAACGTAATTCTAATGGCAAATTCATATTCGGTATGGACATGTGAAAACATTTCATATCGAACCCGTCTGATTTCGAAAAATTCTATGCTTTTAAACCAATCAGAAAAATAAAAGCAGGAGTTTTTAGAAACGGATAAGTTTTATGAAGTTTTGTCTGTTCATAGCCGGTCTACAAAATGCTTAGTATTTTAAGTACTTTTATGAAATTTTGACTGGCTTTGAACAGGAAATAACATTAAGGAGGAAATTATAAGAGAATGGGAAAAAAGGATATTGTGACATGTGAGTATCTGAAAGATAAGGAAGTATTTGCGGATGTGTTAAATCTGGCATTATTTTCAGGCAATAAGGTGGTTGAGCCGGAAAACGTGGAAGAACTTGACGGAAGTGAAAGACACAGTATTCCGTCAGCAGGTGGGAAGAGAGAACATAGTATAAAGAAAGACAGGGATATATTAAGGAAAATAACCATAGATAATGACAGCTTCTGTACCAGACTGATAGCCGGAGTGGAGCACCAGTCAGATGTTCATTATGCCATGCCTGTAAGGGATATGTTGTATGATTCGTTGAAATATACACAACAGGTTAAGGAAAAGGCTAAGAAAAACAGAAAAGAAAGAAGTTATACAGACTCAGCAGAGTTTCTGTCAGGTATGAGAAAAGGAGAAAAACTGACACCGATTATAACCGTAGTGGTATATTTGCAGCCGGAGAAATGGGATGGTCCCATTAGTCTGCATGACATGCTGGACTTTGGAGAACTGTCGGATGAAGTAACAGAACTTATACCGGATTACAAAATGGTACTACTGCAACCTGAAAACTACAGTGA
>CACWRR010000090.1 GCA_902763335.1 uncultured Lachnospiraceae bacterium | reverse complement strand
CCTGAAAACATCGAAAAACCTAGAGTAATCTTTTACAGCAGTGCAACAAACAGAACACCTGCTGACATGCAGAAGGGATATTTATTTGAAGAGCAGTGCGGTTATCTTTACAAAGACGGAACATGGGCTAAATATGAGCCTGTTGTAGAAAAAGGAACAGTTACTGTTAAATATGTTGATGAGTCCGGTAAAGAGATAAAGACTGCAACTACAATGACAGGAAAAGTCGGATCAGCATATACAACAAGTGCAGCAGATATAGAGGGATACGAAGTTTCAACTACACCTTCAAATGCAAGCGGAACATATACAAAAGCCGGTATAACAGTTACATATGTATATAAAGAAGTAGCTGATGATAAGATAAATATTACATCATCATTAACAGATGGTGCAACATTTATGACAGAGACAGAGACAATTAAAATTACAGCAAAAAATGCTACATCAGCAACATACTGTGTAGACAACGGACCTGTTAAGAGTTTTACAGGAACAGCAAGTGTAGTTATCGGTCAGGGTAAAATAGCTGACAGAGATGTAACAGTAGAAGTAACAGCTAAAAACGAATCAGAAGAAGTAAGTAAGACTTTTACTTATAGAAAAGAATTTAATTACAACGTAGTAAATGAGCAGTTATCAGCAGCATCAGCATTAAATGTTGCGATGGAATTATCAACAGCAGGAAATGCATTTGCATCTGATTACTACAAGACAAATCCTTCAGGTACAGGTTCAGAAAAGACTATTACATCTGCATCTGACTGGACAGCATCAGAGCTTATAGCACAGGGTGTTGATCTGCATCTGACTGGACAGCATCAGAGCTTATAGCACAGGGTGTTGCAAATGATGACAGTAACGTATTCAAGGGACCACATGAGTATCCTGTATATGACGAGTATTCATTATATGCAGCATATGATGATAAAAATGTATATGTAGGCTGGCAGTTTGTAGACGTAAGAGATGTAACAGCATCAGATCAGGGCGGAGCATGTACAAATGAAGCAAAACCTTACAATGCAAATATTCCACAGATGCTTGTATTTGATCTTGGTAAATCAAAGGGTGCATACTCAGACGGTTCAATGGACAGTACAGGAAGTGGAAAAAAAGTATGGGGAATTGATGTAGGCTATACTACTAAGGTAAATGCAATTATGTGTTTTGATTCAAAACCTGGTTGTGGAACACCTGCATTATTTACAACAAATGCAAAGGGACAGTTCTCATACGATGATGAATATTGCAGAGATTTTAAGACACTCGGTATTTCATATAAATATGAAGACGGATTATTTGCAGGAATTTCAAATCTTTACGGAATTAAGAAAAACGGTTACACAGGTTTAACAACAGACATGTTATTCAGTAACAGTTCAGCATGGGAAGATTTGTTACCTGGACATAAAACAACACTTGATACTATGTACACAATAACTATTCCTTACGAAGCACTTGGTGTTACAAAGGAATATGTAAAGAATAACGGAATCGGTATTATGCATGTATCAACATATGGTGCAAGTGGTATAACAAGTATTCCGGCAGATGAGTCAATGTATGACGTGGCTTCAGAGTCATACTCACAGGATCCTTCATCAACAGCAGTGAAAGAAGATTCTGATATAATTACAGCAGATCTTGCAAGACTTGGTGGTAAAGGAGATAATCCTGATCCTGTAGATGAGCTTTCACTTAACTTTGGAGCAGACAGATCAGCACCACAGTTAAACACAACACAGCTTAAGTTAGAAGCAATAGCAGCAGGCGGTCAGGCACCATATACATATGAGTTCTATGTAGACGGAAACAGCGTTCAGGCAGCATCATCTGCATCAACATATACATGGACACCGACAGTAGGAAACCATACAATCAAAGCAACAGTAAAAGATGCAGCAGGAACTGAGTTATCAAGCCAGAAGACATACACTATTGAAGGTGAGGATACATATGTTGCACCTGCATTAACAAGTGTAAAATTAAATGCAACTGATTTTATAGCAGGTAATACTTATACTATCAGTGCACAGGCTAAAGACGGAGAAGGTACTTTAGAATATAAATTTACAGCTATTGATGAAAATAGCAAAGAAGCAATAGAGATAAGCGATTATACAACTGCTTCTACAGTTAAGTGGACACCTGCAAAGGGAACATATAAGATTCAGGTAACAGTTAAGGATGCAAAGGGTAACACCGATACAAAAGAGATTACATCAGTTGTAGTATCAGGCAGAGAGGAGCCTTCAACAGAAGACCCGACACAGCCTTCAACAGAAGACCCGACACAGCCTTCAACAGAAGACCCGACACAGCCTTCAACAGAAGACCCGACGGAACCTGTTACAGGAAAGTTTGAAATCGTTGATTTCAGTGTTAATCCGGCAGAGGTAGAAGAGGGAGATACAGTTTTATTATCTGTAGATGCAGTAGATGAAAATGGTAAGTCGGATACTTTAAAATATACATTTGAGGTAAATGATGGAACAGTACTTGCAAAGGAATCAAAAGATTCTGAGGCAGCATGGGTACCGGAAACAGCAGGAACATATGAAGTGACAGTATATGTTGAAAATGCTAAAGGAAAAGTATTAACAGTAACTAAGGAATGTGTTGTTACACCTGCAAGTGAGATTGAAGATTTAACAGTAGATAAGTTAAAAGTTTCTAAAGCATCAGGAAAAGCGTATGTAGGAGATAAGATTAAACTTGTCTCAAAGGCATCAGGCGGCGAAGGTGAGTTATTATACAAATTTGAATATATTCATGATGATGAGACAGTAGTTCTTCAGGATTTCTCTTCAAAGACAAGTGTAAAATTTGAACTTGAGGATGAAGGAACATACAAGTTTGTAGTATATGTAACTGACGAAGCAGGAACAGTTGTTTCTAAGACAATCAAGAAATATAAAGTTAAGACCAGACCACTCAGTATGACAGAATTTAAGGCTAACAAATTGAATGCTGTTGTTGCAGGAGGCACGGTTAAACTTACGGCAGACAGTGAGGGCGGTTCAGGTGTAGTTAAATACAAATTTACTTACAAATCAATTGTAAGTACAAAGTCAACTGTTATCAAAGGATACAGTAAGACAGCTACAGCTAAATGGACACCGACAGCGCCGGGAATATACAAACTTACAGCATATGCAAAGGATAACGACGGAACAGTAGTTAAACAGTCATTCTACTTTGTAGTATTGTAGCAAATTTATCTGACATGTAAGAGATAGCTGTTGTTCCGATGGGGACAACAGCATTTCTCATAAATAAGTAACTTAATGGAAAATCAAAAAAGGATGGTGGATATGAAAAAAGTAAGTATGAAAAAATGGCTTATCTCCTTTTTAACGATTGCGGTGCTGTGTGCATCGGTGTTGGTAGCGGGTCTTGCATCAGATGCCAATATGGTATCGGCAGAAACGGTACCTGAGAGTAAAACATCAGGTACAGATGAGGTAGAAACTACAACACCTTATGTAGCAGAAAGTAATCAGGAAGAGGAAGATAAAGAAGACAGCAGCAATGAGGCAGTAGAACTTATAGAAGGTTCAGCAGATGACGGAATGTATTACAATGCAAACGGTGGAATTTCTGATTTCAGAGATGAGACAATTTACTTTGTAATTACAACAAGATTTTATGATGGTGATTCTTCAAATAATGTTCACTGCTGGGATGGTAAAGTGATTAACGGTTCAGACACACCTTGGAGAGGTGATTTCAAGGGACTTATAGACAAACTTGATTACATCAAGGCATTAGGATTTACAGCAGTGTGGATTACACCGGTTGTAAAAAATGCAAGTGGATATGATTATCATGGATATCACGCAATTAACTTTAAAGAAGTAGATAAAAGATATGAGTCAGCAGATGTAACATATCAGGATCTTATAGATGCCGTTCATGAAAGAGGAATGAAGATAATCCAGGACGTTGTATTTAACCATACAGGAAACTGGGGAGAAGAAAATCTTTATCCTATATTTAAAAGGGATATGACAAAAGATCAGGCAGATACAGAGGACTGTATGATACCTAATACATCTATGGCAGGTCTTGAAGACTATAACGACATAACAGCATCAGGAAATCAGTCAAAGGGCACAAGACAGTTCCTTAGAAGACTTCAGGTACTTAATGCTGATGGAGACGGTTCATATAAGTATGATGCAAAGGATATTTATCATCATAACGGATTTACGGGAAGCTCATTTGAACAGTATGTTGTTCAGACAACTTCTATACATTATGCGGACTGTATGGACTTAAATACAGAGAATCCTACAGTTTACAAATATCTTGTAGATGCATATTCGCAGTATATCAGAATGGGTGTTGACGCATTCCGTGTGGATACTGTAAAGCATATTTCAAGACTTACATTTAACAAGGCATTTATTACACAGTTAAATGATGTTTATAATGAAGTTCACGGAACTACAGGAGAAGGAAACTTCTATATGTTCGGTGAGGTTTGCGCAAGATACAGAAATGTATGGAATGATGGAAAACCGGCTATATCAAGCCCGTTCTATACATGGAAAGAGACAAAAGAGTATGCATGGGATGACAGTGAAACTGAGGCAGCCATTGCTACCAATACTGCATCTGTAGCAAAGCACTGGGATGATAATCTTGTTGCTACTCACTCACATTGTCATTAATTGAATTATTTAAATTGTCATCATTTGACCCAAAATCGTGTCATTTCATGGTTCTCATATATTACT
>CACWRR010000089.1 GCA_902763335.1 uncultured Lachnospiraceae bacterium | reverse complement strand
TACCAAAAGGGACCTGCTCGGATGCTATTCCAAGAAGTCCCTCATATTCTTTCCTACTCATTCCATATGTTCTGTTTGCTACTTTAACTTTCAACATTATCACCTACATTCCATTCTCGATAAACGTTTCTGCCTGTTCCTTTGGAACTCCTAAAGTCGCTGTCACTATATTTATTGCCTCTGTACGTGTCAGTTGTCCCGACTTAACCATTGCTATCATATTCATAAGTGAGCCTACCTGAGCACCGTTAAGTCGCCCCCCCCTCGGCTGTCTGTGGTATCTCCTCAGGTATAATACCAGCTTCATCTCCTGCCATAGGTTCATCCATTTCAGTGATTCCCTGTTCAGCTTTAAGTCTCGCAACTTCTTCCTGCTTCCACTCGTCATCCTTAGTATCACCATACAGCTCCTCTATCGATGCCTCTACACTCATGATTCCGCCCGTCTTTGCCTTCGATATAGTTTCAACCTGACTTTCAAATGATGGGTTGGCATATTCCCCGAATGTAACGTCTATGTCTATATCCTCGATTGCTGTAAGATTATAAGTATCATATGCTTTGAATACAATGTCTACAAGCTTAGGCAATACCTTCTGTAACTGATTAACAATATTATTTCTACTGTATAGCGTTGCCTTTTCCTTTTCCCTCTGTGCCTCTGCATTATCAAGCTTCTTAACATCTATGCCTAGTGTAGATGGGCTCATAATGCCTTGTAAACAAAGGTCTAATGCAGTTATATATGTGGAAAGATAACTTTCATGCGGGATATTTCCCTGTATCAGCTCTATCTTATTTGCCACACCCTCTGTCATTGATGCATCTGTCTTTATATAGGCATTATCAAACGGATTTGGTGCTAATATTTCACCCGTATAAGGATTCCTTGGTAGCATGTTATCAGGAATGTACTCCTTGGTTCTATTCTTTCTCAACGCATCCATCCACTGCGACCATGCTTCATCAAGCGAATCGAAGGCATCTATCTTACTGTCGAATATGCTCTTGCCTCTACCGTCATACTTTGCTGATTTATAAAACGTAAGTGGGACAGCCATCATGAAACCGCCATCCCACTCAATATCATTCAGTCCTGCAAGTTCAGGTACCGTTTTTAAATCATATAGCTTGCCGCCTCTCGTAAGTTCGTACCTTATAAATCCTATTCCATAATGCTCAAGCAGTACATATTCCTGATTATTCTCATTGTATGCCGTCTTAAACACTATTTCCTTTACCCTGCCCCTATTACGGATAATATCAATCTTATCTCCGGGATAATACTCTATAATAGGCAATGCACTTAAGGTTGTATCAAATGATACCTTAAACACTCCATCACCTATATACAGCGTATCAGTAATAGCTCCCTTTACAAGTTCTATAAAATCATTCTCTTTTGCAATGCTGTCCCATTCATCCTGCCTGCTTCCCGCCTCAACCTCATTCATGTCTGCAACCACGATGCTTGCAAGCATATCTGCAATCAGTGACGGTATGCCCACATGTAGTTTACGAATTTCCATTCCTTTGGTACTTGATGCTGCCCAGAATCTTGTGCGGTCACCGTCTAACTGACTATATAGCTGTGCAAGCTCCTCGCTTTCACCTCTGTACCATATTCTGTTTTTTATGGCATTTCCCTCATAATCAAGCGTTTCACGTATATTAATTGTTGCATTCTGTGCCGGTTGAATTCTTAACCATGTTTTAATGCCTGTCCTTATCCTATCTGCCATAGTATCAAAAAACCTCATTTCCTCTCTCCAATCTTAGCTCTGTACGGAATCCATCCATACTGTGTGCTATTCACCATATGGTCGTTACTATCTTCCGGTTCCTGGTCCTTATCTTCTTTCCATGAATATGTATCCAGTTCCTTGATATAATTATTACATGTATCAACTATGTAATAATCAGGTTTCTTGCCTTTATCATCATCATAAGACATCCACCCAAGCTGCAACATAATTCTGTCGACTATCGTGACTTTCTTATATGCTCCATTAAATACATATAAACATTCAGGATGTGACCTCTTATATTTTGCAAGTTCCGTAATCGTTGCCTGATCAGCTGAATCTACAAATACATTTTTAGCTATACCGCCCCATTCTTTTCTGTTGCGTTCCAGGAAATCTATATAATTATTCACTGTATCAGATGGTGCTATTGGGACATCAAGAGCCGCATTGTTGTACACTTTTTCATCAAGTACCACGCATCTGCCTTTGTTCGTGATACCTATATAGCTCATGGCTATGGTATCCGGACTTTTACTTGAGTATGCTGTATCAAGCCCGCTTGTGAATATCTCATAATATTCTGACTTCTCCGCATCACCATCATCTCTTATAAATGACTGTGCCTGCTTCTTTGTGATTATGTGTTTCTTATGATTAAAATTACAAAAGATAAGGCCTGTAGCCTTGCCTCGTAATCCTAATATCTTATTCTTCCATAACTTTGTACCTTTCGGAGTGTTAAGCTTTATCTGCTCAATCTTCTCTTTAGGCAGTCCTGCATTATGTTCAAATGAAAAAAACCAATGTACATATCCCTGCTTTGGCTCTTCACATAACATTTCATTTATCTCTGCCGGTGCATCAGCTACATATTCCGGAAGTGGCCTGCAACAGTTTATATATTCCCTGTATATCGGTAAGTCAGGTGCATCAGGATTAAGTGTCATCATAGTATAGTCAGCTCTCATAACAGCCTCACGCACAAAGTCTATGTCTGCTGTGTTCGCCTCATCTATATACAGACATCCATACTGTCCGCCTAATGCTTTTTGCCATTTCTTCTTATCACCATATCCCATCACATATATAACCTTATCTCCTAATGGAGCATGTAACAATATATGTGGTATCTTCTCGTCCTTAGTTCCGTTTCCGTTGTATTCTGTTAATATTCCAAAATCATCCACTATACCAAGGTCTTTATTAATAAAGTTCTTTTCTGCTGTTCCTATGTCTTTTGCAGCTACAATATGGTATTTCTTCGGGGACTGTGCCACTTTAAGTATAAACTTAAATATCCCTACTGTAGTCTTACCTGCTGCGGTAGTACCCTCAAGCACTTCCATTGGTGCATCATATCTTATAAATGCTTTATATTTATCCGACAATATAAGTCTGCCACTCATTAACCATCACCACGCATTTGTTTAAGTAAATCACTAAGCTTTGACTTCTCCTCATCCATACCTGACACTTCGATTTTATCTTTCCACATGCCCAACCTTTTTCCAAGCAATTCAGCCGCCTTAAGTTTTTCTTTCTCATCTGGAGCTTTATCTATACGTCTTGCTCTGCTGCATCCTTCACCCTCTCCTTCAACCACAACTATCTCTGATGTTGACTTTCCACGCATTACCGAAGTGAGATATTCCATCACTTCCTGTGCATCAGCCACCTTTTCGGAACTGATTTTTGCAAGTTGTTCATCAATATGTTGCTTGATTGTAGTATTATGTAGTAGCTTGGATGCATTTGTATTAGCGTACTTCTTTGAGTACCCTGCCTTAATTGCAGCCTGTGTTGCATTCAGGCTTATGATATACTCATCTGCAAATCTCTTCTGTTTTTCCGTTAGTTTAGCCATCCGGCAACACCTCTTTTCCTCAAAAATGCACAACAAAAAGCACCCCGAAGGGTGCTCTCTGTAATATCTTACATAAAAATTATAAGGAGGTTAAATAAATAAGAAAAAGTCTAACATTTCGTATTCTAATAATATCATAAAAAAAGCGGACAAAACGGACAACTTTAACTTTTTTCTAAAAATCTGTCGAAAGCTTTCCGTACACTATCAGCGGTATTATTGCCACCAATGTTTTGTGCTACCTGTTGCCACGTCATATTGTCAATTATCCTCATGCTGATAATTCTACGCATTCTACTGTCATTAATAGATTCTATGTACTCCTCAACCTCGTTTTGTAACTCGAGTAGCCTTTCCGTCTGCTCCACAAGTCTCCTCTG
>CACWRR010000088.1 GCA_902763335.1 uncultured Lachnospiraceae bacterium | reverse complement strand
GTACCACCCTGTTTCTCATGTCTGTATATTCAAACATAAGCTCTCATATGCGTAACGTGCATCTGCGTCATCTCCTACTAAACATTAAATAAATAATAACTCTTTCAAAGATGCAGCTCCAGTGGGAAAATTCAGTATCTGTCTTAACTTAAGGAAGCTTTCAGCCGATGACTTCCTCTCTCTAAAAGTGTACAGAAACCTACTAACACCTTCATTGCCTTTTACATGGATTTAATTCTAGCATATGAAAGCTTTGTATGTCAAGGATGAATTTGCTATACTTTTATTCAGTTTTCTATTACTTCATAACTTTTATACACTTAAACATTTAATTAAATTTTCTTATTCAACACACTTAAACATTTAATTAAATTTTCTTATTCAACTTTTAAATTTTTCAGTTTTTCCTTTAACAGGGCGATTTCCTGATCTTTTTCACTTATTATACTATTCATTGTATCGTCTTTTTCTTCCATTTGCCGCTTCATATCATCAATTTCATTCTGCATTTCGTCTATCATATACTGCACAGTATTTTTATCAAGCTGAGCCAATTCCTTAGAAAACATATTCATCACCTCTCCACATTCAGACACATGACATATATATCCTCATACATTGACCTAAACTCCGGATACTTATTCAGCAGCATTATAATATCATCCGGTGAATCCGCTGCCAAAAATGTAAGCCATGCATCAAGTTTATTGGTTATTCCATTATTATGTAACATATTGATGAATATGTCAAGTGGCACAAATATATATCTCTGTAGCAGATTTACTCCTCATTTCCTCCTACTGCCGCATCCATTGTTTCCTGAACGCTTACCACATCAGGACCACATCCGTCCAGTTCCTTACTGTCTGCTGATTCCATAGGATCTTCATACGTCTTATCTTCCTCATCTTCCCACAATGACTTATATTTCTTTCTCTTCTCATTAAGCCTTTTTGCCATTTCTCCCGCACTCTTTGCCATCTGATATAGATCACTGTCAAACTCCATCAGCTTTTTCTCGTCGCTTGCCGGTACAGTATCCCCATGTATGATTCTTCTTGCTACTTCCATTATTTTACCAAGTTCAGCTCCATACTCTTTTGCATTGCGGGCCTGCTGCTTTGCTGCAACCTTATCAAACTGTACCTGCCACTGCTCCATTATATCATTCATATATTTCTGATATTCATCCTGTTTATCTTTCACTGCATTGTATTTAAGCTCTAATGTAGCAGCCTCTTCTCCATAAAGTTCTTTTCCATTTTCTGTCGAATTAATTCTTTCGTCTAACTGTTTTCTTTGCTGTGACAACTTAAACTTTTCTTCATTATATGATTTTAACAGTGCACCATATCTTCCTCTTGCTTCCCCGATATTCAATACTGACACATCCTTTCCGTATACTATACAGTTTTTATCGGCAGATTAATGTATATATTTAAACCAATTTATTAAATAATCATTGCCCCACCCCTTAAATAATGGTATAATTTGATTGTTTTTGCAAACACATATGAAAATGTGAGGTTATTTATGATTATGCGTTTTTACCATGTTCTTAATGGTTTTGTTAATAAAATGAATAAACATCATGTGGGGGCTTTTGCATCTCAGGCAGCATTTTTTATATTGCTGTCCATTTTTCCGTTTATATCGATTCTCCTCAGTCTGGTCAAATATACACCCATAACTAAGGATTTTATATTTTCCAATATAAACACCTTTATTCCCGGTATATTAAGACCATTCACTGACACAATCATAAATGAATTATATTCTACCGGCGGAAGTAATACAGCTATGTGGCTTACCCTTATTCTTGCAATATGGTCTTCGGGTAAAGGAATCATGTCCATTATATACGGTCTTAATTCCATATATGAAATAGACGAGAAACGTAATTATTTCGTTATAAGAATAGTTTCTGCGTTTTATACCCTACTTTTCCTTGTTGCAATTATTATAAGCCTCGGTTTACTTGTATTTGGAAATACAATATATGGCATGATGGAAAAGCCGTTCCCTCTGGTATATGATTTCCTCGGAGTTTTTATTTCCCAGAAGGAACTGCTGACATTTTTTGTATTAATATTGTTTTTCCTTATCGTATACAGAATTATCCCTCTAAAGAGTTATTCACTTTTAAGTCTTTTACCGGGAGCATGTATCTCCTCTGTAGGATGGGTTGGTTTTTCATTCTTCTTCTCACTCTACATTAAATATTCAAATAGTTTTTCATATACATACGGAAGTCTTGCCACCATCATAATTTTTATGATGTGGATGTACATATGTATGTATATTCTGTTTATCGGAGCAGAGATTAACATTTATTTTAATGACTTATTTTCTTACATTATTGCACGTTTCAGAAAATATAAAGCTAAGTGAAAAGCAGGACGAGGCTAATCTGTCTCATCCTGCTTTTCATTATATATACCGGTTATATCTATGCCCGAATAAAAATATTTTAAAATTTCCTGACAGGACATCGTCTGTGCCATGACTTTCACCGCATTCTGACTCATTCCCGCTCCATGTCCGTATCCTCCTCCGACAAATGTATAGCCGCTTAAGCTTCCATCCTCCATTATCGGATCTATGACAAAATATGCACTAGGCATCATGGACATCTGATTATTTACACTTCCATCCTTTTTATTAACGTTGTTTCCATACGGTTTTAATATTTTTCTGATGTTAAGTTCCCTTACCACCTTCACCGTTGCTTCATCACCATATATTATAAGCTCATTGAGTACCCCACCTGACAGTCTCATACCTGTTGCAATCTTCTGCAAATGTCCCACGCTGTCTATTGGCTTTGATACATACTCTCCATCTTCATTTAATGTAAGTACACATTCTGGTGATGCGGAATATAATTCAACAATCTGTGAATTTATAATCTTCTGAAGACTTTCTAAAGGTATGGATACATTCCATCTGTACCACGGAAATTCACTGTCAAAACTTGCAAAATCACTTCTTATAAATCCGTCAAATACCTGTTCATTGGTCAGATCTGCTATCTCACCTGTCTCATTGAGTGCCCTGCTTCTTATGTATGGAAGTGCCTCTCCACCCCATATTTCAGATGTCGTGGTACATCCACATGATGTTGAGAAAAAGTATGCCGATATAACCTCACCATCATACATCATAACCTCACCGTAAGTTGAATCCACCGCTTCTATAGATTCCGGTGTCTCCTTAGTATTGTTATATACCTGATATGCCGTACTGTCATCCACATGTGCACCATACTGGCTGCACGAGTTAAGCAGCAGATGTCTGTATGCATAACTTCTCGCGCACACCGCCTGCACCTTTAACGCTTCCACACCATAGCTTACAGGCATTTCACTTGGAACGACTGCATATAAATACTGCTCAAGTGACAGTTCATTAACTATTAAAAGTCCCTCCGCAGCAGATGATATTTCCACGGTTCCTCTGTATAACGGATTTCCATATCCACGATTTACAGACAATATCTGTACTTTCCCACCTTCAGTCGGAATCACCTTTATTCTTCCCTGTGAAATGTACGGGCTGTCAGATGTTATACTTATCACCTCGCCTGCTGCCCTTTTTTCCACATTTTCACCAAATTCCAATTCAAAATCCGTATCGCAGGTAAAAGACACATTATCATGGTATCTGCTCTTAAATCCATCATTTGTAATAAGTACTCTTATATTATCAGCCGTTATTTCTTTTTCAATCACTGCCGCACATATTTCTCCTCCGGCCACTACAAATGATTGTGCATCATATCCTACAAGTATACTTTTTTTATCCGTTTCTTCTATTCCATTTATATTTTTATATACCTTGAATCCTGCTGCAAGTTTCAGCTTGCCGAAGCTCTCCACCTCCACCTCGCTGTCAGTCACTTCAAGCACCTTACCGTTTATTCTGTCGGACTTGATTGCAAGAGAGGTTACAACATGGTTTTGAACTGTAATATCTGCCACTGCATCCTTTACGTCATAATCAAGTCCTGATACCTCAAATGTCCTTTTTCTTCCACTAAAATATGTATCAAGCTTTTCTCCATCCGTCTTATTTATCCATACATTACTGTATACGACTGTTGTCTCTTTAATACTTCCAACCGCTATAAGCACATTATCCCTTATATAAGCCTGCGCCCTTGTATCCTGATATTTTGAAATATCATGCCCATCATACTCAAGACTTCCTCTGTCAGTGACAATGCCTTCATCTGTGTACACAAATGTCAGCTCACACTGTTCAGGCGGATTTTCTGATACATTTTTTGTAACAAGCACATTATATGCTTCGTACCATTTTTCTTCTGTTACCTTATCATCATTTCTGCTTCCTGCCGTAATATTTTTTATATCATCATCTGATATCCGAAAATATTTCAGTATTTTTTTCAATTCTTTGTATGTAAGTTCTGACCTTAACTTCTTATCATCTGCCTTAAATATTTTTAATTCAGGCTTCTTATCAAGCAGAATATTTACATATTTTTC
>CACWRR010000087.1 GCA_902763335.1 uncultured Lachnospiraceae bacterium | reverse complement strand
TCAATTATACCAAATCAGAGTAGTTCATGCTATTTTTATGCCAGTTATTATTGAATTTTCAAGGTGTATAGGCACTTTTTCAAGTGCGAAGTTTGAGTATATAATATAAAGAGTTTCACAAATACATATCATAATCATTTTTTCACTAATAAATTTCGATAAATAATTAAATCTTCATCTTTAAACACATTAAATACTACCTTTATTCCACTGTTCCTTTTATTTTTAAATTCTTTCACCGTCTGAACCGCAATCTCTGCCGATCTTTTATTTGGGAAATGAAATACACCTGTGGAAATGCAACAAAAAGCTATACTCTCAAGCTCATTTTCTTCTGCCTTTTCCAGACATGATAAATAACATGACCTCAATAATTCTTCATGTTTTTCATTCAATTTACCGTATACAATCGGACCGACAGTATGAATAACATATCTGCACGGAAGATTAAATGCCGGCGTAATCTTTGCTCTGCCTGTAGGTTCTTCAAATCCCTGCTTTACCATCAAATCGTTGCAATAGTTCCTAAGCTGGATTCCTGCATATGTATGTATGCAATTATCTATACACGCATGGCACGGCTGATAGCATCCAGTCATTTGACTGTTTGCCGCATTGACTATAGCATCAATATCCAGTCTTGTTATATCTCCCTGCCACAAATAAATGTCTTTCTCAACTTCATTAAGCTCATCTAAATGAACTATTCCCAATGCCTTATTTTCTTCACTAAGGTACTCATTCTGAATTTTTATAAACTCCTCTGATATACTTCCTGCCATTCTTACATTCATAAGTGAACGTAAAAGTTTCTTCTGCCCCTGAACATCTGCAGGAATTTCAATATCCTCATATCTGCTGTTTTCATTTAACAATTCCTTTATCAGGTATATTCGGCGTTCTGACTGATTCATAATAATCTCCATTCCGGAATTTATTTTCCCTTTTTAACCACTGCCCTTTGAGGACATATTTCAAAGCAATTTCCACAATGTAAACAATTTGACTGATTTATCACCACGGGTTTAACGGATATGTCTATACATTTCTGAGGACATTTAGAATAACATAACTTACACCCGATGCATCCGTTATCTACATAGTATCCCGCATTATCCGATTGTGCATTTCCTATAATTATCTCATCCCTGAAAATATGTGCCGGATTGCTTATATCGAAGTATTCTCCTGATGCCTTATACAACCTGAACACTTCAAGGGCATGTCTTGTATCTTCCCTGTAAATTTCTTTCATGTAAGGATTTTTTTCAAATATTATATCCAGCTTCTGACTTCCGATATTTTCAATATCACCGCACAGAGACACTGCCTTT
This sequence comes from uncultured Lachnospiraceae bacterium, assembly GCA_902763335.1. Classification (GTDB taxonomy): domain Bacteria; phylum Bacillota; class Clostridia; order Lachnospirales; family Lachnospiraceae; genus UBA2821. The sequence goes on along the minus strand of CACWRR010000087.1, from coordinate 2,905 downwards.
TTATCCTTAGAAGCAGAAATGGCAACATAGTGTTGTTCCATGAGCTGACTGTAGAACTTCTTTCCCTTTGCAGTCAGAAAATAAATGCCTTTATCATCATAATACATCATATCTATGATTCTTGTCTGGGGATGACCGTTCTCATCTATCGTCGCAACCGACGCTGAATGTATATCATCGACAAGCATTTTAATATATTTAACTCCTATCATTGCATTTCCGCCTCCTTCACTTGTTTTATCTAAAATTCATATGGTGGATTTCCTGAGAAATCTGCAATAACTCCGTGTGCATTTTCAATATAAAATACCTCAAATATAGGATTATCTGCTGTGTTATACTGTCCTTTTACTATAGGATTTGCCATACACGCTTCCTTCACTTCCATGTTATTCTCAAATACAGCTTTTCCGTTTAATCTTATCCATGCATATTCCGGAGATGAAACTGAAACCTCTATCTCAGGGTTTGCCTGCATATCCTTATATACATCTTTGGTGTTGTTTGTACAAAACCACAACTTTCCGTCTTTTTCAAAGCAGAACATGAACGGTCTGCACTTTGCCTTTCCATCTCTTCCTACTGTTGCCAGATACTGTACCGGGTTTGCTTTTAAAAATTCTACTACTTTCTGCATAACTGCCTCCATTCCGTGTAAAAACACTATTTTTATTTTATTGTAACCGTTTCAGTTACATCTTTGTGTGTTTTTAATTTATCATACATTTGTTGTAATGTCAACAGTTACATCAATTTTATTTTGAGACCCACTCCTGCAAATCTTTTTTCACGTCACCAAGCGTTATGGCTTCAAGTTCATTTTCCATTGTTTTCTGTACTTTATTCAGCTTGTCATCCAATACATGATGTATGTTCCTTCCCACAGGACATTTTTCGTTTGGATTTTCATGAAAATGAAATAATTCATTATCCGGTGTACATTCAACTGCCCTATATACATCCAAAAATGTTATATTCTCTAATGGTCTGGTTATCCGCACTCCCCCCGTTCCCCTTGCAACTTCTATCAGTCCTGCTGCCTTAAGCTGTTGCAAAAGTTTCCTGATAATAACAGGATTTGTCCCTATGCTGGCCGCCATAAAATCACTTGTCATTTTCTGTTCCTTAAATGTATCAATACATGCAAACATATGAATTGCCATTGTAAATCTACTTGATATCTGCATTACTTTTCTCCAATCAATTCCTTGTCAACCGTTTATTTTTTTGCCCCATATATCCGTCAGACGCTGCAATGAATATGCCGCATTAGCCGGACTTGTGGACGGAAGGACCTCCGCTTCTATCCCCAATACATTCTGCTGATATTTTTTATAATATTTTCCTGATGTTGCTCCATTACAGAATACACGTTTAATATTAGAATTTCTGACAATCGAAGTCAAATCCGTGGGAACCACATTTTTTATACTGCTGTCACTTGACCCTGCAATATCACAACTGTAAATCGCATCCCATAATGCCACATGGTGCTTAAGCATCATGTGCTTTTTTTCTTCAATAGTCGACGGCACCTTTTCATTAAGAACCGCTGCCATCACTTTCCAAAATCTGTTCTGCGGATGTCCGTAGAAAAAACACTGCTCCCTTGATTTTACCGATGGAAGACTTCCAAGTATCAGAATTTCACATTTCCCGTCATACAATGCAGGAAAGGGATGCACTATATGTTCATATTCTTTCATACTAATCCTCACTTCCGCAGACACTAAATTTCTATTTTAAGACTTTCACCGTCTACATTTACGCCTTCACTCATGGTTAAAGCTATTCTCTGCCCCGGAGTAAATCCTATAGTCTCGCCATCATGAAGAATAACTTCTTCTGTAAGCACATAACTTGCAATATTTATAATCATGTCTCTTATATATTCCGGATTTTCACTTGAATTAATAATCTCCATCTCATCACGACCAAAGCATCTCATTCCACATGTATATGCTGATACGGTATTATTCTCGCCCCGTGCCAGTCCAAACCATATAAGATTCAGCAACGGAATATCCCTATCTTCAAGCATTTCTGATGCTTTAATCCAGAAATCCGGTTCATAGACAACACCATTTGCATATACTCCAACCACAGATTCCATCTTACACATGGATGTGACCGCCTTTGTATATAATGTACCCTTTTCCAAAGCTGTTCCCTCTCCCATTACAGTGACCAGCATATGCGCATCATGTCTTTTTGCCGCGTCAACAGCGTCCTTCCACATATAATTAAACTGTGCATTGTACTCAGCCTCGCCCTCCGGTATGGCAAATCCCATGTAACCGAGTACAAGTCTCATTGAATCCACATCATATATTCTTGCATCTACATTTGATTCTTCTTTCTCATCACACTCATGCTCATCTTCATCAATGAGTTGTATTCCCCAGTCTTTGCTAAATATCTCCTCAAATTTTTCAGGATTCCAGTCCTGATTTTCCATAAGAACAAATGCCTGAAATCCATCTGCATTTTTATCTCTTTCTTCTTTTTCCTGCTCTGAACGTGCCATCATTTTCCAATAATCTTTTAAATATTCAATTAATTTCTTTGCGTCCTCAACCTCTGTCTTTTCATTATATCTCTGCATCTCACTAAATACACCTGAATCACTCGAAATAGCCAACATCCACGGAGATAATACACTTTTTTTATACTTGAAAATCATACATTCGATGCCATCTTCATCTGTGAACTCCTTAGTAAATTCAATCTTTGCCGGTGCTTTTCCAAGCTCACTCGGATGACATAACCAGTCAATGACATTTTGTTTTTCTTCGTTGTAATTTTTCATATCTATAATCCGCCTTTCTGCGAAAGGCACCAATGCGTCATGAAACGTGTTGGTTGACTTTCGCTTTTCAATTCTATCTCCCTTCTGATATAATTC
>CACWRR010000086.1 GCA_902763335.1 uncultured Lachnospiraceae bacterium | reverse complement strand
ATAACTGCTGCATATTTCCACTCACCGGCAAGCGAAATATCTGTATATGATTATTCGCAGATTATATTTGCAGCACTTTTGGGATTCATAATGTTTGGACAAATCCCTGATGTCTACAGCATTATCGGCTATGTAATAATATGCAGCGTAGCCATTATTATGTTTTTAAAAACCCGCAGTCAGAAATCTGACTGATATTACGATACTTTAACCATAACTGTACCGTAGGCCGGAACTGTTATATTTCCCTCAGCTAATGCGTCTGTCTGACCGAATATAACATTTCCTCCCTGCACATCAGATACAGCCACACTTACAGCTTCAGCCGACAGATTATGTACTACTGTTATCTTCTCACCTTCGTATTCTCTTACATACGCCATTACCGCACTATTATCCACATTTATAGGAGAATATGTTCCGGATACAAGAGCCTTTTCTGACTTTCTGAGTGCTATCATTTTCTTGTAATGATTATACATTGAATTTTCGTCATTTACCTGAACACTGTATGAATTTACATCTTTGTTCTGTGAATTGTCTTCCCATGTTGTATCCATGGCTTTTCCATCCTCTGACCACTTAAACGGAGTTCTCTTATTCTCATCATCTCCATCTCCATGCATTCCAAGCTCCTCACCATAATATATGAAAGGATTTCCAGGCAATGTGAGGTAAATATCCGCCACAAGTTTTGCCTTATCTGCGTTTCCTTCCACCTGTGACATTATACGGTTCTGATCGTGATTAGTTCCAAATACACCATCGATGTATTTAGTATCTACCTTGCTGTACTCCTGCAAAATGTCTGTGAGATTCTGTGATAATGATTCACTGTCATTTACAGTTGCTTTCTCATTTACAACTGCATTCATCATATTCTGCTCAAATGTGAAGTTGAATTTTGTATCAAACGGCTGAACGTATTCAGATAATACTTCATCATTCTGCCATGCCTCACCTACAAGGTATACATTCTCATTTATGCTCTCACAGTATGATGCAAATTCATTCCACCACTGAAGATTTGCCTGTTTTCTCTCTTCATCGCTCATCTGCTTAAATTCATTTTCGCCATATATATGCATTGCCGCATCAAGTCTGAATCCGTCAATTCCCATGTTAAGCCATTTTCCTGCTGCTGACTTAATCTCCTGTCTTACAGCCGGATTGTTATAGTTCAGGTCAGGCATCATTCCATAGAATATTGAATAGTAATAATAGCTTCCTGCCTGCTTCCATACCAGCGAACCCCACGGTGACTCATCATACACGTCATAGTTATCTGTGTCATATTTGCTTACAAATCTGTAATAATCCCTGTATTTGCTGTGCACGTTGTTAAGTGCATCCCTGAACCACGCATTGTTGCTTCCTGTATGGTTAAGAACAAAGTCCATGATAATCTTTATTCCACGTTTGTGTGCCTCATTTATAAGGTTCTGGAAATCTTCCTCTGTACCATAGTCACCATTTAACAGATAGTAATCGTCTATATCATAACCATGGTATGAAGAGCTCTGATTTACCGGCATAAGCCATATTCCTTCAATTCCAAGGTCCTTAAGATAATCAAGTTTTGCTGTGACACCGTTGAAGTCACCTACTCCGTCTCCGTCTGAATCTGCAAATGACCTTACAAATATTTCATAATACACACCCTGTTTGTCGGTCATATTAATCTTATTTCTTGTGACATTTTCAAACTCTGCTTTATTATATTTGCCCCACTCTGATATCTTACTCTCCGAAAATGAACCGTATATTTTTTCTCCGCTGTATTTTTTGTATGGTTTAATCCTATAATAATATGTATTTCCATCAGGCACACTGTCATCTGTATACACTGTATCTTTAACTGTGGCTATTTTCTTATAAGATTTTCCTGATTTATCTGCTCTGTATACAGCATAGCCTGCCGCACCCTGTGCTGCACCCCACTGTACTATTGTCTCTGTACTTTTAAGTCTTTCAGTATAAACAAACTGAACTGTATAACCCTTGATATTGTAACTTATATCATTATAAATTGCATATTTACAAGCTGCTGTTCCTGTATTTCCATACATTTTAAATCCGCTTAAGTTCTTTCTTCCTGCCTTATATCCGAATGCAAATGAATATATTCTGCTTACGCTGTCAGGAACTGTCACGCTCTTAAGCTTACTGCAATTATAAAATGCATATGATTTAACGGCTTTTACCGTATCCGGTATAGCCACGGTAGTCAGCTTTTTCTTACCCGAAAAAGCCTTCTGCCCTATAGTTGTTACCTTTTTGCCTGATATCTTCTTCGGTATAACTATATTTTCACTGTCACCCTTATAACCTGTTATCTCTATATATTTTCCGCTATTTATCGTCTTATACTGAAACTTCTTATATGTAGCTGCATATGTACTGTCTGTTCCTATGAATACCACCATCAATGCAACAATGGCTGCACACATGAGCTTCCATATATTGCTCTTTATCCTTTTATTATCCATATTTTATCTCCAATCCCGGATATATATCCGCGCTCCTTATTTTACCGTAACTTTTATCTTCTTAACTCCTGCACCGCATTTTATCTTTATCACCGTGCTGCCCTTCTTTAATCCTTTTACAGATAAAAGATTATTTTTATATGTTACTTTTGCCGTCTTTTTTGATTTTGCATCCTGTACGATGCTCACCTTAGACTTTACAGGGCTGACTTTTACTTTGTAAATTACAGTTTTAGACTTTTTAACATTTATACTGCTGACTGTCTTAGAACCGTCCACAACTGTCACAGTAGGATTTTTCACGGTTACTTTAACCTGTGCCGTATTCGCTCCTACTGTAGCCTTAATGACTGCCGTTCCTTTTCCCACTGCTGTAATCTTACCATTCTTAACTGTGGCAACGGCTTTATTTGACGTTGTCCATTTTATTTTGCCTGTTATTCCGTTAAGTGTAGCTTTTACTGTTGTGGTGTTTTTATAATTTCCCGTATACAATGTTACTGCTGACTTATCAACTGTTACCGGATCAACCGGTTTCTCAACTATTATTGTCGCAGAACCCGCGTCCCATAAGCTATTACGAACCAGTGCAGCAATCTCTTCACTTTTTACTGTAATTACAGTACTTTTTGCATATGCGCTAAATGCAAACATCCCTATATCTTTTATTTTGGTACTTTCTATATATATTTTTGTTATATACGTCGACTCAAAAACAAAATCTCCTATACTTGTAACGTTTTCCGGTATGATTATACTTCTTATTCCGCTGCAAGCTAAAAATGCATTATCTCCTATACTGACAAGAGACTTTGGAAATTCAACTTCACTTATTGTGTCAATTAGTTCAAACGCACTTTCCCCTATAGACGTTACACCTTCAGGTATAACAAGTTTTCCTTTTATGTTACCTATTGCAAATAAAAGCTCTGTCTTATCTTTACTATACACTATTCCATTCTCACTTATATATGGACTGTCTTCAGGGAATGTCAGACTTTTCAATGCTGTTTTCCAGAACATATCTTTATTAAATTCTGTTACACCCTTTGGTATATTCAGTTCCGTCAGGTTAGTACAATTACTAAATGCCGAATATTCAATGGATGTCAAGCCTTCAGGAAGCGTAATCTTTGTAACCCTGCTCTCACTAAAAGCTATATGTCCTATAATCTCTGTACGTTCATCCACTGTTATCTCCCCATCTTTTCCTCTCGGGCAGAATACAAGTCTCTTCATATCCTTACTGTATACGATTCCATCAACAGAAACAATATTCTCATTATCTTCACTCACATATACGTCCCTAAGCATTTCACTACCTGGTAATACATCTGCCAAATACTCCTCAACCTTTTGATACATAGTTTCTGCATCTTCAACATAAATATTTACATACTTAAGTGTAGATGGCAATGAAATGGTCTCAACCTCCAATTTGGACATCGCATTATACCAGATAGTCTCTGTTCCCTCTGAAATAACCAAATCCTTTGACTCCTTATATGGATAAAGCACAAGTTCTTTACCATCCTTTGTATACAATGCTCCATCTACAGACTTAAATGTCTGATTGGCTTCATCCACATAGATATATCCTATTCTATCTGACCTGATTGTACAATCAATAACACCTGAAGGAATTGATAAAGTTTTCACTTCTGTTCCATAATAATGAAATTCAATTGTTTTAACTGTATATCCTCCAAGTGTCTCCGGAATGACAATGTCTGTTGCATCACCTTCATAATCATATACATATGCTTCTTTAGAATCTGTATCATAACCATAAATGATTCCATCCTGCTCTCCATCTCCC
>CACWRR010000085.1 GCA_902763335.1 uncultured Lachnospiraceae bacterium | reverse complement strand
CACAGCCCTTATTCAGCAAGTAAGGCATCATCAGACATGCTTGTAAAGGCTTATATTGACACATATAAGTTCCCGGCAAACATTACAAACTGTTCAAACAATTACGGACCTTACCAGTTCCCTGAAAAACTTATTCCGCTTATCATCAATAATGCACTTCAGGGCAAAAAACTTCCGGTATATGGAGACGGTAAGAATGTAAGAGACTGGCTCTATGTTGAAGATCACGCCAAAGCTATTGATATGGTTCAGGAAAAAGGTAAATTAGGCGAGAGATACAATATCGGCGGACACAATGAGAAACAGAACATCGAGATTATTGAGATTATCCTCGATACACTTCAGGAGATGCTTCCGGAAGGTGATCCGAGAAAGAAACTTGTAAGCAGAGACCTTATAACATATGTTGAGGACAGAAAGGGACATGACAGAAGATATGCCATAGCTCCTGACAAGATTAAAGAGGAAATCGGCTGGTATCCGGAGACAATGTTCAAAGACGGTATAAAACTTACAATCAAGTGGTTCTTTGAAAATGAAGACTGGATGAAGAATGTAACAAGCGGAGATTATCAGAAATATTACGCTGAAATGTATAAATAAAACCCTGATGGGTTGTCGCTGATTTTATAGTGACAGCCCATTAAGTGTGTAAAAAGACGTTTGCAGAATCAGGCAGACGGCGTTTTTAGAAAGGAATGTGGGAAATGAAAGGTATTATTTTAGCAGGCGGTTCAGGAACACGCCTTTATCCATTAACAAAAGCAGTATCAAAACAGATTATGCCGGTTTATGATAAACCGATGATTTATTATCCTCTTTCAACACTTATGTTAGCAGGAATCAGAGAGGTGCTTATCATATCTACACCTAGAGATCTGCCTGTATTTGAGGAATTATTTGGAGACGGTTCACAGCTTGGAATGTCATTTTCATATGCTGTACAGGAATCACCGAGAGGCCTTGCAGATGCCTTTATTATAGGTGAAAGGTTTATTGGAAATGATAATGTAAGAAAAGGGAGCAACAATATTCGGATATTATGTAAAGGACCCTAGAGAATACGGAGTTGTTGAATTTGATGAAAACGGTAAGGCACTTTCCATAGAGGAAAAGCCGGCACAGCCTAAGTCAAATTATGCAGTACCGGGACTCTATTTTTATGATAATGATGTAGTAGAGATAGCAAAGAATGTAAAACCTTCAGCAAGAGGCGAGATAGAGATTACATCAGTAAATAACGAATACCTTAGCAGAGGTACTCTTATGGTTGAGACACTTGGAAGAGGATTTGCATGGCTTGATACAGGTAACCATGACATGCTTCTTGATGCCGCAGATTTCGTTGCAGCATTCCAAAAACGTCAGGGACTTTACATCTCATGTATAGAAGAGATAGCATACAAGAGAGGTTTCATAGACAAAGAACAGTTATTAAAACTTGCAGAGCCACTTATGAAAACTGCATACGGACAGTATCTTGTTGATGTGGCAAACGGATTATAAAGAAAGGAAAATAAAGAAATGGGAAAGATTACAGTTGAAAAATGTGATATAGAAGGATTAAAGGTTATTACACCTACAGTATTCGGAGATGAGAGAGGATACTTTATGGAAACTTATAATTACAATGATTATAAGGCAGCAGGTATCGATATGGAATTTGTACAGGACAATCAGTCAAGCTCTAAGAAGGGCGTATTAAGAGGACTTCATTTCCAGAAAGAGTTTCCACAGGACAAGTTAGTAAGAGTGGTAAGCGGAGAGGTATTTGATGTAGCTGTTGATTTAAGAGAAGGCTCTGAGACGTTTGGAAAATGGTTTGGTGTACTTTTGTCAGCAGAGAACAAGAAACAGTTCTTTATACCTAAAAATTTCGCTCACGGATTTGTAGTATTATCAGATTCAGCTGAGTTTGCCTATAAATGTACTGATTTTTATCATCCAAACGATGAGGGCGGACTTAAATGGGATGATCCTGATATAGGAGTAGACTGGCCGCTTCCTGAAGGAGTAGAGCTTACTATTTCTGAGAAAGACCAGAAATGGGGCGGTATAAAGGAGTATGTTGCTGAGAGGAACAAGTAATGCATTTCTTAAGAGAATTATATGATAACAGAAAATTGATAATGAATCTGGCTAAAAGTGATTTTAAAACAAAGTATGCCGGTTCGTTTCTTGGAATAATCTGGGCATTTGTTCAGCCTGTAGTCACGGTCATAGTGTACAGTATCGTATTTCAGGTTGTATTTGCACAAGCTGACGTGGGAGAAGTGCCATATGTACTGTGGCTCATCACGGGTCTTGTACCGTGGTTCTTCTTTAATGATGCTCTGAATGGCGGAACAAATGCGATGATAGAATACAATTATCTTGTAAAAAAAGTTGTGTTCAAGATAAGTATTCTTCCCATAGTTAAGATAATATCAGCGTTGTTTGTACATCTGTTCTTTATATGTTTCACTATAGCTATCTATGTTATCTGTGGTGTACTTCCGGGACTGTATGCGGTTCAGATTGTATATTATATGGCATGTGCATTTATCCTGACACTGGGGCTCACATATGCAACGTCAGCAGTTGTAGTGTTTTTCAGGGATTTAACACAGATTATAAGTATAGTTTTGCAGGTAGGAGTATGGTTTACACCTATTATGTGGAACATTGATAACCCTGCATTTAATATTCCGGGTGTAATAAGGAAAATTCTTATGCTTAACCCGATGTATTATATCGTGGGAGGTTACAGAGATTCACTTGTAAATAAAGTATGGTTTTGGCAGAGACCGACACTTACTTTGTATTTCTGGTGCTTTACAGGATTAACATTTGCATTTGGAGTCTTTATATTTAAGAGATTGAAAGTTCATTTTGCGGATGTACTATAAGATATATCGTTTTTGGAATGGAGATTTATATGTCAGATTATGCTATTAGTGTAGAACATGTAGAGAAAATGTATAAATTGTATGATAAGCCCACAGACAGATTGAAAGAATCTCTCGGGCTTACCAGAAAGAAAAAATATAAGGAGCATTATGCACTGCATGATGTTAATTTTCAGGTGAATAAAGGTGAGACTGTAGGAATTATCGGAACTAACGGTTCAGGAAAGTCCACTATACTGAAAATCATAACAGGTGTATTAAATCCTACTGCGGGAGAAGTGAAAGTAAACGGAAGAATATCCGCCTTACTGGAACTTGGAGCAGGTTTCAATATGGAGTATACGGGTATAGAAAACGTATATCTTAATGGAACCATGATAGGATTCACCAGAGAAGAGATAGATGCAAAGCTCAATGATATATTGGAATTTGCGGATATAGGTGACTTTGTATACCAGCCTGTCAAAACATATTCAAGCGGTATGTTCGTCAGACTGGCATTTGCTGTAGCCATAAACATTGACCCGGAGATACTCATTGTAGATGAGGCACTTTCTGTAGGTGACGTGTTCTTTCAGGCGAAATGTTACCATAAGTTTGAGGAATTTAAGAAATTAGGAAAAACCATCCTCTTTGTAAGTCATGACCTTGGAAGTATAGGAAAATACTGTGACAGGGTTGTTCTTTTGAATCAGGGTGTCAAGCTCAACGAGGGCAAGCCTAAGGAAATGATAGATATATATAAGAAACTGCTTGTAAATCAGTATGTTGATGATGATGAGACTGAGAAAGAACAGGAAAATGAATCCGATAATGAGAATACTAAAGAAGAGTCGGGTACATGGAAGGATATGACCACATCAAATCCTGATATAGTAGAATACGGTAACGGACTTGCGACCATAATAGATTATGGAATAAAAGACGCAGCCGGAAATATGTCAAATGCCATTGAAAAGGGCAGTGACTTTACTATCATGTTCAAGGTTAAATTTAATGAAAAAGTGTCAGACCCTATATTTGCAATTACCATTAAGGATTTAAAGGGTACAGAGATTACAGGCACAAATACCATGTTCGAGAAGATTGATACAGGAACGGTAAATAAGGATGAGGTGCGCAGCGTAAGCTTTACACAGAATATGAATCTTCAGGGTGGAGATTATCTTGTATCACTGGGATGTACAGGCTACAGAGACGGTGAATTTACAGTGTATCACAGACTTTATGATGTATTTAACATTACAGTAATATCGAACAAAAATACAGTAGGTTATTACGATATGAATTCAGAAATAGTCGTTGAATAGATGAGGTGTGAAAGTGGATAACATAGAAAAAATCGGTAATGTAAAACTTAATCTTAAATATTATGGCGGTAAAGATTTATACAGTGACGGTGATATAGAGGACAGACTTTTAGACATTGTCATGAATAATGATGAGGACAGCTTTAATCAGATAATATGGGATAAGGAAGAATGGACCATTATGTACCATCTTTCACATATCAGACAGAACATTGTTGGTACGGTGAATACAAATAAACATACCAGAGTTCTTGAAGTTGGTTCAGGATGTGGTGCCATAACAGGTGCATTGGCAGATAAAGCTGAGAGTGTGACCTGTATCGAATTATCTAAGAAAAGAAGTACCATAAATGCATATAGAAATAAAAACAGAGAAAATATAGAGATTCTTGTGGGCAACTTTCAGAATATAGAAAAAGACCTGGGAGAGTATGACTGCATCACACTTATAGGTGTATTTGAATATGCAGATGCCTATATAGATGCCGAGAATCCATATACGGAATTTTTAAGAATTATAAAGAAACATCTTGCACCGGGCGGAAAGATTGTCATGGCGATTGAGAATAAAATGGGACTTAAATATTTTGCAGGATGCAGAGAGGACCATTTTGGAGACTACTTTGAGGGTATAGAAAATTATACTAACACACATGGTGTCAAAACATTTACAAGGCGTGAACTTGAAGAAATGTTTAAAGAAAACGGGATAGAGGATTATAAATTTTATTATCCGTATCCTGATTATAAATTTCCGCTTAAAGTATTCTCGGATGAATATCTTCCGAAGGTCGGCGAACTTAACACAAATCTTCAGAACTTTGACAGAGACAGGATGCTTTTATTTGATGAGGCAAAGGCATTTGATAATATAATACGTGAGGGACTGTTCCCATTGTATACAAATTCATTTCTTGTTGAGATTGGAAACAGTGACAATAATGTTGTATATGAGAAGTATTCAAATGACAGGGATGACAGATTCTCAATATGTACTGATATTGTAAAAGAGAACGGACAGCTTAAGGTAAGAAAGTACGGAGCATCTGATAAAAAGTATGACCATGCCGTAAATGTGGCAAAATGGTCTGACGGACTTAAAAAGCAGTATGATGGCTCAAAACTCGCAGTATGTGAGAATATAAAAAACGGTGATATGGTTGAATGTGAATTTCTGGAGGGTAAGACTTTAGAAGAGATTGCGGATAATTATATAACCGAAGGTAAACCTGAAAAGGCAGAAAATATTATAAAAGAGCTTATTCAGATAATCATGGATAAAAACGCATCTAAAAA
>CACWRR010000084.1 GCA_902763335.1 uncultured Lachnospiraceae bacterium | reverse complement strand
TTACAGCAGTAAAAAGCCGGGAGTAAGTGAATCTATTAAGAGGAACTTTTCGATAAAACTCATGTACTGGGCGGACACCGTATTTGCAGATGATTTGAAAATATGGAAAGAAGATTCACGGATAAAAGTGACGGTATCAAATGTTGAAAAAGAGGCAGAAGCATATTTTTGTTATATGCTGACAAGAATAGGTGCGGATGTAATCATACATTCAGGTGAAAATGTAAAGCTGCCTGATATTATAAATAAAAACGCAAAAGTTATTGATGCAAAATATGTTAAGCAGGAACCGACAGCACAGCAAAAAACGGTAACACAGACAAAACCGGTAGAAAAGTATGAAACTGTAAAAGCAGCTAAGCGGCCGGTTGAGAGAAAGGCTGAACCTGTGAATATCAGACATGAAAATCGTGAAACAAATTCCGGAGAAAAGAGTTTCGAGGAACTTGCAATGCTTGCTAAATCAGTTGTGATGATTGGCATACATGATGAGAAGGGCGAGATAGTAGGTTCGGGTTCAGGCATAATGATAGGCAGACAGGGATTTATTCTTACTAACAATCATGTTATAAGAGACGGGGTATTTTTCAGTGTGAGGATAGAAGAGGATGAGAACGTTTATCCGACTGATGAGATTATCAAATACAATGCAGAGGTTGACATGGCAATTATAAGAATTGAGAAAGAACTTATGCCGATACCGGTGTATACAGGCGATAAAAAACTTGTCAGGGGACAGAGAGTGGTTGCCATAGGAAGTCCGCTTGGATTGTTCAATTCGGTGTCGGATGGAATTATATCAGGATTCAGAAATGTTAATGGTGTGGACATGATTCAGTTTACTGCACCTACATCCCATGGAAGTTCCGGTGGAGCTGTTCTTAATATGTATGGGGAAGTGATAGGAATGAGTACGGCAGGAATAGATAGCGGCCAGAATCTGAATCTGGCCGTTAAATATGAAGATATTAATCCGTTTATAAGAGGTTTTATATAAATAATGAATTATTTTCTGAGGCTTATGACCAGGCGGTACACTTCAGGACGTTTTTCCTTAAGGTGTTCATCTAAAAGATGACGGCGTTCCTTAAAACGTTCAGCGAGTTCAGGGTGTTCCTTTGCTATACGGTCATGAACCTCTTTTCTATGATTTTCAAGATGTTTTGCAAGAGTTTTCTCGTCTTTACCTGAAATGTTGACTATTTCTTTCAAATGTTCTTCAAGGTGTTCAAGCCACTCATCCTCATCAAGTTCTTCCATGTGCGACCAGCGTCCGTGAAGGAGATTATCAACATCACCGGTTTTCTTTAACTGTTCTATCTGTGCAATAATCTGTTTTTCAATCTGATTTTCCGTTTCGGAGCCAAATGCCCATACAAATTCCTGTACACGGTTGTCGGCACGTTTTCTTGATGCACTTCTTTCTTCATTGTCAACACCGCCTTCTAACGGGTACGGTCTTGATATTCCCATGTCTTTGAGTGCTATATGTATTGTACGTCTTACATTTCCTTCTTCTATCATATATCCGAGGCCCAGTTTGCGAAGCTGCTCGTTCAGGTCTGCAATGTGTTCTGCTATGTAGAAGCGTATATTTTTCTGCTTCAGGGATTTATATAACATTTCCAGTCCGTCGGCAGCAGTTATGTCGATACTTCCGATTCCACCTGCATCAAGTATGACAGCTTTTGTTTCAGGGGAAATATTATCTTCTATATCGCGGGTGAGTATCTGTATATTGGCAAAGAAGAGGTTGCTGCTGAAACGGTATATCAGCACACCGGATACAGGATGTATCTGGCCGCTTTCTTTCAAATCACGAAAATGTCTGTGACCGGGCTGGATTCCGAGAAAGCATCTTGCCGGTTTGGCGGTACGGATAATCATTTCAGAAAATGAGAGAATTATGCCGATAAGTACGCCGTTGATTGTTCCGAGCATCAGCACACCGAAAAATGCTCCTGCAAATATGAAACATTCAGTTTTACTTACTTTAAACAGTCTTACTGCAAGTTCAAATTCAGTTGCACCAAGCAGAGCTGAGATAACTATGGCAGTAAGTACGGGAACGGGAAGATAACCTATAAATCCTGTTCCGCAAAGCAGCACAAGTATCATGGATAATCCTGCCACGATTCCTGTAAGCTGCGTTTTTCCCTGATACTGTTCGCCCATAGCCGTGCGGGATACGGAGCCGTTCATAGGGCAGCAGCCTGTCAGTGCGGCAACGAGATTTCCCATGGAAAATGCAAGTATCTCCTGATTGTCATTTATACGGTAGCTGTTTTTCTGGGCAAAGTTATTTTCGGCAAGCAGTGTTTCAGCCATGATAACTACGGCAATGGAAAGACTCAGAGTCACACATTCCCTGATGGGAACGGCTGTGACATCGGGAAATGACCATTTTGGAAGTCCTGGTTCAACTGCTGAAAGTGTTGCTATATTCCATTTATCAAATGGAAGGAAATACGTCATAACTGCACCTGCGGTCATTAATAAAACTGCCATTGGAAATTTTGGAATAAATTTCTTTGAAATAAGCAGTATGGCTAAGGCACATATTCCGAGTATAAGGGATGGAATATTTATATTTTTGCATGTCTTTATAATGTGTTCCGCAAGCTCTATAAATTCTCCCGTGCCTGTGGTTCCGCCCATAAGCTTTGGAATCTGCATAAGTATGATGGTGGTGCATATACCGGTTATAAAACCGCCCATTACAGGAGCAGAAATGAAACTTACAAGTTTTCCGGCTTTCATTATGTAGAATGCAAACAGCCACATTGCTACAAATAGTGTAAGAACCGGAACGGCAGCCATTGCCTCAGCAGAGCCGCTTTTTATTCCAAGGGTTATTAAAGCTGAACCGACGAGAGCGGCGGGCGCAGCATCAACACCGAATATAAACTGTGGTGATGATGAGAATAGCGCAAATACAAGAATCGGGAATATGGAACCATACAGTCCGTATACCGCCGGAAGTCCTGCAATCTGCGCATATCCCATGGAAATTGGGATAGAGACCGCCATAATAATAATGCCGGTCAGGATATCCTTTGAAAGATTACTTCTATTATAATGTCTGAGTGTTTGTGCAAGATTTAAATTCATACTAATCCTCATTTCATGGTATCTTTACCTGTTTGCAGTAAAAAATGCGGTCATTTTATTAATTGTATCTGTACTTTCAGGCAAATCAGGATAAAAGACGCTGAAAGCATGGGTGAGTTTTGGATTCTTTGGGTAATTCAATAACTCATGTTTTATGCCGTCGAGTGTAAGTGCTTTTTCAAAATCAAGTGTATATTTACATAAGAAGTCATTATGACTTGTTACGAGAAAACACGGAGGAAGAGAGCGAACCATTTCCTGATTTTCCGGATTTATGTATGGTGCAAATTTTCCTTTTTTATAGTCATTTCCATACAGATATTTAGGAAGAAACATACCAATCTTATCCAGACGGTTTGTGTAGAACATTCCGCTTATAAAACCGGCGGCCTTTATCTCTAAATCGGATGGAGTGATGTTTGCTGCATCTGCCATGGAAGGGTTATTCTGTATGGCAAGCGAGTAGGCTAAAAGACAGGCACCTCCGCTGTCACCGGCAGCATATACATGATGTATGTCACCATTATATTTTCCGAGCAATTCTTTAATACAGTTCATGGCAAGTGAAACATCGTAAAACTGGTCAAATATCATGCAGTCGGGAATGAGCCGGTATTCAATGCTGAAAACCACAAAGCCCTTTTTACAGAGATTTGCACAAAAGTATCGGTTAAATTCCTTGTCACCTATTATCAGACCACCACCGTGTACATTTATAATGACAGGCAAAACTTCATCGTTACGGTCTTTTGGGCGGAATACATCAAGTCTGTGTGCATCACATCCGTCATTGGCATATGGTATGTCTGTATATTCAAAGACATCATCGGGAAAAGTCATTTCCTCGTGTCGTTTGTGCGATGTTTCCTTAAAATCTTCGCGTTGTTTATAAAAAATATTCTTAATAAAATCTGACATTGTAGTCTCCTTTTTGTTCATATAAAACTATAGGTGTTTGCGAAACTTTATCTGTACAAGACAAAGTATGTATCGCTGGGTTTCGAAATCACCTACAGATAAAAATAGGTAATTACATAGTAAATGATATCATAAATAGCTATATAAATGCAAGATTTGAGACAAAATGATATATTTCATAATTGACAACATATAAACAATATGATACACTGCATACACCTGTTATATTTGCTTGATTTTAAAAAATTCTATGCTTTTATTACCAAAATAAAAAATATGCGGCAGTGATAAACGAATACTGTAGTATGGGCATAGAAATATCGGAAGAACAGGTAAATGGAAAGGAAGTCGTTGATATGTGTAAAGCGGTTGAGGAGATAAGAGAAGAGGGAAGAATAGAAGGTGAACGAGTCGGAGAAAATCGTGGGAGAATAGAGGGTGAACGAATTGGCGAAAGCTGTGGAAAAATAATGGCGTATCTGGATATGGGCGTAAGTGTGGAAGAAATAGCAGGAAAGCTGCATGTGACACTGGGAGAAGTAAACAGCATAATAGCTGAAATTGATATGTCCCAGGCATTTTTGTAACAGTTCAGCCGGGGGGTGGTGTAACCACCCCTAACCCAGCTAAAAAATAGCTGGGTCTTTTTGAAATATCCGCATGATATTTTCTATGATATTC
>CACWRR010000083.1 GCA_902763335.1 uncultured Lachnospiraceae bacterium | reverse complement strand
ATATTATACCACAAAAGGGAGGTCAATGCTCTTTTTGTTTGCAAACTCCCTAAAATAAAGGTTTTTAATAAAAAATAAGGTAGTAAACTTGACACTACCTAAAAAAGAAAGAAGGATAAGTTATGAGAAAATTACTAAAGAAAGTTGTAATGTTTTCAGTTGCAGCGATAGCGGCACTAACCATAACAACCCAGGCAAAGGCTTCGGATTATACTCTTATGACCAATAATGCATGGATTGATGGGATGACATCAGATGATCAGTCAGATAAGTACATAGTTACAATCAATGAGCCGGGATGGCTTACGGTTATAGCCCAGTCATCAAGTTCATCGTCATATTTCGGACTATATGATAATGACATGGTGAAGGAATATTATAGTCACAGTTATTACGATGGTTCTGAAACTGAGCCGGTTACAAAGGAAATAAAGATGGCACTTGATCCGGGTGTGTATGTCGTAAAACTTGGAAATGCAAGAAAAGTTATGAAGTATAAGGTAAAAGCTTCATTTGAGCCGTCAGGAAGTAATGAGACAGGTGATAATAATTCATTTGACAAGGCAATGAAAACCAAACTTAACAAACAGATAAATGGTTTTCTTACAGAAGACAATAAGGCGGATTTTTATAAGGTTACACTTACCAGATCAGCAACACTTAGAAGTATTGTAAATTCTAAGAGCATGTATGGAATTACATATTCGTTATGGGATTCCGACCTTGTTAAATTGTATAGTGACTGGTTCAGCGGCGAAGGCCAGACAAGGGTGTTTGAAAACGAAGTCGCAGCAGGAACATATTATATAAAGATAGAGAGCGGCAGAACAGGCGGATATACATTAAAATCAATGGAATGGAAATATGTAACCGGAATTAAGTTGAAAAAAGCATTATTTACAATGAACAAGGGTACTACATTAAATGTATTAAAATCGGTATCACCTTCATCTGCAAGCAACAAAAAATTAAGCTGGGAGTCATCAGATACTTCAGTAGCTACAGTAACATCTACAGGAAAAGTAAAAGCCAAAAAGGCAGGTTCAACAACTATAACCGTCAAAACTACAGACGGAAGTGATATTACGGCAAAATGCAGTATAGTGGTTCTGCCTTCAAAGACACAGATTAAAACATGTAAATTAAAGTCCGGATTATCTGCATATGTCGCTGTTAAGACTCAGAGTGATATAAGCGGATATGAATATCAGTTATGCAGAAACAGTGCGTTTAAGGGAAAGAAATCAACATATTCTACAGATTCGTACACCAGAAATGCACAGACAGATACACTTAGAAAACAGACACAGTATTACTTCAGGGTAAGAAGTTATATCTGGGTAAGCGGTTCTAAGTATTATGGCGCATGGAGTGATACAAAGACACTCAAAACAGGAAAAAAAGGTGGACCTGACCATTATTGTACATGGAAAGATGTATAAGAAAAGAGTATAAGGTTATAATAAAGAAAGCGGGCAATTGATAGAAATATCTGTTGTCCGCTTTCTTTATATTATGAATGTAAAAAATAAGCAAAGTAACTTTTCAAGAAGAGAGAGGTGTGTTATATTTAATAGGAAAATTTTTAAAATAAATGTAAATATGATAATGTTCGGAATAAAAACGGACAAGGAGGCAAAATATGCGTAAGACCAAAATAATATGTACATTGGGACCGGCGACTGACAAAGATGGAGTGTTGGAGACACTTATAAAAGAGGGAATGGATGTTGCCAGATTTAATTTTTCACACGGAGATCATGAAACTCACAGACAGAGACTCGAAAAACTTAAAGAGCTGAGACATAAGCTTCACAAACCTGTGGCAGCTATGTTGGATACAAAAGGACCGGAGGTTCGTGTATGCTCATTTAAAGAGGGGAAAGTTGAGGTTAAGCGTGGGGATGAATTTACGCTTACAACGAGAAAAGTAGATGGAGATGAACATATTGTCCAGATTACATTTGCAGACCTTCCAAAAGACGTGTCAGTGGGAACAACAATACTTATAGATGACGGACTTATTGAATTAAAAGTTCTTGAAATAACAGATACGGATATTAAATGTGAAGTTATAAACGGTGGTGTAATATCAAACAGTAAGGGTGTAAATATACCTAATGTTGATTTGTCAATGCCATATTTGAGTGACAGGGATAAATCAGATTTACTGTTTGGAATTGAGCAGGGATTTGACTTTATTGCGGCATCATTTGTAAGAACTGCCGGAGATATTTTGCAGATTAGAAGATTCTTAGAGGAGCATAACTGTTACTCAATAAATATTATTGCAAAGATTGAAAATTCACAGGGTGTTGACCATATAGATGAAATTATACAGGTGTCTGACGGAATAATGGTTGCCCGTGGAGATATGGGTGTAGAGATACCGAATGAGGAAGTTCCTGTTATACAGAAAATGATTATTAAAAAGGTATACAATGCAGGAAAGCAGGTTATCACAGCAACTCAGATGCTTGATTCGATGATGAAAAATCCGCGTCCGACAAGAGCGGAGACAGCCGATGTGGCAAATGCGATTTATGATGGAACAAGTGCCATCATGTTGTCAGGAGAGACTGCGGCAGGATTGTTCCCTGTAGACGCGTTAAAGACAATGGTGAGAATAGCAGTCAGAACAGAGCAGGATATAGATTACAGAAAGAGATTTTATTCACTGGAGCGTAAGGCAAATCCTGACGTTACGGATGCAATATCTCATGCTACATGTACTACTGCACATGATATTAACGCAAAGGCTATAGTTACTGTTACAAAATCGGGAAGAACTGCAAGAATGATATCAAGATATCGTCCGGCATGCGATGTCATGGCGTGTACAACATATGAGAATGTATGCAGACAGCTTAACATGTCATGGGGTGTTACACCTGTACTTATAAATGAGGAGCAGGATACATTTGAATTGTTTGAGAATGCGGTTCATCAGATAGTGGAAGAGGGATATCTCAAAACAGATGACCTTGTAGTTATAACAGCAGGAGTTCCGCTTGGAATATCCGGAACTACAAATATGCTCAAGGTGCAGTGCGTAGGAAGAAAATATTAGAATTTATAATGTGTCGGTCAGCAACTTCAGTGGCTGGCCGACACATTAATTATATATAATGACACATAAGAAAAGAGAATAAATTATGAGGAAAATACTTAAGGGATTAACTATATTTGGGATTCTTATATTGTTTGCCACACTTACACCGGACTGTATAAAAGCTGCTGATTATAATGTAACTGCGGATGGTGTATGGAAAATCGGGACAGTGTCATCGGGACATACAGATGAATATTCGGTGACGCTTAAAGAGAACGGATGGATTACATTAACGGCTAGGAGTTATACAACTTCAGGACGTGTGGAACTATATAATGATGATATGAGTAAATGCTATTATGGAACATGGCTGAATGGCTCAAATTCGGTTCCGGCAGTCGGAACGGGCAGCTATGCATTACGTGCAGGCACCTATATTGTCAAAATGGGAAGTGGAAACTCAAAGATGAAGTATAAGCTTAAACTTGAGTTCAGGTCTTCCGGAGTTGTAATCAATGAAAGTGAGCCTAATAATACATTTGCAAAGGCAATGAAGATTAACACGGATACAGATATAAATGGTTTTATATCTGAGGATGACTGGGCTGATTTTTATAAGATAACACTTACGAAAACAACTAATCTTAGGACGATTCTTCAGTCGGAATCAGGTAATATTAACATTTCAATCTGGGATTCAAATCTTGCCAGACAGTGCAGGGATACGGCAGGCAATCCGGGACAAAGTGTGACAGTTGAGAACACATTTGCACCGGGTGACTATTATATAAGAATAGACAGCAGCAAGGGTGGAGGATATACTCTTAAGTGTATTGAATGGAAATACGTAACAGCAGTTAAGTTAAATAAGACAACACTTGTTATGGATAAGAATAGTAATTACAGTCTTTTGAAATCCATATCTCCTTATAATGCAAATAACCAGAAGTTAAAATGGTCTTCAAGTGACAAGTCGGTAGCAACAGTTTCTGCGGATGGAATTGTCAAGGCATTGAAGGCAGGTACCGCTACCATAACGGCAAAAACATGCGATGGAAGTAATGTACAGTCATCATGTACAATTATGGTAAAGCCGTCAAAAACCCAGATAAAGCAGTATAAATTGCAGGGGGGACGGTCTGTATATATGCTTCTCAGGACACAAAGTGATGTGTCGGGATATGAATATCAGATGTCAAGAAGCGTAAATTTTAAAAATAAATCAGTATATACTACAAGTGCAACTTATGCACAGACAGCAGTATTAAAAAAGAAAAAACAATATTTTTTCAGGGTTAGAAGTTATGTGACTGTAAATGGAAAAAAATATTATGGCGAATGGAGTGACGTGGTGTCACTGGTTACACAGCCTGCGGGAAAAACAGACATTTACAGTAAATGGAAAGATATATAGAAGGTAAAAGGCTTTGCCACAATGAAAGTGGTAAAGCCTTTTTTTATTTAAAGGAGGAGACTCTGCTGTTGTGGCATGGTCTCTTTAATAGTTGGTATATATTATAGCTTATCATGTATAAAACTGGGGAATGCAGGTTTATATAATAAAATATAAAAATAAAATGTTGCATTACTAAATTAAATGTGATAACATATTAAACAATACAAATAAAAAGCAACATCAGACATACAAAAAATATTTTTTATGTTGATTTTAACGTGATAAGATGATAATATAAAACCATAACAGAATCATGCATTTAACTTCTATTTTCTGATTAACGGTTATATTGTCAGGATGAGGAAGGAGAAATGCGGATGAAGAAAAAGAAGGAAAGACGTTCAGAAGATGAAAAGCTGGAGATAGT
>CACWRR010000082.1 GCA_902763335.1 uncultured Lachnospiraceae bacterium | reverse complement strand
GTTACTACTATAATAAATGCTATAACATATGTACTTGTGGGATTTGTTTCTATTTCACTTGTCGTTTCATCTATAATGATAGGAATAATCACATATATTTCTGTTCTTGAGAGAACAAAGGAAATAGGTATATTAAGAGCTATAGGTGCATCTAAGAAAGATGTTTCACGAGTATTTAATGCTGAGACATTTATAGTCGGAGTAGTATCTGGTGCCATAGGTATAGGCATCACGCTGTTGCTGTGCATACCTGTAAATATCATTGTAAAATCAGCGATGGATATTTCGGGAATAGCATCCCTTCCGTGGTATGATGGAGTAATCCTCATAGTTATAAGCATGCTTTTGACTATGATAGCGGGTGTAATACCGGCAAAAATGGCAGCAAAGAAAGATCCTGTTGTAGCACTTAGAAGTGAATAAAAAAAGGGTTGCATATTCTTTTTTCTGTAGTATAATAAACATATGAACATATGCTCACATGTTGGTCGACGATAATAATTTTGATCACAAATGGCATAAATAGATTTGGGTAGCACCCTTTTGACACCTGAATCATAAATCATAAATAATAAATATTATATATAGCCGACAGGCGGAAAGAAGGAATTATTATGAAGAAAAAATTTAAATTACAGGATCTTGATTGTGCAAACTGTGCAGCAAAAATGGAGGAAAACATTAAGAAAATAAATGGTGTCAATGATGCCAATGTAAGTTTTATGACACAGAAGATGACAATTGATGCAGAAGATGAAAAGTTTGATGAAATCATGCAGGAAGTTATCAAAGTATGTGCAAAGGTTGAACCTGATTGTAAAATTCTTGTCTAAGAAATATTTGCAATAATTGATGGAGGTGAACCACATGAATAAAAAGCAGAAGAACATGCTGTACAGAATCATTGCCACGGCAATAATATACGGCGGTGTGATAGTAGCTGAAAAGATTGTGAAGCTTGAACTGTTTGAAACATGGTGGGCATCATTGCTTATATTTGCGTTTCCGTATCTGATTATAGGATATGATATCATTTTCAAGGCGGTCAGAAATATTTTTAACGGACAGGTGTTTGATGAGAATTTTCTGATGTGTGTGGCAACATTCGGTGCATTTGGAACAGGCGAATATTCTGAGGCAGTTGCGGTTATGCTGTTTTATCAGGTAGGAGAATTGTTTCAGGGATACGCAGTTAATAAATCCAGACAGTCTATTACTGAACTGATGGACATTTGTCCGGAATATGCAAATATAGAAGTTGACGGTAAACTTGAACAGGTTGATCCTGATGATGTAAATATAGGTGATGTCATTGTGGTTAAACCGGGTGAGAGAGTTCCGCTTGACGGAAAAGTAATAAATGGCAGTTCGATGGTAGATACATCAGCACTTACAGGTGAGTCGGTTCCGCGTAAAGTAGATGAAGGAAGCGAGATAATCAGCGGATGTGTCAATGGAAGTGGTACACTGACTGTTGAAGTAACAAAGGAATTTGATGATTCTACTGTTGCTAAGATTCTTGAACTTGTGGAAAATGCAAGCTCAAAGAAAGCAAAGGTCGAAAACTTTATCACTAAATTTGCAAGATATTATACTCCTATAGTAGTTATAGCTGCTGTTGTCCTTGCGATTCTGCCACCGATTATTCTTGGCGGAAACTGGGCTTCATGGATAAAGAGAGCATGTATATTCCTCGTAATATCGTGTCCGTGTGCGTTGGTAATATCAGTTCCTTTAAGTTTCTTTGGAGGAATAGGTGCAGCGTCTAAAAACGGTATACTGATAAAGGGAAGCAATTATATCGAGGCACTCTCTGAGATGAAAGTCATAGTATTTGATAAGACGGGTACTATAACTAAGGGTGAATTCAAGGTGCAGAAACTCATTCCGGGTTCAGGTGATGTCAATAAAGGAGAGCTTATAGAATGGGCTGCTTATGCAGAAGGTTATTCAGACCATCCTATAGCCAAATCGATAAAAGATGCATATGGAAGCAATATTGATCTCAATCTTGTAGACAATGCAGAGGAAATATCAGGACACGGAATAAAGGTTAATGTAAAAGGTAAGGAAGTACTTGCCGGAAATGAAAAGCTTATGAAGCTTAAGAATATCAAATACCAGCCTTGTACCGAAGCAGGAACAGTTGTGTATGTAGCCGTGGAAGGAAAATATACCGGATGTGTACTTATAGCAGACGGTATAAAGGAAGGTGCATGCCAGGCATTTGAGAATCTTAAGAAACTTGGAGTCAGAAAGACTGTAATGCTGACCGGTGACAGAAAAGATGTGGGTGAGGCGGTTGCTTCAAAACTTCACATTGATGAGGTGTACACTGAACTTCTTCCGGCTGACAAGGTTACACAGGTAGAGAGAATACTTGGAGAATCCGATGATAAGAATAAGGTGGCATTTGTCGGTGACGGAATAAATGATGCACCGGTTCTTATGAGATCTGATATCGGAATAGCCATGGGAAGTATGGGTTCCGATGCAGCCATAGAGGCAGCAGATATAGTACTGATGGATGATGATATAAGAAAGATTCCATTGGTAATGCGCATCGCATCAAAGACTATGGGCATAGTAATACAGAACATAGTCTTTGCACTCGGAGTTAAATTACTGGTTCTTATACTCGGTGCACTAGGCATTGCAAATATGTGGGAAGCAGTATTTGCGGACGTAGGTGTATCAGTTATAGCCATATTAAACGCAATGAGAACACTTAATATTAAAGAATAAAAAAAAGTCATCCGATACGGTGTCGGGTGATTTTTTTTACACATAAACTACGCAAATGCGAATAAAAACATTGATAAAAACACAAAAATGTAATAACATATAATTAATTATAAAAATATAAAAATAGGAGGATTATGTAAATTGAATAAGAGAAACAGAACAGTTTTAATGGCAGCTTTAACAGTGCTATTAGTTGTAAGTGTAAATACTGTTAGTGTGCAGGCTGCATCAAAATTAAAAATGTCTGCAAATAAAATAACAACGTATGTTGGTGGAACACCAAGATTAAAAGTAACTGGTGCAAGTGGAAAAATTGTGTGGAAAAGCAGTAACAAAAAAATAGCGAAAGTGTCATCAACGGGTAAAGTAACAGCGTTAAAGAATGGGAAAACTGTCATTTCAGCAAAAAATAAAAATAAAACTGTAAAATGTGTTATGTATGTGAAAAAGCAACTAAGTGCAAAAAATGCAGTTGTAAAATTTAGAAATGATATGGAAAAAAAGAATTATATGAATTTGAATATATATATATCTAAAATATCTGATGAATGTTTTTATGCAAAAATTGGTGCCAATATGAAGAAAAATATTTTATGCGTGGATTTGTCACAGCTTGGATTTGGAAAGACATACAGAACGGCACACAGAGTATATAGAATGGATTCGATAACAAATAAATGGTTTTACTATAAAAATACATCAAATACTGCAAAAACAATATTTGAAAAATTTAAACAGATTAATGAAACTGACGTTAAGCTTTTGAAAAATACGAAATTTAGCGGTACAAAAGTCTCAGCTGTGCAGGCTAAGATAGGAGACAAAATTGCGATATTATATTTTTCGTTGACGGATTACACATTTATGGGCTTAGAAACTTTTGATGGAAATGACAAAGTAATTGCAATCGCAGATTTCAAAACTAAAATTAGTATTCCGGGATATGTTATTAACAACGCAGAATACAGAAAAATATAAATTACAAAAGACAAAAATGCGTATTATGATATTGACAAATACGCATTTTTGGAGTATAAGAAATAGTAGAACATAATCAGATATGTTGAGAAAGTTTGGAGGAGGATAAGATGAAACGATTCACAAAGTATTTTGTAGCAGCAATGGTTTTAACACTAATGTTTTCAGTTAATTGTCAGGCAGCTGTTAAAAAAGTAACTATAACGGCACCGACAAAGAATTCTACATATACAGTGTATAGAACAAACAAAAATGTTACAAGGCAGATTAAGGCAACAGTAAAAACAACAAACAAAAAAGACAGTAAAGCACTTACTTACAAGTCAAGTAATAAGAAAGTTGTAAGTGTTAATTCCAAGGGAAAGCTTACAATCAAGGCAACAGGTAAGGCTACAATTACTGTTGCATCCAAAAAATCACCAAAGATTAAGGATACTTTGAAGATTACAGTTAAACAGGGAGCAACTAAACTTGTTGCAAAGACGAACGAAGGATACGTTATTGGAAAAAGTTTCACAATGACAAAAGGAAAAAGTATTACAGCAAACATACTTGCTACACCTTCAGGAGCATCAAAATCTGTTAAATGGTCAAGCAGCAATAAAAGGGTTGCAACAGTAAGTTCTAAGGGTGTTATTAAAGCAGTAAAAAACGGTACAGCTAAGATTACTGCAACAGCTAAAGATGGATGTGGCGCAAAATTCACAACAACTATCAAAGTAGTAAGCGGTAAAGTAACAAGTGTTAAGGTTAACAAGACAAGTGTACAGCTTGTGAAAGGCAAAAGTACAACAATCAAGGCTACTGTAAAGACATCAGGATCAGGAGCTAATAAGAATGTTGTGTGGTCAAGTTCAAATACGAAAGTTGCAAAAGTAAACTCAAATGGTAAAATCACAGCCGTAAAAAAAGGTACAGCAACAATTACAGTTAAAGCTGTAGATGGTTCAGGTAAGAAAGCAACTGTCAAGGTTGTAGTAATTAACAAGACACCGGAGCCGACAGAGCCTTCATCAGAAGAGCCGACAAAACCATCAGTTGAGCCAACAGAACCTTCATCAGAGGAGCCGACAAAACCATCAGTTGAGCCAACAGAACCTTCATCAGAGGTTCATCAGAGGAACCGACAAAACCATCAGTTGAGCCAACAGAACCTTCATCAGAGGAACCGACAAAACCATCAGTTGAGCCAACAGAACCTTCATCAGAAGAGCCGACAAAACCTTCAGAGGAAGAAACAGTTAAATATACTGTAACAGTTGATACACAGAGGGCAGCAGAGTCAGGCATTACAGCTAAAGGAACAAACACTATTAAATGGAATGATGCTGAAAAGGCTATGAATGCTGCAAGTGAGTTGACAGCAGATACAAGTAAAGTGCTTGCAGGTGCAGGAATTGCAACAAGATTTACAGAGCAGCTTGGCGGAACATCAGTAGTTGTAGATGGTAAAACATATGTAACAAAATTTGTAGATAACAAGTGGATACTTGTTAATACAGAGGGTAAAGAGGTAGATGTCAAGACAACACTTTCAAACAAGACAATAACTAACTTTACTGTAGGCAAGGCTACTACTAAAGCACAGTTAGATGTTAATCTTAAGAGATTATATCTCGGTCATAATCTGCTTGAAGATAAGACATATGACTTCGGTACAGGAGTTATAACTGTAGGTGATACAGAATATAATGTTACGAGATTTGTAGCAGATGGAAAGAAACATGTAATTGAAACAATAGTAAATAATTCAAAAGTTACTGTTGATATGGAAGCTGATTCAAGTTTTACAGTTACTGCCGTAAAATCATTAAAGATTGATGAGATTTTTAAGGGATTATTCGGAGATTCTATAAATGTTAAAGCTGAATAATTCGACAATGTAAGCTTGAATGATTAAGGGGCATTTTATATGCCCCTTAATTATGAAAAGAAAGGATACAGATTAATCATGTATAAGAAAATATACGGTTTTAGTACGCTTGTTTTAATGCTTATATTGGGAATTACATGTAGTGTATATGCAGGAGATATAAATGCTAATGAAGCAAGGGTTATATCTGCAGCACAGGGAACATTTGAATATGAGGGAAAGACTTATGTAGCTAAATCTGAGTATGTTAATCAATTGATAGCAAAATTGTCATCAGATGATGTTGACCTTACGGCAGATCAGGCATCAGAAGCCATAGCTATGATTTACAGTAATGTGGCTACAGGTGTGACAAACGGTTATATAGAGGAAGTTGCACCGGCAGACACCCATGAAGAACAGCCGGCAGAGACAAGTTCGGTCGGTGAGACGGTGGCAGAATCTGTAGGAACACCGGAAAGTGACAGTTCAGAGACACAGAAAATGGGTGAAAGTAACATTACTGAAAGTAGTACTACAGAATCTATAGATAATAAATCTTCAAATGGGGATACCAATCAGAAAGATGAAATTACAAGAAAAACAGAAAATGCACAAGACACAACTGAAGATTTATCAGAAAGTATCACAAAGGCTGATTTGAGTAATATTGCTAAGAACAGTAATAAAAGCAGTATTGCGGAAAAAATGATAATCGGTATAGTGGCAGTAGTATGTATTGCAGTGGCAATAGTAGTGTGTATAAAGGCACCACGCAGAAATAAGAAAAGAGGCAGTCGTTAGATGAATAAATATTTATATGATATTCATAATCACATATTGCCCGGCGTGGATGACGGCTCAGACAGTATGCAACTGACTATGAGATTGATTAAGACAGAGTATGAAAGCGGAGTAAGAAACATAATGTTTACACCACATTATTTTCCGAGAAGTTCTACGATTAAAAATGAAGAGGTATCTGAGAATATTGCTGAGGCATTCAGAAACGTGTGTGAAGTATGTAAGAAGGAATATCCGGATATAAGACTGGGACTTGGAAATGAATTGTTTTACCGTACTAAAATAATAGAAGAATTGAAGTGCGGAAGAGCAAATACAATGGGAAATACAGAATATGTATTAACTGAGTTTGATACGGATATCAAATATTCGGACATGAAGAAGGCAATACAGGATTATATATTTGCCGGTTACAAGCCTATATTGGCACATGTGGAAAGATTTGCATGCCTGTATAAAGAATATGACAACATGGATTTGCTAAGAGAGATGGGGGTTCTATTTCAAATGAATGGCGAAAACTTTATAGATGGAATGTTTTCACTTAATAAAAAATATTGTAAAGGTCTGGTGAGAGACGGGTATATAGATTTTATAAGTACAGATACCCACAATGATACTACAAGAAAGCCTAATCTTGCAGAGGCGGTTGAGTATTTATATAAAAAGATTGATGGTGAGTTTTTGGATAGGATTTTATATGAGAATCCGGAAATGTTATTTAAAAAGATTGATTAGTAGAGGAAAAGCACAATGGATAATACAACAAATATTAATGCGACTACAGAGACAGAGATAGATTTATTAGAGTTATTTTATGTTATAAAAGGCCGTATATTAGTAATAATTGCTGCAATGTTGGTGTGTGGAATATTAGGACTGGGATACACAAAGTTTCTTATACAGCCATTATACAGTTCTACATCTGAATTGTATATACTGACACAGTCAACATCAATAACATCGCTTACTGATATACAGTTGGGAACACAGCTTACGGCAGATTATGTGCAGCTGATAACAGGAAGACCGGTTATGGAGCAGGTTATAAAGAATCTGAAGCTTGATTATACTTATAGTGAATTGCTTGATATGGTAAATATAAATAATCCTGACAATACACGAATTCTCAAGATAACAGTTAATGCTACAGAGCCTGAAGCAGCTAAGGCTATAGCTGATGAAATAGCAGAGGTATCAAGAACAAAGATTTCAGATATAATGAATACAGATAAGCCAAATGTTATTCAGAATGGATATGTAGTTAAGAAACCGGTTAATGTTCATTATGCCAAAAATATATTAATCAGTATGATA
>CACWRR010000081.1 GCA_902763335.1 uncultured Lachnospiraceae bacterium | reverse complement strand
GCATGTACTTGAACCTGTTATGGCATATCTTATGATAGCAGCAAAGCAGTATGAAGATAAATCATATCAGGGATATTACAATGTGGGACCGGATGAAAGCGATTGCGTGACTACAGGAAACCTTGTTGATATATTTTGCGATAAATGGGGCGAAGGTATGACCTGGGTAAACAAGTCAGACGGAGGTCCGCATGAGGCAAATTTCCTCAAACTGGATTGTTCAAAGTTAAAGACCGTATTCGGATGGAAACCAAAGTGGAACTTTGATATGGCAATGGAAAAGACTGTGGAATGGTCTAAGGTATATGTGAATGGCGGAGATGTTATAGCATGTATGGACAGGCAGATAGAAGAATTTTGCAGTTAATTCAAATCAGATAGATTATAAGAAAGGTAAATAGTAAAATGTTTGAAAATAAAACAGAGCTTCAGGCTAGAGAAGAAATATTGGGAATGGTTGAGGAATACTGTAATAAGTATCACAATCAGCAGACATACAAGGAAGGAGACAGAATTCCATATGCTTCAAGATATTACGGAAGCGAGGAGATGGTGAATCTGGTAGACAGTTCACTTGAATTCTGGTTGACAGCAGGAAGATATACAGATAAGTTTGAGAAAGAATTTGCGAAGTATCTGGGTGTTAAGCACTGCTCATTGGTAAATTCAGGCTCATCAGCAAACTTAAATGCATTTATGGCACTTACATCACCATTACTTGGCGAGAGAAGAGTCAACAGAGGTGACGAGGTAATAACAGTCGCTGCAGGATTTCCTACGACGGTAGCAGCCATCATACAGTACGGTGCGATACCTGTATTTGTGGATGTGACTATACCGCAGTACAATATAGATGTAAATATGCTTGAAAAGGCATATTCTGATAAAACAAAGGCAGTAATGATTGCCCATACTCTTGGTAATCCGTTTGATTTAAAGGCTGTTAAAGAGTTTTGTGATAAACATCAGCTCTGGCTTGTAGAGGATAACTGTGATGCATTAGGTTCTTTGTATAAAATAGACGGAGAGACAAAGTTCACAGGAACAGTGGGAGATATTGGAACATCAAGTTTCTACCCGCCACATCATATGACTATGGGTGAAGGTGGTGCTGTTTACACTGACAATCCTTTATTAAATAAAATAATCCGTTCATTCAGAGACTGGGGACGTGACTGCGTATGTGCGCCGGGACAGGATAATCTCTGTGGACACAGATTTGACAGACAGTATGGGGAACTTCCGATAGGATATGACCATAAATATGTATATTCTCATTTTGGATACAATCTTAAGGCAACAGACATGCAGGCTGCCATCGGATGTGCCCAGCTTGAAAAATTCCCGACATTTGTTGAGAAGAGAAGACATAATTTTGACAGACTTAAAGCAGGTCTTAAGGATGTGGAAGATAAGCTTATACTTCCTGAGCCGTGTGAAAACTCTACACCTAGCTGGTTCGGTTTCCTTATTACATGTAGAGAAGGCGTTGACAGAAGCAAGGTTGTTCCTTATATAGAGGAGCATGGTGTGCAGACAAGAATGTTATTCGCAGGAAATCTTATAAAGCATCCTTGCTTTGATGACATGAGAAAATCCGGTGAAGGATTCAGGGTGGTAGGCGAACTCACCAACACAGACAGAATTCTCAATGATACATTCTGGGTAGGAGTGTATCCTGGAATGACAGATGAGAAGATTGATTATATGATTAAGACTATAAAAGACGCAGTTAAATAGTGAGATAATAATGGACATGCAAACTTTGTGAAAACAGGGTTTGCATGTTGTTGTAAATAAAGTTAGAAAAGGTTTGGTATTTGAGATGAAACAGAGATTAGCAGATTATGTAGCAGATTTTTTGGTAAATCATGGAATTAAAGATTGCTTTATGATAACAGGAGGAGGTGCAATGCATTTAAACGATGCATTGGGACACAAAGAGGGACTTCACTGTACATACAATCATCACGAGCAGGCATGTGCCATAGCAGCAGAGAGTTATGCAAGAGTACACAATACTATGGCAGCACTTTGTGTTACAACAGGACCGGGAGGAACAAATGCCATAACGGGTGTACTTGGAGGATGGCTTGATTCGGTTCCTATGTTTGTAATATCCGGACAGGTAAGATATGACACTACAGCCAGATATATGAGTCAGTTCACGGACGGACTTCCACTAAGGGCTGTCGGGGATCAGGAGTTTGACATTACAAAAGCAGTTGGCAGCATGTGCAAATATGCAGTTATGATAGAGGATACATCAAGAATAAGATATGAACTTGAGAAGGCATATTATCTGGCAATGACCGGAAGAAGAGGTCCTGTATGGATAGATATTCCGGTTAATTATCAGGGAAGCTACATTGAGACAGATGAACTTGAAGGATACAATCCGGAAGAAGATGCGGATAAGAAGGTTCCGGAAGTGCCTGAAACTATAGTTGGAGAAGTTATTCAGAAAATAAAATCTGCCAAAAGACCTGTATTTTATGCCGGCAACGGAATAAGACTGTCTGAGGGACATGACACATTTGTAAAGGTTGTAGAAAAGATGGGAATTCCTGTGGCTACATGTTGGGATTCCATAGATGAGATTGAGACTGACAATCCTTTATATGTTGGAAGAGGTGGCATAATGGGTGACAGAGCCGGCAATTTTGCTGTACAGAACTCTGACCTTGTGATAGCTATCGGAAACAGACTGTCGATAAGACAGGTCGGTTACAATTGGAAAACTTGGGCGAGAGAAGCTTATGTTGTTATGGTGGATGCTGATGCGGCAGAGCTTAAAAAGACTACTATACATGTGGACATGCCTGTTCATGCAGATGCAAAGGATTTTCTTGAAAAGTTATATGAGCAGATTAAGGATACAGAAGGAACAGTATTTACAGATTCATTCTGGACAGATAAATGTCTGGAGTGGAAGGAAAAATATCCTGTAACACAGCCGAAACATTGGGAAGAAGATGGAGAATATGCAAATGTGTATGCATTTATAAATTATCTGAGCAGTAGTCTTCCTGATGGAAATATGACGGTAGTATCAAATGGAAGTGCATGTGTTGTAGGAAGCCATAACTATGTGATAAAGAAAGATGCAAGATTTATTATAAACAGTGGTGTGGCAAGTATGGGATACGGACTTCCGGCAGCAATAGGCGCATGCGTGGCTATAGGAAAAGAGAATACCATATGTATAGAAGGCGATGGAAGTATCATGATGAACCTTCAGGAGTTACAGACTGTTATAACAAATAATCTTCCGATTAAAATATTTATAATTAATAATGCAGGATATCATTCTATAAGACAGACACAGAACAATCTGTTTTCAGGACATGATAAGGTAGGTATAGGACCTGAGAGTGGTGATTTGTCATTCCCTGATTTTGGAAAGCTTGCTGCAGCGTTCGGATATCCGTATTACTCAGCACATTCCAATGCAGATATGAAATCTGCAGTAGACAAGACACTTGCTGAAAGCGGACCTGTTATATGTGAGATATTTGTATCTACTACACAGAACTTTGAGCCAAAGAGTGCAACTAAAAAATTGCCGGATGGAACACTTGTAAGTCCACCGCTTGAGGATCTTGCACCATTTCTTGACAGAGAAGAATTCTTGAGCAATATGATAATAGAACCGATTGGAGAGTAATATGAAATATCACGCCGATGCGTGATATTTCATATGGCTATTTGTTTCGGAGCGAAAACAAATAGCCATTTATGGCAGAAGAAAAATCGCCTCCGCGAATTTTTCTTCGCTTCTTCGCGATAAAATCGCTCAGAAATGAGGAGTAATATGAAATATCAGGCTGTTTTATTTGACCTTGATGGTACGATTTATTATGGTAATAAGATGATTGATGGAGCGGACAGTGTCGTTAAGAGATTTCGGGATGAGGGAAAGAAAGTTTTCTTTATGACTAATAATTCGACTAAGAGTCGAAAGGAAATATATGACAAGTTATGCAATATGGGACTTGAATGTTATGAAGATGAGGTATATACATCGGGATATGCAGCGGCTCTGTATGCTAAGGAGAAGGGCTTTGAAACAGTGTATATATGTGGAACATCGGGCTTGGAAGATGAATTTGAGAAAGCCGGTATAAAGATTTCTGACAAGGCAGATGTGGTGGTAGTAGGATATGACATGGGATTTGACTATGATAAACTGACGGAAGCATTGCAGGTAGCATTAAATGCAAAAGCAATAATTGCGTGCAACAGAGAGAAACATTATCCCGGAGAAGGGGCGAAGAGAATGCCCGGATGTGGAGCTATGGTAGGTGCGTTAGAAGGATGTACCGGACGTGTGGCTGACTATGTGGTCGGAAAACCGAATCCGTTGTTATTGGAGATAATATGTCATCAACAAGGCTTAAGCAAAGATGATATAATGGTTATCGGAGACACTTATGAAAGTGATATAATGATGTCAAACGAGTATGGATGTAAGTCCATATATATAGGAAATGAGAAACATGATGATACAATTACCGTTAAGGATATAAGAGAGGTAAATGAATTATGGGAAATATAAATTTGCTCGACTGTACACTTCGTGATGGAGGGTATGTAAACGACTGGCATTTTGGTGAGAAAGCAATTAGAAATATTACAAAGAAAATGGTTTTGGCAGGCGTCGAATATTTTGAAATAGGATTCGTAAGAGAGTGCGAATATGACAGAGATTATTCGCTTTTTGACGGAAATGAGAGCGTAAAGGACATGATAGCGCCAAAACAGTCACAAACTAAGTATGTCGGAATGATAGATATGGGTAAACCTGTAGATTTAGACAGGCTTGGCAATATAAGAGAAGATGGTTTTGATGTGTTCCGTGTAATATTCAAAAAGAGCAAGGTAGACGCTG
>CACWRR010000080.1 GCA_902763335.1 uncultured Lachnospiraceae bacterium | reverse complement strand
CTGAGAGGAATACCGTTTATGATGCTTTTGAGCGTTATGTTAAGGTTTATCTTTGAACATTTAAATACATAAGGCATGGTATCATAATAATCCACAGGTCCCATACAGACAGCGTGTGGGAATACGGAAGTATCACCTGATGTATATAGGTTCAGATTGAAATTTTCTGATACAGCTTTAAGTAAATCGTGACGTTCTATTTCGGTTACTTTTCTTGCCATAAAACAATGGGAGTATACATATTCAGGAGTTTCTATACCATATTTGTTTGCAGAATATGGCACAATCTTTTGAATTTCGTTTGTAATATCCTCAGTTAAAAGTTCCGGAAGAAAGAAATAACCATATATTTTACTCTGAGCGGTAACAATACCGTCAATGTAACCTTTTGTATGCGGGGGCAGACTGTTGAATTTATCGTATAATCTGTGCTTTTCGTTGTATAAGGAACCTACAAAGGATACATCACTCCGGTACTTGGCAGTTATGGAATCATTTGGTTTGAATCTGTCATAGTAATCTGTATCGGCAGCGAGAGGAAGATAGTATACAGTATTTATCCCGCCATTTTTTAGTTCATCATATATATTTTTATCAAATAAAAATATATAGTTACAACTGTTTATAATGGTATATGAATATAGGACTACATGGGGACTGTCATACACCCATGATATATATTTGATGTTGTGTCGCTTACAGTTATCGGATATTACCGGAAAGTAGTTAAATGTAAAGACTGCATCATAATTATTTGCAGAAACTTTAGAGTTAAAGAAATCATCAACAAATTTGGAGATGCGTACATCATCTATATTTAAATCAGTAAGTGTAACACTGTGTCCCAGCTCTTTCAGGGTAGAAACGACGTGTTCTATACCGTAGCTTTTTTGATTGATGGCTAAAATGTTCATATTAAAAGGCTGCCTCCTGTAAAAGATATATTAATACAGACTCAATTATACTAGGTTTGTACATGAAATACAAACTCAAAAGTATTCAGGGAGGAACATAATGATAATAACAAACAATTTACTTGCAGACAATGCAAACATAATGTATAAATTAAACACAACGAATAAGACAAAATCAGCAAAAAAGCTTTCGTCGGGATACAGGATAAATTCGGCAGCAGATGATGCGGCAGGGCTTACTATATCTGAGAAAATGAGAGAACAGATACGTGGGCTTAACAAGGGAACCCAAAATGCACAGGATGGAATATCATGGATTCAGACAGGTGAGGGTGCGTTAAA
This sequence comes from uncultured Lachnospiraceae bacterium, assembly GCA_902763335.1. Lineage (GTDB taxonomy): Bacteria > Bacillota > Clostridia > Lachnospirales > Lachnospiraceae > UBA2821. The sequence goes on along the minus strand of CACWRR010000080.1, from coordinate 3,649 downwards.
TGAGGCGCATGCTATATTGCACCGCATGACGGAGCTTACGGTACAGTCTCTTAATGATACCAATACAGAAGAAGACAGGGCAGCATTGCAGGAAGAATTTGATGCGTTACAGTCGGAAGTGGACAGAATATGCGGAACAACCCAGTTTAATACGAAGAACATATTCAGCAGCCATGAGCCTGATTATTATCAGTGTGAGGGAAACAAAACGTGGGATCAGGGAACAAGACAGGTTGTAACCCAGCCGGACAATACACTTGAAATAACATACAGAATGAATGATACGGATCCAGCGAAAACTGTATCGATAACTGTTCCGGAGGGAGTTTATACAACGCAGGAACTTATAGATGAAATTGATGATGCCATGCAAAACACTGATGGTGCTAAGGATGGTCTGAATTTTGAATACACTAAGGATGGAACATGCAATATAAATATTGAGGGAGGTAAGATGATAGAAGGTGTGTCAGGCGGTCTGTCATATCTGATATATGATATGTACAATGGTGGAAGTATCGGAGCACTTATCGGAACTACGGTATTTCCAAGTGAGTATGTGAAACTTGACATCTCAGCCGGAAATAATGATAATATGACCTTCCAGATACAGGATTTTGACGGAAATGTAAAAAATATGGATATAACCATAAAAGAAGGCGCGTATACAAGAAAAGAACTTATTGATTTGCTGAATGATAAGCTTCAGGGAACAGGTGTAGAAGCAGTTGCATATGGAACAGGAATAAAACTTCAGAGCGATGAGGCAATAATAACCGGTTTTAAAGGAAATATGTTTAAGATAGATACAGGAGACGACATATATACTTCAGTTTTCTATGATAATGTTATGTATGGAAATGTTGTCCGTACACCAGCCAGATTCAGAGGTGGAAGTGTTTTGCCTACAGACACAAGGGATGAAAAACATAATCATTTTACCATAGATTCTTCTAACAACACTCTTAAAATGTCTGCTAATGGCGGAAATGTACAGGATATTATTATTCCGGAAAGTGAATATACTGCGGCACAGATGGCAGAAAAATTAAATGAGTTATTTAACAATAATGGAATAAAGGTTTCAGCAGCCTTGTATACATCAGGAGGATATCAGGGGATAGAACTTACATCAGAGGAGGAGGGTATAGAAAGCAGCATTGATATAGATAAAACGTCAAGTGTATATACGACATTATTTACGGACTGCGAATATACAAGCTTTGTAACAGACGCGGATGTTTCTTATGATAATACGGATAACAAAGTACCACAGATTACAGGAGGAAAGACCTTCGGTACCAGAGAGTTTCCGCTAGTTATAGAGGATGGAAAGAATGACAGTTTTAAGCTGAAGATAGGAAATGATTCTTACAATGTCAAATTAAGTGCCGGAAGTTATTCTACTATACAGGGTATCATAAATGAGATTAATGAACAGTTAAATGGCACAGGTGCGGGAATAGGTTATAAAGGTAAGATAAATGTCAGCCAGACATCGGGTAGGCTGATACTTACAGGGGCAGAAGGAAGCGGAGTACCAGAGATTCACATTGAGGAGATAACAGGAAATAACGGATACCGTGATTTATTTGTCGGTAAGGATACAAAGACTTCTAATGTAAATTTAAAGGATACGGGCACATCAACAACTCCGGCAAAGATTACTACAAATACAACTGTGGGAGATACAACTAATATTACGGATGATAACAATAAATTTAATATAAAAATTAATGGTCAGAATCAGGAGATTACTCTCCCAAAAGGAAATCTTACAAAGAAAGAAATATTAGACAGTATAAATGCACAGCTTAAAGAACAGATAACAGTATCACCAAATACATTTACTGAGATAGATGCACGCGGAACATCAGCGGATATAAAGACAAGTCTCGGTGGTAACGGAACCACATCGGTTAACAATAAAACATATAAAAATCAGGGCAGCAGTGATTATGTTCAGGGTGAAGCCGGGTCATATAAAAATAATGTTCCTGCAACGGTTACCATAGATGCAAAACTGCCGGATAATATAAGTATCAATGGGGATAATAATGAACTTGTCATAAAACTTAATGGTGTAGAGCGTAAACTTGTACTGGATTCCGGCGCATATACTAAAAATCAGCTGGTTAATATGTTACAGAATAAGATAGATGCGTCTTATGGTAAATATACCGGAGGAGCAAAAGTATCTCTTGATAATGGCAGCCTTGTATTTACATCAAGACTTAATAATCCTGATAATACAGAATATGCGGGAAAGTATACCGGTATAGAATTGTCATCTTCAGAAAGCTCGTTTATGAAAGAACTGCATACTACGAGAACTGCTGCAACCGGAACTTCATCGAGGGACATACAGTCGAGCGTAACTGTAACGGATGATAATAACGAATTTATATTTTCGTATACGGATAAAAACGGTGACAGTAAAGATGTCAGTCTGACACTTACAAACGGAACTTACGACAGGGCAGGAGTAGTTAATGAGATAAATAAGCAGTTAAAGAATCAGAAGGTTTCTGTTACTGCATCTTTAAGCGGAAACAGACTCACTCTTACTACGAATGATACAGGGGCGAACTGTAAAATATCATATAGTAATACGACGGGCGGCAAGAGCACTGATGCAATATTTGGGGATTCGGTTGCAGAGACACCGGCAAAAGCCACAGCCGGATGTAATGTTCAGAATACAGTGACCATTGATGACAGTACCAATGAATTTAATATAAATGTCAATGGAACCCAGTATAATCTGACATTAGAAAACGGTACATACACACCGGATACGCTTGTAAATCAATTGAATGAAAAGTTAAAAAATGCGGGAGCCGGAGTTACTGTGTCATTATCAGGCGGAAAACTTACATATACAACGGATAAAAAAGGTGTGACTGCAAGTATAAAGATGACGTATGAATCCGGTGGAACATCCATGAAACAGATATACGGCGAAACCACAACTAAAAAATATGGTGCCACAGCGTCATTTACACCTGATGGAAAGTTAGAGATAACAGCAAATGATAATAATGGAACACTGGAAATGTCATCAGATAAAGGGGGAATATTTCTTAAGGGAAATGAGACTACTACGGATATAAATCCGACAGAGACAAAAGGATACATTTCCACGAAGAAAGCTTACATAGATGGGAAGAACCTGACTGAGCCTGTAACTATCGATAAATGGAATAAGTCACTTAAATTTACATATATAAAAAATGGCAGCAGTGTTCCGGTTTCAATAGAACTTAAAGAACAGACATATACATTTGATGAGTTGAAAAAGGAGCTGCAGGACAAGCTTGATGCTGCGACAGGTACGGGACAGTTTAATGTGAGTGTGGGAGCGACCGGCGTAAGGATAGAGTGTGCAAATCCGGGAAAACATTACAGGATGGAAAAAAGTACATTTTCCGGTGGATTTTATTATAATGTGCTGTGTTCTTCAACAGATAAAAGCAGTAATAAAACTCCGACATCAACAGTGGGAGGACAGCAGGTAAATCAGGCATATACTATCGGAAGACGTGATGTGAAAAATGGAACGGTTGAAATAGAAAGCGGACTTAATGATGAACTTACATTTGATTTCAGATACGGAAATGATACGAAGACATTTAATATGAAGCTGGAT
>CACWRR010000079.1 GCA_902763335.1 uncultured Lachnospiraceae bacterium | reverse complement strand
GATTCAATAGATATGGATATGAATTTCCTCAATTAAAATGAGAAAGGCTGATGAATATGATGCTTAGTCCCAAGACAGAGGCAATGATAAAAACCTTTATAAAAGTGACGGTATATTTTGTAGTAGCAGCAGTTCTCATAATACTCGGTACAGTCAGTTACAATTTTGGAAAAGATGTGTTTGCAAATGAGGGATATGAGGAATCACCGGGAACGGAGATAGTGGTCACTATCGATTCGGGTGATTCAAAGATGGATGTGGCACAGAAATTATACGACAACCATGTTGTTGAGAAAAAGATGGTATATTATGTGCAATCGATAATATACGAGGCAAAGTATATACCGGGAACATACACATTGAATTCAAGCATGGATGGAGAATCAATTATAGAAATGCTTTGTACTAAACCGGATTCAGATGGAGAAAGCCAGTAATGATAGTAGATGATAGAATAGTTACATTTATACATTCGCTTGAAAAGAGTAATGGAGAATTGTGCGATGGCATAGAAAAATATGCCCATGAAAATTATGTGCCTATAATCCGCAAGGAGATGGAGAGTATGCTCAAGGTACTGATAAACATAACAAGACCGGAGAGTATATTGGAAATAGGTACTGCTATAGGATATTCGGCAATAATAATGGCAGGTGCAATGCCTGAAAACTGTCATATAACAACAATAGAAAATTATGAAAAGAGAATACCGATAGCACTAGATAATATAGAAAAATCAGGATATTCAGACAGAATAAGGCTCATAGAAGGAGATGCCCTCAAGGTTTTGCCGGAACTTAATGAAAAGTATGACTTTGTATTTATGGATGCGGCTAAAGGACAGTATATGAATTATCTGGAGATGATTATGGATAAGGTGAATGAAGGCGGAGTCATCGTGTGTGACAATGTACTTCAGGAGGGAGATATAGTCAAATCGAGATATGGCATAGAGAGAAGAAACCGGACCATACATTCCCGTATGAGGGAATATCTGTACACATTGAAAAATATGCCTGAGTTTGAAACAACAGTGGTACCTATAGGTGATGGAATAACTATAAGTGTCAGGAAAGGAAAAGAAGATGAGAGAAGTTGAACTGCTTATTCCGGCAAATAATCTGGAAGTACTTAAAGTGGCTGTAACGTTTGGAGCGGATGCAGTATATATAGGTGGTGAAGTGTTCAGCCTGAGAGCCGGAGCTAAGAATTTTTCCCTTGATGATATGAGGGAGGGAATTGCTTTTGCCCATGAACGTGGAGTGAAAGTGTATGTGACGGCTAATATTCTGGCACATAATGGTGATCTTGAGGAAGTTAGAAAATATTTTACCGAGCTTAAGGATGTAAAACCGGATGCGCTTATTATATCTGATCCTGCGATATTTACCATTGCAAAGGAAATACTTCCTGATATGGAACTTCATGTAAGTACACAGGCGAATAATACAAACTACGGAACATTTAACTTCTGGTACGGACTCGGTGCAAAGAGAGTGGTTACGGCAAGGGAACTCTCGCTTGAGGAGATAAAGACTATAAGAAATAATATTCCTGATGACATGGAGATAGAGACATTTATACACGGTGCCATGTGCATATCGTATTCGGGACGCTGCCTTTTGAGTAATTTCATGGCTTCGAGAGATGCGAACCGCGGAGCCTGTACACATCCGTGCAGATGGAAATACAGCGTAGTGGAAGAATCAAGACCGGGAGAGTATATGCCGGTATATGAGAATGAACGTGGAACATATATATTCAATTCCAAAGATTTATGTATGATTGAACACATTCCTGAACTTATAGATGCAGGAATAGACAGTTTTAAGGTTGAGGGCAGAATGAAAACGGCACTTTATGTTGCCACAGTTGCCAGAACCTACAGAATGGCTATAGATGATTACAAAAAATCTCCTGAATATTATAGGGAACGTTTACCGTTTTACCGTGAGGAAATATCGAAATGCACATATAGAAAGTATACTACAGGATTTTTCTTTGGAAAGCCGGATAAGGATACGCAGATATATGACAGCAACACATACGAGAAGAATTACACATACCTTGGACTGATAAAAGGTTATGAAGATGGAATGGGATATTGCATTGAACAGAAGAACAAATTCAGTGTAGGTGAAGAGATAGAGATTATGAAACCTTCGGGAGAAAATCAGGTGGTAACTGTAAAACGGATACTTGATGAGTATGGGAATGAAATGGACAGTGCACCGCATCCGAAACAGAAACTGTATATAGACCTTGGAACTCCGCTTGATGAGTTTGACATTCTGCGACGTGCAGAGTAAAATGTTAAATTTAACTATATGGAAAGGCACTTTGAAGTGAATCTGACATAAAATATATTAAAGATGCTTCGAGGTGCTTTTTTTGAAAACTTTTTCAAAACCCCTTACGCGACATGAAGAGGAAAAATATTTAAAAGAATTTCAGGATGGCAGTCAGACTGCCAGAAATATTCTGATAGAGCGTAATATGCGCCTCGTGGCTCATATAAGCAAAAAGTATCACAAGCCGGGAAGAGACATGGAGGATATATTATCTGTCGGTACAATAGGTCTTATAAAGGCTGTCAACAGCTTTGAAATATCTAAAGGGAGGCTTGCAACATATGCAGCGAAGTGCATAGAAAATGAAATTCTTATGATGCTCAGAAATGAAAAAAAGAAGATGAAGGAAATCTCTCTTTTTGAACCGATAGGGCTTGATAAAGACGGAAATGATATAAGTCTGATAGATGTGATAGAAATAAGTGAAAAGGAAGTATATGAAAAATGTGAGTTGAAGCAGAATATAATAAATCTCTATAAAATATTTGACGTGGTTCTAAATGAGAGGGAAAAGGATATAATATATAGCAGGTACGGACTGGCGGGCAGAAAAGAACTGACCCAGAGGCAGCTTGCACAGAAATATCACATATCAAGGAGTTATATAAGCAGAATAGAGAAAAAAGCACTGCTAAAACTGAGAGAGGGACTGGAAAAAATATAAAAACATAGCAAAATGCACAAAAAATAAAAACTAAATTAGTTGAAAATTATAAAAATGTATAACAAAGTGATGAAAATGTGAAAAACCACTTTATTTTATGGTACTGTTATGATAAAATTATGTAGTGATAAATTAAGGATGAAATGAAGGAATAAGAAGATATGGCGAGATATAACAAGATTCGTCTTGGTGACTGCCTTGTTCAGAAGGGGCTGCTTACCGAGGAACAACTTAATAATGCACTTCAGGAACAGAAGAATAAAGGGTTAAAGCTTGGTGAGACAGTTGTTACACTTGGTTATGTAGAAGAGAACGATGTTATCGATGTTCTGTGTGACCAGCTTGGAATAGAATACATAGATTTAAGAAAGATAAAGATAGATGAAGAAGTCGGCAAGATGCTTAACGAAGACTTCATTCGTAAGAACTGCCTTATTCCTATAGGATACGACCAGTTGGTTCCAAATGTACTCAGGGTTGCGATGGCTGACCCGATGGATATCGTGGCTATAGATGATATATCCATTATTACCAACCTTCAGGTTGACCCTGTACTTAGTACCAGATCACAGATAGAATATCAGATAGATAAACTGTATGGTGCTAACAAGGCTATGGCTGCCGCAGAGCAGTACCGTAAGGAGAGGGAGAAAGATAAAGCTAAACTCTCGGATGCATCTGAAGCGGAGAGACAGGATGATGTAGATAATTCACCTATTGTCCAGCTTGTTCGAAGCATACTTGAACAGGGAGTCCGTAGAAGAGCCAGTGATATACATATAGAGGCTATGGAGTATGAAGTAAGAGTAAGATACCGTATTGATGGTGCCCTTGTCAAGGTTGCCACATATGATATAGATTTCCTTTCAGCGATAGTTGCACGTATAAAGATTATAGGTGGAATGGATATCGCAGAAAAGAGAAAACCACAGGATGGACGTATAGCGATGACCGTGGACAGAAGAGAATATGATGTCCGTGTATCTATACTTCCTACTGTAAATGGTGAAAAGATAGTTATGCGTCTCACATCTAAAGAGAATCTTACAAGAGATAAGAAAAATCTTGGTTTTTCTGAAGAAGAGCTTGAGAAGTTTGACAGAATTCTAAAGAATCCACATGGTATTATTCTTGTAACAGGACCTACAGGATCCGGTAAATCTACAACGCTCTACACTGCATTAAGTGAGCTTAACACAGAAGATGTTAATATTATCACAGTAGAAGATCCTGTCGAGGCTAACATGGAAGGTATCAATCAGGTACACGTAAATGAGAAGGCGGGACTTACATTTGCCGCTGCCCTCCGTTCTATTCTGCGTCAGGATCCGGACATCATTATGATTGGAGAGATTCGAGACGGTGAAACGGCAGGTATAGCTGTTAAGGCGGCTATCACAGGACATTTGGTTGTAAGTACACTGCATACGAATGGTACTGCAAGTACAATCACCCGTCTGGCAGATATGGGTATAGAACCATATATGATCGGTGACTCGCTTGTTGGAGTTATTGCCCAGCGACTCGTAAGAAGACTGTGTCCGGATTGCAAGAGACCTGTACAGGCTACCGAAGACGAGAAGAGACTGCTCGGCGTGGATATCAATCAGCCCCTTACAATTTATGAACCGGGAACAGAATGCAGTACATGCGGTGGAGTCGGATATTTTGGACGAATCGGTGTATACGAGATAATGCCGGTTAATAATGAACTTAGAATAAAGATTGCAGCCGGAGCGAGAGCGGATGAACTTAAGGCACAGGCTGTTGCTGATGGTATGCACACACTCAAGGACAGTGGTGTCAGACTTTGTCTCGAGGGAACTACATCGTTTAAAGAAGCACTTAAGATTGCATACGAATCAGATTAGGGAGGACAACTAGAATATGATTACTATAGAAGAGATACTTACGGTAGCTGCGCAAAACGA
>CACWRR010000078.1 GCA_902763335.1 uncultured Lachnospiraceae bacterium | reverse complement strand
CATGCTGGACTTTGGAGAACTGTCGGATGAAGTAACAGAACTTATACCGGATTACAAAATGGTACTACTGCAACCTGAAAACTACAGTGAAAAGCAGAGCAAAAATATGCAGTCATCATTAGGTGTTATACTTGGATTGCTTAATTGTGCAGAAACAAAAGAAGATTTTCAGAAATACTTAGACAGTCATGAAAAGGAACTGGAATCATTATCAGAAAGTGCGATGGCAGTATTAAATGAGTATTGTGAACTTGATATACCGGAAAAAGAGATAGAAGAAGGAGAAGTGGTAGATATGTGTAAGGCAGTAAGAGAAATCAGAGAAGAGGCAAGGAATGAAGGAAGAAATGAGGGAAAACGAGAAGGAATACTGGAAGGAAAATCTGAAGGAAAACGAGAGGGAAAAATAGAAATTTTACATGAGTTAGGGTACACAATAGGAGATATAGCAGAGAGATTAAAATGTACAGAGAAAGAAGTAAGCAGAGTTTTGGCAATGTTATAGTATGAAAAAGATTGGCTGAATGATGTACATTGCAACCAATCTTTTTTATCAATTATAAAAGATAATGCTTAAAAGCCCTGATCTGCAACAGGTGCTATATAATTGTTTGAGAACATTATCTGTTTTGAAATGTCAAATGGAACTAATGGACCTGATGGAGGGGTGTTTAGCGTAACATTGTCTGTAGGTAACCAGACTTTAGCTGTTTTGTTCCATCTGAATCCGATACGTATGCCCTGCCAATGTTCGATTACTTCCTTTTTTCCACCGGCAGTTTCCTGAGATTCGCTATACCTTTGAGGGCAAACTGTTATGTAACCGTTTGCAAGGTCGCCACAATATACATATTCATCCATAACAATCTGCCATTTTGTCTTATCTTTGATGCCGCCTGCAGGTGTATAATTGTTGTAAGGTGTAGCACCTTTTAAATATGTCCTTGAGGCAAATGTTGTGACATTTATGGCCGTTCCGTCGGTTGTCAGAATCTGTTTCATTCCGTAGTCACGGAGCTTCTGCTTTTGTGGAAGGCTTAGCTCATATGCTGAACCTGTTACTGCACCTGCACCATTCATCAATGAATTTAACATATTATATGCTACACTACTGTAATCAGACAATCCCTTATATTCATAATTGTCCAATGCAACTACATAAAGGGCACCTATTACGAATGGGTCATCACAGTTTTTTATTACATATTGAACCTGTTCGTTTGTAGTAGGCCACGGATTGAAACTTACATATTTACGAGTCAGCTCTTTTGGAATAACTAAATCTTCATTTGTGGTTTCATCTTTGTATGAGTATGCTCCCGTGAAAGTTTCTTCTTTAACTGTCCATTTCACAACATTTGATACAGCTTTTTTTGAAACCCTGACTTTGATAATCTTGCTTATGGTTTTGCCTTTTGTGGTAGAACTTACTGCTGTAACAGTTATGTTAGCACTGCCGGCGGATTTTCCGGTTATTTTAATGGAAGAAATTCCGCTTTTCCCTTTTTTTGAAGGATTAGAGGCAACTTTAACAGTTGCGACTTTAGTATTTGATGATTTTACCTTTACTTTCATGTCAGTAGCAGCGGATGTTTTGCTGCATTTGACAGTGGTTTTGACAGTTACTGACTTTCCTGCTTTTACAGAAATACTGCTTTTTGATACCGACATGCTTTTTACTATTTTCTTTTTACCGGCTGCCTGGACTGTAGATGTTTGAAATACCGATAAAATGATGGTAAATGTTAACATTACAGCCATAATCTTTTTCATTTTTTTCATAAAATGAATCCTCCTTTTTTATTTTTGTGCATCCATATATTTTATTATGATAAAATAAAATATATGATACAATATCAGTATAACATATAATAAGTAAATTTTCAAAATTTTATAATAATAAACTTTTTTGAATGAAACTATTTATCTGCCAGGATCGTATTATATATGTACAGGCATATTAAATGGTCTGACAAATTAAAGAATAAAGGTGGGAAAATGCAAAAAGGTGACATAGAATATTTTTTTACCGGATATTATTCCATGGTGTTCAGAGTAGCGTATATGGAAGCGAAATCTAAAGCCGATGCGGATGATATAACACAGGAAGTATTTATACGCGTTCTTGGTAAGGCACAGGAATTTGCCAGTGAGGAACATGAGAAAGCATGGATAATCAGAGTTACCATCAATCTGTGCAGGGATTTGTTAAAGAGTAAGTGGAACAGAGATACGGTGGGAATTGATAATATAAATATATATGAATGTGAAGATTTTGCAGGTATAGGCAATTATGACAATGAGGTTCTAAGTAACCTGTGTCTGCTTGACGAAAAATACAGGCGGCCTTTATATTTATTTTACTATGAAGATTATTCAGTACGTGAAATATCAGAATTGCTGGCTGTTCCTGAAAATACGGTAAAGACAAATCTCAGACGCGGAAGAAAGAAACTGGGAGAGATAATTTCTAAAGAAAGGGAAAATATATGAACGTAAATAATATCGATAAATTTAAATATAATCAGGTGATACATAATAAGAAAAGTAAAGAAGATATAAAGTCTGACAGCACAGGATTTGCTGATAAATTCTTCAAATCCGTGTCAGAAGATAATGAAGCAGATGACAGACAGAATATAAATGTAGGTGCAGGCAGTAACATAGCCATGCAAAATGGAAGTATAAATATTAAAAGACTTTTTCAGGCTGATGATATAGCACCGTGTGATGTGATGGGAATGGGATCAAAAAACAGTGATTTTGTACTTCAGGATATTGTAAACGGGTGTGTATATAAGGCGAAGATGATAAGTGACTGTCAGGCATATGTGGAGAAAAAAACTGATGATGGAAATGTGGATGGATATATTGTGGATGTAGCTGAAATTGAAAATAAAGTTGCAGAAGCATCTGAAGAGAGTGCTGGGATATACAGTGCGGCTGCAGGAGCAGCGGATGTGGCAAAAAGTAAGCAGGCTGATACTGACAGTCAGGAAGATTATGATGTGAAAGCAGCGTTTCATGATGCATTTCTTAAATTTTATGATTATGTTCAGGACAGAATAGAGAACGGACCACCAAAATTTTGTATAGGAAGCAGTGAAATGACTGTGGAAGAATGGGATAATATGCTTGAAAAGGTTGATGAACAGCTTGATGAGATAAAAGAAGAAACCAGAGAGCATGTAGAAAAACTGAAACAGAATGACATGAAAAATAAATGTGGATATTTCGCACTGGCAGATAAAAATGGGATTATATCGTATAATGGTGGTATATTTGTATGTGATTATCAGAATAATGCAATATGTCTTGGAGATATGAGTAACAGTAAAAATGTGCTGACCATTCCGTTATCAGCAGGTGGATGCCTTATGGTGAATAGAAACAGTATAGGAGCACTTGGTAAACTTATCGGAATGTTTTCGGCTGAGGATCAGGGAAGAATAATGCGTGCCATAGCAGAGGATGCCCAGTTGCAGAGAAATAAGAAGGCAATTGATGATATGGAGAATGAGGTCGTAGAAGAAAATATATAAATTTTACGGCAAATGAGAATAACTATCAATTTAGCTACTTGTAATTTAAAGATGGTTCGTATATACTAACTCTAGTTAGTGAATAAATCATGTAGACTCTTCTATAGCCATAGCTGCTGAATATGGTTATAGAGATGTTCTGCAACAGCCAGTGGAAGGAGATAAATTGATGGATTATTTACAGATTGAAAAAGTAATTGGAAGAGAAATATTGGATTCAAGAGGAAATCCTACAGTTGAAGCAGAAGTAATACTTGTTGACGGAACAGTTGGAAGAGGTACAGCACCTAGTGGAGCATCTACAGGTGAGTTTGAGGCACTTGAGCTTCGTGATGGAGACAAGGCAAGATATCTTGGAAAAGGTGTTACAAAAGCAGTAGAAAATATTAATACAGTTATTAACGATACTATCACAGGTATGGACGTTACAGATATATATGCAATTGACAAGGCAATGATAGAGGCTGACGGAACAAAGGATAAATCAAATCTTGGTGCAAATGCAATACTTGCAGTATCTATTGCCGCTTCAAGAGCAGCATCTATAGCACTTGATATTCCATTATATCGTTTCCTTGGTGGTGTTTCAGGAAATCGTCTTCCGGTACCTATGATGAACATTTTAAATGGTGGAGCACATGCTGCAAATACAGTTGATGTTCAGGAATTTATGATTATGCCTGTTGGAGCACCTTCATTCAAAGAATGTCTGCGTTGGTGTGCAGAAGTTTTCCATGCACTTGCAGCACTTCTTAAGAGCAAAGGACTTGCAACATCGGTAGGCGATGAAGGTGGATTTGCACCTGACCTTGCATCTGATGAAGAAGCTATCCAGTACATATTAGAAGCAGTTAAAAATGCAGGATATGAGCCTGAAAAAGATTTCATGATTGCAATGGATGCTGCATCATCAGAGTGGAAGAGTGAGAAAGGTAAAGGATTCTACAAGCTTCCTAAGGCTGGTACAGAGTTTACATCAGAGGAGCTTATCGAACATTGGGCAGCTCTCTGCGAGAAATATCCGATTATATCTATCGAAGACGGACTGGATGAAGAAGACTGGGATGGATGGAAGAAACTTACAGACAGACTTGGAGACAAGGTTCAGCTTGTAGGTGATGACTTATTTGTTACAAATACAGAGAGACTTTCTAAAGGAATCGAGCTTGGTGCAGGAAATGCAATCCTTATTAAGCTTAATCAGATTGGTTCTGTTTCAGAGACACTTGAGGCTATCAAGATGGCACATAAAGCAGGTTACACAGCTATATCTTCACACCGTTCAGGTGAAACAGCAGATACTACAATTGCTGACCTTGCTGTTGCACTCAATACATGCCAGATTAAGACGGGTGCACCTAGCAGAAGTGAGCGTGTAGCTAAATATAACCAGCTTCTCAGAATAGAAGAAGAACTCGGTGCAAGTGCAGTATATCCGGGAATCAAAGCGTTTAATGTAAGATAAACATATATTTGGAAAAAGGCTGAATGGCGATGCAAAGCTGTTCAGTCTTTTTTTGCACTAACATAGTTTGTGTGTTCAAAGTGTGATTAATTAACGAAATAAAGGACATAAATAAAAATACAGCCATAAATTGTGCTATATTCATATTATACAAACAGGGTAGTGTCAAGTGACTTATGAAAAAACAGAGCCAAAGAAAAAGGCTCAATTGAACCTTGAAAATTGCAGATATTTAATCTTTTGATGAGTGACGCC
>CACWRR010000077.1 GCA_902763335.1 uncultured Lachnospiraceae bacterium | reverse complement strand
GCATCACAGCATACATACCATGTTCCCTTCGGAAGGAATATTTCCACATCCTCTTTAGAAGGATTGTATATGACAAGTATATTCTTAACTGCATCTCCACATTTATATGAATCTATCTGGAATTCTATATATTTACCCCGTGCAAGAAATTCTATATTTCTCTCAATGGCATCCTTCTCATTCATTTTAAACGATCTGAATAACTGCTTTAACATTATGAGTCCCTTATAATAATTACTTACATCATTGTATTCCTTCTTTCCAAGGTCATCCCATTTTATTGCATTAACACTGTCCCCTGCCCTTACACTGTCACTTACAAACTCACCATTCTCATCAACCTTTGTCCTGAGCAGTTCATCACCGGCATGCATAAACATAACTCCCTGGGATGTAAACTGAATAAGCGCTGCCAACTTGTTCTGTCTTACTTTTTCTTCAAACGTTATTCCCTTATTTCCCATTTCAATTTTATCAAAAAGAGTATTGTTATCATGACATGCACTGTAATTAATAACTGCCTTAGGTGTCATCGCCCAGCTTGGTGCAGCTTTCACACCCTTTATAATATCATCCTCTTTTTTCAGATTGTTACTTATATATCCGTTTGCATCGTCAATAAATACGCTTCCCTTAATCGCATTTCTGAATTCATCATTAAACATCGCAATCCTGTCGAGATACTTTGCATTAAACTGCTTTGCCAACATCGTATTTCCCTTTGACAACGATGTTTTCATATCCCATCCTTCACCATACATAATGACATTCGGTCTTACTTCATTAACAGCCTGTCTTACCGCATTCATCGTATCTACATCTATCAATCCCATCAGGTCAAACCTGAATCCGTCGATATGATATTCCTTTGCCCAGTATTGTACGGAATCTGCAATGAATTTTCTGACCATATGTCTCTCCGATGCCACATCATTACCGCATCCCGAACCATTAGAATATCTTCCTCTGTCTGTAAATCTGTAAAAATATCCCGGAACTATCTTATTAAAACAAAAGTCTGTATTATATGTATGATTGTATACAACATCCATAATTACACTTATTCCTCTGGCATGCAGTTTATGTATCATTGTTTTCAATTCTTTTATTACTACCCTGCCATCATATGGATTAGTTGAATATGAACCCTCAGGTGCATTATAATTTTTTGGATCATATCCCCAGTTATACTGACTGTCATCCCTGTCATCAACTGAACCAAAATCAGCTATTGGCAATAAATGAAGATGTGTAACACCCAGTTTTCTTATATAATCAAATCCTACTGTCTGTCCAAACGAATTTGTAAGATTTTCTTCACATACACTAAGATATTTTCCCGGATATGTAGCATTTATAGATGGATCAATAGTAAAATCACGCACATGTATTTCATATATTATTGCATCAAGAATATCTTTATCTATGAACGGATATCTGTCTTCATTCCATCCTTCCGGATTTGTATCATTCAAATCAATAAGCATCGCCCTGTCACCATTCACCCCGACTGCTTTTGCATACGGATCACAGGCTTCATTCATTGTACCATCTTTAAAATATACCCTGAATGTATAAAATTTACCCATAAATTTATCAGATAACTTTATGAGCCATGTTCCATTTCTTCCCTGTCCCATCTCATAGGCTTTTCCCTCTTCTTCAGCCTCAATGTTTCCGTCATTATAAATAACTATCTCCACTTTTACGGCTATCGGTGCCCAGACTCTTATTGTAAATCTCTCACCATCATATATTGCCCCTAAATCATCACCATCATAATCGTATTTTTCCTCGAAATCCATTGACGTATAAACTCTTATAGCTTTTTTCATTTTTCTCTCCATTTAAAATTTATTTTATATCTTATGATTTAGGTGTCAAAAGGGTGCTACGCACCAGCCAAGCACAATATGTGGTATTGCAAGCCAGCTTGCAAATACACATACTTGTGTTGGCTAGTCCCCGTAGGGGCTTTTGACACCTGAATCATCTTATATTATAAAATAAAAAAAAGGGATAATCAACGGATTATCCCTTTTTTGTTAAATAAATTCGTAATTTGACATTACCGATTATTTAACTTTTATTGTAACTGTCTTTGCAGCCTTGTTGTAGTTATTTGAAGATGCAGCTGTAACAGTAACCTTAACTGTTCCTGCCTTACCTGTCAATGTAACTTTACCCTTGCTGCTAACTTTTGCAATCTTTGTATTAGATGACTTGTATGTTAATTTACCATTACCCTTTGTAAGCTTTGCTCCAAGAGAGAATGCTTTATCTTTCTTCTTCTTTGTTAATGATGTTTTAACACTGATGCTCTGAGAAGCTTTCTTAATAGTAAATGTCTTTGTAACAGTTCCTTTATAAAGTCCTTTAAATTTAACTGTTATCTTAGCTTTACCTGCATTCTTATTATTTGAGTAAGATACAGTGTAGTCTTTACCATTTTTAAGTGTCTTAGAACCATATTTAACTTTAAGTGATGTCATCTTTATAGCTTTACCTGTATATGTCTTGTTAGATACTCCACTGATAACAGCTTTTGAAGCAATGTTTTTCTGTGAGCCCTTTACAAGTACTGTAGCAGATACGGCATTAACTTTTACAGAACCTGCAACTGTACTGAGTACATCTGTTCCTGCCTTATCTCCCTGTACATATACATTCCATGCTCCATCAGGAATATTAACATTAAGGTCCTTATTATTAGGATTGTAAATAACAACTATATCGTCATCACCTTCATATCCTGTTATAGAATACTCAAGTACTCCACCGACTTTAAGTGTGTTTGCACCATCTACTTTAACGTACTCATTAAGGTAAGATGTGTCAATCTGGCTTATGCATTTAGCTACCATATCTCCATCAGACATTCTTAAAGCTGAATGAGCATTTCTGAATGCAATAAGTCCCTGATAGTAATCATGAACACTCTGATATTTCTCAATTGAAAGTGTATCCCATTTGATACTGTTCTCTGAACTTGGAGAAGCATAACTGTTGTGGTCAAATGAACCGTCTTCTTTAACTTTTGTTCTTAAGATTTCTTCACCTGCTAATATAAACGGAATACCCTGAGATGTAAATGTTATTGCAGCTGCGAGGTTATTCTGTTTTACTCTCAAATCAAATGAATCATCTGGATTTGAGCAAGCAATCTTATCCCATAATGTGTAGTTATCATGGCAAGATGAATAGTTAATCATCTGAAGTGGTCTGCTCTCAAGGTTTGTCCATGTTGCAGCACCCTGTGCACAGAAGAAAATGTCTCCTGATTTACCAACAGCACCGTTTACATATCCCTTATCAGTAGATGTAAATACATTACCTTTTAATGTATCTCTGATAGCATCATTGAAATATGCAAATCCAGGTGTTAATTCACTGTTACTCTGGTTAGCAAGTTTAACGCCTTCTTTTGTAGGCTGTGTTGTAGAGTTTACCCAGCCTTCACCATAAAGGATAATTGAAGGGTCAATTGCATGAAGTTTAGTTGTTATCTCATTTATAGTATCAACATCAATCAATCCAACAAGGTCAAATCTGAATCCATCGATATGATACTCATCGTGCCAGTATAATACTGAATCAACGATAAATTTACTTACCATAGCTCTTTCTGAAGCAACATCGTTACCACATCTTGAACCATTTGTTCCTCTGTAGAAATATCCAGGAACAATCTTATTGAAGCAATAATCTGTATTGTATGTATGGTTGTAAACAACGTCCATTACCACACCAATACCTGCATTGTGTAAACTCTGAACCATCTGCTTGAATTCATTAATTCTTACAGCTCCATCATATGGATTTGATGAGAATGAACCATCAGGAACATTGTAGTTCTTTGGATCATATCCCCAGTTATACTGATCTAAATCAAGTCTTGTCTCATCTACAGTTGCATAATCATATGCCGGATTAATCTGTACATGTGTTATTCCTAACTTTTTAAGATAATCAAGACATGTTGACTGACCTGTAGAGTTTGTTGTACCTGTCTCAGTAAATGCAAGATATTTACCACGGTTTGCTTCACTTACACCTGATTCAGCTTCATAAGAGAAATCTCTTACCTGTACTTCCCAGATTGAGCAATCTGCATAGCTCTTGATATCTTTCTGAGGATTTGTGTCATTTGCCCATCCTTCAGGATCTGTAGAATCAAGATCAATAACCATAGCTCTGTCACCATTTACACCAACAGCTTTAGCATATGGATCACAAGCTTCATTTACCTTACCGCTTGCAAGTGTTACTTCATATGTGTAGTATACACCGTTAAGATTCTCAGGTACTGTTACTTCCCATACACCATTCTCTGCTGCTGTCATGTCTACAGCCTTAATCAAATCATCAGTTCCGATAAGACCTGACTGGTAAAGATTAACCTTTACACCTGTAGCTGAAGGAGCCCAAACCTTAAATGTTGTAGCATCAGCTGACCATGTAGCACCAAGGTCATTTCCTGAATATGTATACTCATTTTCAAATTCTTCTGATGAATAATAATCAGGTACTGTGATGTCATATGCAACATCATTAAACATTACTTTGTAGCTCTTACCTTCAAGTGTTGCTGCTTTCTTGTCAATAGCTGTAACAAGTTTAATAGTTGCTGTTGCTGCATCTGATGTAAGCTCCTGAATAGGAAGTTTGTTTCCTTCATCATCAACTACATAGAGTACATCCTGTAAATTAACATCCTCATCAGGTTTCTGATTAAATGTAACATTAATTACAGAAAGATCGTCTTCTGAAAGTTCTACTTTAGAAACTACACAGCCTTTTACAGCCTTTGAATCATCAACTGTTCCGCCCGGTTTTGTTGATGTGATGTAAAAATCAATAGTACCACTAATGTAATCTCCTGTAGGAAGGAACTGATCACCATCATAATCTTTCTCAAGCCACTCGCCTTTTCTTACAATGTAACCAACTTTCTCTGTTCCAACAGGCATCTCAACTGTTGCAACTGCATATCCATTCTCATCTGTTGATGAAAACTCTGTTGCCTTACCATCAGCATTAGGTGCCCATGTCCATAAATTCCAATCAGTGTAATCACCATCAGAACGATCATAATGGAAATTAATAGTAATAGTATTTGCTGCAGATACAAACTGTATATCGGCACCGGCAAACACTACCGTACTTAAAAGCATTACCATCGCCATAGCGAAAGCCTGAATTCTTTTAATTCTCTTCATAGAGACCTCCTTAATTTTTTATAATATTTGACCTTGTATCAATTTTCATTATACCACATATTATACAATTTTCAATTGCATAATACATGAATTTTCGGTACTATTTCA
>CACWRR010000076.1 GCA_902763335.1 uncultured Lachnospiraceae bacterium | reverse complement strand
CAAATGCATATGCACCTATTTTAGTTAAGTTTTTAGACATTATTACATTTGATAAATTGCTACAATTCCAAAATGCTCCTGTACATATCTCCGTTACACTATCAGAAATATCAACATTTTTTAAATTCGAGCAATTAAAAAATGCATCTGTCGAAATTTGTACTACAGTATCTGGTATTTTTATTTCCTCAATACTATCATTGTTTGCAAATAAACCACGAGGCACCATACTAACACCTTTTTCAAATGTAATGTTTTTCAAATTGTCACAATAAATAAATGGTCCGTATTTATATGTTCCTCCCTTTCCACCATAAGAATATGCATATCCCTCATATGTCTCCTGCAGACTTTTAGGTATATCTATACTAGTCAAAGCATCACAATTACCAAACGCATATCCACCCATTTTTAATAAATTTTTAGACAATTTTACATCTGATAAATTCATACAACTCCAAAAAGCTCCTTCTCCTATATCTGTAATAGTATCGGAAACTGTCAGCTTTCGTATGCTTTGATTTGCTTTAAATGCCCCTTCTCCTATCCCTCTGACTTCATACCCATCCAAAGTCTCAGGTATAGTCAGATTTCTCATGTTTCCTCGATACTTTGTTATAACAGCATAGTCATTTTTTGAACTGTCCTGTTTCACCTCATATTCATACACTGCATACGGCTGCCCTGCATCATCAAGTCCATATGAACTGTCACATCCCATCACACCTGAATCCCAATATGATGAATAATATCTGGTATAATAGTCAAATGTAAGTCCTCTTGTACATTGACTTACCTGTCTGCCATCTTCATAATGAATGTATACCTTTACGGGACTGTTATTCATTGTGAATATATCCACACTTTTACTGTATTTATTTTTTATAAATATACAACTGGCTTCTGCTCCATATGATGCATACATGTAAGCCAAAAATGTTTTACAGTTTCTCGGTTCTCCCGTAGTCCATGCCGTATCCTCAACCTTTGCTGTCATACCTATTTTTCCGTATATATACCCACTGACTATCTTTAAATCTGTTACTCCCAACTTTAATGTTGCTCCTAACGATGCTGTCGCTTCAACTTTTACATTAGAGCCACCAAGTTCCTTGAATGATTTCACCATTCTTATTCCTGATTCCGAACAAGACACACCTGCCTGTACATGTGATGTAACTGTTGTTGATATTTTTCCCATCGCATTTATATCAACAGTCAGCGTAATTCCACCTATTCCCGGTATAACCGCCTTCATTACAGGTATAGACTTATTGTATGTAGCTGTTATTGCACCTGTCAGTTCCAAATCACCGTCAACCTTTACGAATGATTCTCCTTTTGATGACAATATTCTATATTTCACCTGTATATTTTTAAAAGTTCCACTTATGGATGATTTTAAATTACTGCCTATCTTAAACTCTTTGTCAAATTTTATATCCTTTACCTTTTTTGTACCCGATGCCTTTGATAAATCAGAATTATCCTCCGATTCTTCTATCTCCAGGTTTACCCCCTCTTCAGGTATAAATGTGATTTCATCTGACTCTATAACTCCCTCTGCATCTATATTATCAAATGCACTATTATAATTCTCTACATCTTTTGTGGTTATCTGTGTAATATCCCCGTTTTTTGACACTGATACAGCTTCATACGGAACTGCGATTTCTCCCTGATATACAACAAATTTGTCCCCATCACTTATTTCTATCGGACACTTGGTTATGGTTACAGTTGTCTCTTGTACCTCTACCTCTGTTCCCTGTGGTACTTCCTTTACATCACCTGCAACCTCCCACTTACTGTCATAATCATCCTTTACATCTACTTTTACTATTTCTGTTGTGGCATCCTTTAACATATTCTGCCACTCCGCAGTTGTTACATTATTGGACGGCATAAATTTACCGCCAATTAATGCAAACCATTTTCTTTCAACCGCCACCTGTGCATCATCCGGATATTTACAATCTGCACTGTCCGTAAATGAATATGAAGTGCCATCTTCCAACTTAAATCCCAGACATGCATTTAAAGTCTGGGCAGCAAATTCTCTTGTAAGCGGTCCTGACGGTTCAAGCTGTTTTCCCGCTTCTATATCCACTATACCATATGCTACTACCTTCATAATGTCACTGTAATATTCTGTGTCAACAGTTATATCACTGTAATAATTGTCAGGTATTTCATTATCACCTAATTCCATATCAAATGTAACTGCGAGATTATGAAGCCATTCTGCCCTTGTTATCTGCCCTGTCGGTGTCACAATGTTTTTATTTTCATCCAAAGTGTAGCCCACACTTTCACTAGTCTGTGTCAACTGCGAAGTCTCCTCGCTCACTGTTTCATTTTCATCTGCCCGAACATAAGTTATATTGCCCGGCACGCTTATTGCTGCTGCCAGCACGAGTGCCAGCAGCTTTTTCAAATAACCTTTTCTCATAGTCATTCCCTCTTTCTGTATTTTTCTATTCTATGGATAAAATGGCTTTGAGCGCATTGTCCCAAAGCCATTTTATTTTATCAGCCTCTATAATCCATATTAAATATCTCTTTTATTCCTGTTTTTTCATTTTCTACATAAATTGTTATATCCTTATACCATGCATACAGCGATACTTTTTTAGAAAACGTACTTGAATTTGTTCTGTAAACCTTATAACGCTTTGTTGACTTCTTTGTAAAACCTACATATGTTATTTTCCATCCACTTTGACACTTTATTGATAATGTATTGTTATTGTACTTTTTAGTTATATATGCATAATTTCGCTTATTATAACGTTTAGTATAATTTGTTCCTCCAAGTTTTATACTTTTAAATGGATTTTTATATTTTACTATTTTTAATGTGGTTTTTAATTTAACACCTTTTACCTCACAAGTGATAGTCGTTTTCTGCGATTTATTACCATATCTGACTGTTATATATCCGTCTCTGGCTTCCAGCTCTATATCTTTCTTACTTGATTTTAATTTTTTAATATCATTTTTATCTCTTGTTCCATCGATACGTAACGTAATACTATAACTAGAGATATCCCTATATGGATTGTATACTGCAGCTTTTTCATTATTTTTATTAAAACATATATCATCCGGATTCACATCCAACTTAGGAATAATTGTATCTTCCTTATCAATAGATTCTTTTCCTTCTGCGTCTTTAAAGTATCCGTTACATACAGAGCATACAAAATACTCAATATTTCCTTCACTGTCTACTGTTGCATCATTTGCCGGAATCTGTGTAAGTACATGCTCAGCATAATAATTTTCAGTTGTTTTTTCTCCACATCTTGTACATATTCCTTCACGCTGTCCCGCTTCTGTACATGTTGCTTCCTTTATAACCGTATATTCATCAAATGTATGTCCAAGAGCCGGTATTATCCCCTCATCAACCGTTTCTCCACAATTATCACATGTTACCTCATATTTTCCATCATCAGTACATGTCGGTTCTTTTACATCATTTTTTGTTGTATCTGTATGCTTACACTCTTCCTTAACTACATTCAATGTTGCCTTCTGTCCAACAATATTTATTCTTGATACTGTAGTTTCTGATGTAGATGTTGCACCATCAAGCTTTGCAAAATCAAGCACACTTTCACCATATACTGCATCTTTCTTAACGTTAAATGTTATAATCAGTATATCTCCTGTTCCTTCTGCATTATCCTCTGACGCATATGAATATCCAACTTTTCCGGTTGCATCTGTATCCTTTTTTACTGACGGACTTAAAAGCACATCCTTCGTTGCCTCTGCCGATACAAATTCAAGCACATTAGTATCATAAGAAATATGCATTGTAAGACCTGCTATTCCTGCATTTCCCGTAAGCTTTACGGTTGCCTTAACTGTATCTCCGATATGAACCTCTTCCTTGTCCAGACTGATTTGCACCTCATAGTCTCCATCCGCATAAATGTTCTTAGCACTAAATGCTAATGCGGAAATCATACACATTATGCACACTACTACGGCTATCAGAGNNTCTTTTTTCTTTTTACTGACTTCATTTTTGATTCCTCCTTCTTTTCTTACCCTAACTGTATACTATTATTTGAAAGATATTTTAAAAGCATCACACTATCCGAGCTGCTTATCTCTCCGTCACCATTTGTATCGCATGCCTCCAGATTTATCTCTAAGCCTTCATAACCTGCAAGATATTTCTTCAAAAGTACTGCATCGACACTGTCTATTTCTCCGTCATCATTTACATCTCCGATGAGAGTTGTTTCGTTTTTACTCTTTAATTTTGTATCTGTTACAATATATGTTGCTCCTTTATTTGACACAAAAGATATCTTGTTATCACCTGTATCATAGATTGCATTCATGTCTGTAAACGTACCTTTATCATCAACTGCATATACATAACATTTTTCTGCATTAATTTTCTCGGGGCATGTTAATTTAAATATTGCATCTTTCTCCGTCTCAAGCGCCTCTCCACTTTCATTTGTCAGTCCAACATAATAACATTCAAATTCTATATTGTCAGATGATACCTCATCATCAGTTTTTCCCTCAAATGATATATTTTTATATTCATCATCCTCCTCTGTAATCTTTCTTACAAAGAGTTTAGGAGTATTTTCCTCTTCACCACCCATTATTTCAGCTGTAATACCATTCGACTCCAGACATTCCACATTTTTAAATGTAATGCCATTATTTTTTGCATATGTTTCGGCTTCTGACCCCGTATAACCGTATATAGTCTGTACTTTCAAAGTGTTTATAATTGTAGTTGTTCTTGGTATAAATACCCAGTCAGCAGAAATTGTTGAAGAATATGTATCAGAATTTTCTATCTCTTTTACACTATCAGGCAATATTACTCCACCTTTAGTATATATTGCACCATCACCTATAACCTCAACACTTCCCAATAATTGTGATATTTCCTCTGTTCCTCCATAACCCAATAATTTTTTACCATCTGCAGTATACAACGAATTCTTAAATGTCTTATAATATGGATTATGCTCCGATATTTCAACATAACGTCCATCACTTGTAAACCGCCACCATAAACCTGCATCCATTTCCTCACAAAAGCCCGAACCAATATAAACATACTTACATCCACCAAACTTAAAATACCCCAAACTTTTTACTTTGTCAGGTATCTCCAACCGCTGCAAAGAATTACATTCATAAAAGCTATCTTGACCTATTTCCTCCAAATTCTTTGATATTTTCAGGCTTTTTAAACTTTCACAGCTTTCAAACGCAAGTTCCTTCAAACTCACAACAGTATCCGGCATATTAAATTCCGTCAAATCACGACAACATGCAAACGATCTGTAGCCTAATTCAGTAATTCCATCAGGAAGGGTAATAATCTTAGAATCCCCATACATTGTTCTTAAAAAGGCCTCAGTTCCTATTATCTCTGTCTGTGGAAGTAACTTAAGTTCCGTCATGGACGGATTATACTCAATCAGTTCTTTTCCATCAGCAGTATATAATGAATTCTCATATGACATATAGTACGGATTATCTTCATCCACCACCAGACTTTCAAGATTATAACATCCCGCAAATATTCCAATAAATTTCTTTTTTTCACTTGACATATAAGTTTCCATTGTTCCCAATTCTTCTAACCCTTTAGAAATGTACACTTTCTTCAGTCTCCTGCAATCCCAAAATGCATATGCACCTATATGTGTAACCGATTCAGGTATACTTATCTCCTCCAGATTGCTTTCGGTAAATGCATTCCAACCTATTGTTTTTATCGTATTAGGAAGTTCTATTTTCTCCATATCAGCCCCACAAAATGCATAATCATCTATAATCTCTATTCCGTCTTCCACTATTACTTTTTCTAACACATCTTCATCAGACCATGTAAAAATCCCTAAATAATAAAAGCCGCAATCTCTTTGAGCTATTTTTTTTACCTTCACTCCGTTTATTTCATTTGGTATCGTTACTTCCTTTTCATCACTCTGGCAACTTCCTTTTCATCACTCTGGCACTGATATATCTCCAAAGCATCCTCACCGGCCATTTTTCTATACCAAAATGTAGTTCCACCAACTGTATATGTCAATTCATCACTGTCATCCGCATATGCCCTAATACTTTCTATTCCATTATTGCTAAAAACAGCCATTATCATTACCACAACTAATGCTGTAGCAATCACCCGCCTTAGCTTTTTTTCTCCTACTCTCATATTCAAAACCTCCTAACACATTTTCCTTACAAATAATGCAAGAAATAAATCTATTACTGTTTTGCAAACTTCTTTTTCTTAATTACCACCAATACTACAGCACCTGCTACAATTATGAGCGTTACAAATCCCACAACAACCTTAACTGTTGTATCACCTGTTTTTGGATTACTGCTTTTTGAACTGTCCGATACTTTTCCGGCAGTTGTTACCTGTTTGCTGTCTGTCTTTTCTAATTTTGTTACTTTCTCTGTAGTAACCGTCTCTCCGCCTGTCTTTGTCTCTTCTTCAGATTTTGTTGTATCTGTTGTATTCTTTTTTGTAGTCGGAACCTCTTCCTTCTTTACAACTTCAAATTCAGTACTGTATGTATATGTGTTACCATCTGCCACCCAGCCTTCTGCATCTTTTATCTGGCATGCATATTTTACCTCTACACTATATGTTCCCTTTTTTTCAAGACTTACTTTTGCCGTATATGATGAACCGTCAAATTTATACTCGTTACCATTTACCTTGTATGATACAGGCACATATCTGATATCTCCCAGATTATCCCCGGAACCGACTAATTTATATACAGGTGCCTTAAATTCAAATGTGGTATTAACTGCATATTTTTCTGCTATTGCCTTTCCATCTGTTTCAGTGATGGCAAAATTCTTACTCGAAAGCTTAGGTATCACTGTTACAACTTCATCTCCACATACCGAACATTTTCTTTTTATTTCACCCTCTGCCTTTTCCGTAGCTTCTTTCGTAATTTTATATGAACCATAAGTATGTCCTGTTGCATCTGTCTCCTTTATGTCTTTTGCTCCACACACACTACATGTTGCCTCTTTTGAACCTTTTTCAGTACATGTAGGATTCTTTGTTACTGTGTATTCACCAAACTTATGTCCCTTTGCAGCTATCTCTTTCTGGTCTTTCGCACCACATCTGCTACAGGTTGCTTCTTCTGTTCCCTTGTCTGTACATGTTGCTTCTTTTGTTACTGAATACTCTCCAAATGCATGTCCTAATGCCGGAATGTTTTCTGTCTTCACAACAGCCCCACATGTATTACAAACCACTTCGCTCGTTCCATTCTCCGTACATGTTGCCTCTTTTGTCGTAGTTGTAGTTGTATCCGCATGATTACAATTTACTGTAAATGTTGCTGTTCCGGCTGAGATATCTATTTTTGATACTGTTGTCTCTGATGTAGATGTTGCACCGTCAAGCTTTGCAAATCCTATCTGACTTTCTCCGACTTTGGCAGTGTCCTTTACCTTAAATGTTATAGTCAGAATACTTCCTGTTCCTGTAGCATTGTCCTCTGATGCATATGAATATCCGACAACACCCGTTCCATCTGTATCTTTTTTAACTGATGGTCCTGCAAGTATATCTTTAACTGCATCAGCCGATACAAATTCAAGTACCCCTGTATCATATGATACATGCATTGTAAGACCTGCTATACCCGCATTCTTAGTAAGACTTAACGTTGCTGTCACAGTATCTCCTGCATTTACCTGTGTTTTGTCAAGATTTACCGTTACTTCATAACCCGAGTCTGCCGCAAATGTATTATTTGCACTAACAAACATAAACAAGCCCATACATATAAGCATTGCGACCACTGTTATAACTTTTTTCATTTTCTCCATGGTATTCTCCTCCTTGATGTTATTCGTCACTTTATCTGCCCCACATTTCCGAAAAATCCTGCAAATTAAAAGAAGGTACAGAATAAAGTAATCTGTCAGATATTACATCAGATTGTTTTATCCTGTACCTTCTGTTATCATTACAGTGTTGCATATATAACAAGAAGCAAGTACCTCTCCGCCTAAAGTTTGGTTACCTGCCTCTTTACCACCATAATTAGCTATGCTAACTATGATAACCTTAGAACATTATGATAACCTATTTAGTCGAAGAAAACAATCCTTTATCGCAAAATTTTTATGATTCCTGCATAAACACACTGCAGTTTCATCAGCTTTCCTGTTCCTGCGGGCACTCCGGGTGTCTCAAAATTCACGGTTACTACCAGCGTAAAGTGAAGACGCATGACGGTTCTTTTATGCTGAATGTCTGCCGTGTTAAATGCTCCGTTTGCGGTAAAACACACGCCATACTTCCGTCTTCACTGGTTCCCTATTCACAAATCCCCCTTATTTGCTGCTGTCAGGTGATCTCTGCCTTTAGCGCTGGCGGCAATATCAACTCTGTCTGCGGGGACTATCCCCAAGTCGATGAAAACAATGTCAAATCTATCATACGCCGTTACCGGAAACACTGGAAAGAGAGACTCCTTTCCTGCCGCATAGATCTCACGCCTGTCCGGACGTTGATCCTCGCATGTTTTTCGCATTATTCTGCGCAGTTCATGCAGATTCACCGAACCGCAAATCTGCTCTGCCCAAAAACCACATAGCATTACCTGAACTTCTTTCCTCCATGGTTTATGATACTCATAAATCTAAGGAAGGAGGACTTGATCATGGATCAGGACAAGAAACAGGCCATCGCTTTGATGCGCTATTCATCTATTGCACCACTTATTTCCGGCACACAGACGGATTATGAATCACTGAATGCGTTTTTCCGTGAGGTCTCTGCCAAGGGACTAAAGTCTCCAAACGGAGAATTACGGCATTATGCACCTGCTACCATAAAAAAATGGTATCTCGCTTATAAAAAGGACGGGTTTGACGCTCTCATTCCATCCGGCCGTTCCGACTGCGGGGTAAGCCGGAAGATTGACAATGAGTTAAGTGAAGAGATTCGTTATCTGAAACATACGTATCCCCGTCTTTCGGCATCTGCCATTTACAGACAGCTTCAGGATAAAGGCAGTATATCTGCAAAACAGATATCCGAAGCTACCATATGCAGATTTATCAACCAGATGATGCTGCAGGAACGTCTGACCGATAATCAGGATATGCGCCGCTATGAACGTCCACACATCAACGAAGTATGGTGTGGTGATTCCAGTGTGGGACCATATCTGAAATCCACTGACGGAAAGAAACGCCGAATCTATGTGATCGCTCTGATCGATGACGCAAGCAGGTTCATTACCGGAATCGATGTGTTTTTTAATGACACCTTTGTAAATCTCATGTCTGTCATGAAATCTGCCATATCCAAGTATGGAAAGCCGAAGGTGTTTAACTTTGACAATGGCTCTGCCTACAAAAACAAACAGATGGAGCTTCTTGCTGCCCGTATCGGTACGACCATCAGCTACTGCAATCCTTATACTCCGACACAGAAGGCCAAAATAGAACGCTGGTTCCGTACCATGAAGGATCAATGGATGGCTTCTCTGGACATGCGGGATTTCCATACGCTTGATGAACTCCGTGGAAGCCTGCATCACTTTGTTCACAACTATAATCAATCCATACACTCATCCCTGAAAGGGATGTCCCCACAGGATAGATTCTTTTCTGAACCGGAGCTTATAAAGCGTCTTCCAGAAGAACAGATCGAAAACTCTTTTCTTCTGGAAATCGAGCGCAGAGTATCCATCGACAGCGTCGTCACCATTGATCAGGTTGAATACGAGGTTGACTACCGCTTTGCAAAGCAGCGCATTACCCTCCGGTATACACCTGACATGAATGAGATCTATGTCGTTGAACCCGATGGAACCTTAAGCCCCATACATCTGTTGAACAAACACGATAACGCTTTGGTGAAGCGTGATAAAGTGCGTCTTGCGGGAGGTGATGACTGATCATGGAACTTACATCAAGATATGGTCTTGAATTCAATCCATTCCTAAAGAATTCAAAGGAAGTCCTTTTTAAAAGCAGCGAATTCAGTGAAGCTTTATTCCGCCTTGATTATCTGGCAAAAACAAAGGGCTTCGGGATTGTTACCGGTTCTCCGGGAAGAGGCAAGACAACCGTTGTACGTCACTGGGCATCTTCCCTGAACCCGTCCCTGTTTAAGGTTGTATACACAAGCCTTTCCACGGTGACCGTAAACGATTTTTACAGAAATCTTGCGGCATCTTTAGGTGTACAGCCGGCATATCGTAAAACTGAAAACTTTCATGCTATTCAGGATGAGATCACCCGGCTTGCTCTGGATAAGAAGAAAACACCTGTCATCATCATCGATGAAGCAAACTACATAAGCAGTCTGGTCTTAAATGACCTGAAAATCCTTTTCAACTTTGAAATGGACTCACGGGATCGTGCTGTAATCCTGCTTGTCGGTCTGCCTCAGTTAAACCACACTTTACAGCTTGCGATGCATGAACCGTTGCGCCAGCGTATCATAATGAATTACAACATCGACGGTTACACAAAAGAGGAAGGACATTCCTATATAGACAGCAAACTAAAAGGTGCCGGCTGCAGTCAGGATGTCTTTGATGATTCAGCCATCGAGGCAATCCTGAACGCTTCCGATGGTACAGCCAGAATGATCAGCAAGCTGTGTAACAACGCACTTGTCATTGGCAACAGTCAGAACATAAACCTTATCAATGCTGACACGGTGATGCAGGCCATCAACGAAAGCACTCTTGCATAGGAGGTTTCAAATGATACCATTCAAATATCAAAATGGCAGCTCCATAAAAACAGGAAAGATAAAGATCATCTCGTCATCATTTCCTGTAGAAGCTGACATAGAAGCAAACGGTTGGAACTTTCACGTCATTGTCGGAAGGCATAACAATGGATACTATATATGTATTCCTAACTGGAATATAGGAAGTGAGCTTGCAGGACTCTCCGATACCTTTTGGAACAAAGAGCGACTGTTCAACTACACAAAGCTGGGCGAATTGAATTCCTGTATTGTTGCAACAGCTCTTGCTGAATTAAGTTCTGTCATCTAAAGCTACACAGCATACTCCCGGTCATTTAATTTGACTGGGAGTATGTTTTATATAAAACAAAGTGCCGAATCGGCATCAAATAATCTGCTGTTGCTCATACCGACATCGCCAAAACAGTCCCGAATAATATGCAGAATGAAGTTCCATTTAATTTGCAGAACAACATCATGCGAAGAAAAAAAGAATAGCAGAAGGAGATACTGCTTTCAGTAAGGAGCAACTGGATTCATACAGCAAACGGTATAATGAGATACTGAAGTGTG
>CACWRR010000075.1 GCA_902763335.1 uncultured Lachnospiraceae bacterium | reverse complement strand
CCTCATCCTGACAATATAACCGTTAATCAGAAAATGAAAGTTAAATGCATGATTCTGTTATGGTTTTATATTATCATCTTATCACGTTAAAATCAACATAAAAAATATTTTTTATATGTCTGATGTTGCTTTTTGTTTGTATTACTTAATATGTTATCACATTTACTTTGATAATGCAACATTTTATTTTTATGTTTTATTATATAAACCGGCATCCTGCAAATTACTCTGTTGACAATCCTATTGAGCGTAGGATTTTTTTATTATATAATCTAAATATATTAATAATATACAACATAAACAAGGATGATAAAATAATGTTATATCAGGAATTTACACACGAATTAAACAATTATATAACCATATATCAAAAAGGTCTTAAGAAGCAGGCAAATAAGTTAATTGAACATACAGTACAATTATTGCAAAACAGTGATCCTAAAAGCATTGATTCTATTATGTTTCAATTTCTAACAGAATATTGCGAACAGGAAATCTGGACCGGCTTATCTCACAGGGGAAATGGTGACATTCCATTTGCCCTGAAGCAATTTATCAGACCATGGCTGACCAACCGCTGCGAAAACAAATCCATGCCTGAATTAAGATGGTACTATGAATTGTTTCATAACGACGGTATCGGTTATAAATATGCAACCGGTTATCTGAATGATGCCTATAACAGTCCCAACTGTGATCAAAAAACTATTGATTTGCTATTTGATTCATATTTAGACATTTTAGCATGGGGAGCACATCATTTTCCGGATGGATGTATTATAGAAAAATCAGCACAGGATAACGCATTTAAAAACTGTGAATGTATAATGACAGAAAAAAATGTAAGCGAACATTTAATTCATGAATTATATTATTATAAATCTCTGTATGATTGTTATGAAAATTATGTAAATGACGGAAAGATAAAGGATTTTGATATATATTGCAAAGAATCAGATTTGAATTTTCACTACAATAAAGCCTATTATTATAACAAATAAAATTTGATGGATAATCTGGTATGAGGATGACTAATTATTAGTTGATTAGCCATCCTCCAATTTTATTTTATACTATATGTGAGTGCCTTGGTTTTTAAGTTTCTCCTTCAACATAGCAATTTCCCTGTCTTTTTCATTTATAATCCCATCTTTCTCATTTATCACATTCATAATCTCCCTGTCCTTTTCACTGATTACCTCCGTAATCTCCCTATTCTTTTCCTCAAGTTGCTGATGCATTCCATCTATTTCATCCTGCATCTCATCTATCATATACTGCACTGTATTCTTATCAAGCTGTGCCAATTCCTTTGAAAACATATTCATCACCTTTTCCGTGTTCATACATATGGCATATACATCTTCATATAGCACTTTAAATTCCGGATATGTTTGCATAAGCATAATAATATCTTCCGGTACATCGGATGCCAGAAATGTAAGCCACGCTTCAAGTTTACTGGTTATGCCCCTATTGTGCAACATATTAATGAATATGTCAAGTGACACGAATACATATCTCTGCAGCAGATTTATATCCATGTCGATGTCTGTTCTCTGTCGAAATTCATATATGTATCTTTCTGAATGTTTCTTAAATATCTCCGGACTTTTCTCATACAGTACAATTGTATACACAGTCTTTATATTCCTGTAGCTAAATACTTTACCTGATACATTCTTTACACGTCTATACTGTCTAAGCAACAAATCTGCCGAATAGCACGCCGCACGCTCTCCCGGAAATTTGTATCCAAGTTTCTGCACCTCAACATTTGCTATGGAACCGTCATTTAACTCAACTACTATAAACAGCTTCTTTCTTTGTCCGGTATCTTTGGATAAATAGATTCCCCAGCGATCGCAGATAATGCCCTCTAAACATCCTGTAGTGCGTATTTCGGAGAACCACATGGAAATCATATTTGAATTTATAGCGTCCCCTGATTACCGGGCAAAGTTTATCTAGCTGAAGCTCTGTACACATTTCTTGAAGAAACAGATATCCGATATGAAAAGTACGGGGTTCGTTGACGGTGATACAGGCTGCCTGTGAAAACTCTACAATAATTTTTCCTGTGCGTTCGTTGTAGAGAGCGGTTTCTCTGGCAGTTTCATCTTTTGCCCATGCCATGAGCTTATCATTATCGCCATCAAGCTACGAGAGAAGAACATTGTACTTTTCGAGTTTTTTGTAGATGCAGGAAGATGACTTCGCTACAATACTACAATTATCATCCTGAATATTATAAGTTTTTAAATATTCTTCGCATTCATCCTCACTGTAATACTTATTATCTGAAAGGCTCTCCTAATAAGAGGTAATTGTCTCTGAAAGAGCATCAAGATTAGATGTTGCTTCATCCAAAATAAGGATATCCGAAAGCACTGTATCGATAAACTCCTGAAAATAAAATGCCCCTAATATACCTAAAATTGTATAAACCAAGTATGCTACAAAGATATGTAAAATCAGTTTTTTCTGTGGTTTAAGCAAATAAAAAAGCGACTGAGCATCCCTTTTGTTTCGTTTCCCCTTACAAATGTTTCTTTTCTTTGAAAAAATGTGTAAACATCATTATTGCTAACAAAATCATAGCTATATCCTTGACAACATCCATATATTGCCTGCCTATAAAGCTCAATATTAAGTCAACAACAAAGCATACAATACATAATCCAAAAGTAACCTTTTTCATAATCAATCTACCATACCTCCAATCATAACTAGTACATTAAATAATAATTAACTCTAACAATCTTCCACTATTCTCCCCTTATTTTCTTGCGCTTTTACGGCGTTTTTTCTTATTCTCATACAGCAGCAGATCTGATACTGACAACATCCTGTTAAGTTCAAGAACATCAAAATATTTCTATACTGAATATCCGATTGACACTTCTATATAGTACGGCTTATCAGATACCGTATTAAATACTCCTAAGACTTTCATTTAAGAAATTCGCCGCCTGTTTAATGGCAAAATCAGTATAATTCATCAAAACAATTTGCATGCTTTATTCACACTATTTTCTTAATCCTTTCGGATAATGATTTTTTATCACTCCATTACTGCATTTTCCCCATCCAATCGAATATCCGTCAACCTGCATAAGCGTCCAGCCCTTTATCTTTCCGCTATCTTCACCATCAGATACAATCGTTTCACCATGAATATAACGTGCTGCCTCATCCTGACTCATGTTATACACATTCAAAGCCTCATCTGCCTTAAGTGCCATTGCAAGTGCATGTGCCGGTTCAAAGCGTTTCTTCTTGTACTCTCCCAGTTCAAGTCCGGGACGTACCACCTTAAGTCCCTTTAACGAAGGCATAATCTTTGGAACGATACACAGCCTGTCTCCAAACAGTACATAATCCCCGTCGATGTTAAAATCTTTTAAATACTGATTTTCAAATTCCTTATATAATGTCAGGTCTGTTTTTTTCTGAAAATTCTCTCCCGGCTGATATGATATGTTTTCACCCGTTTTCTTTTTAAGCTTTGCTGCATAATGTCCTTCTCCACCTAACATATGCGGCCACAGTCTTATAGTCTTGTCTATATCCGCAGCATCACCTGATGTCACCCATTCGGGATGTCCGTGGTCAAATCCTTCGTAAAATTCACAGTCTTCTATAATAAACTCATCATTTTCTGCAACAAATCCTGCAATAGTCTCCTCATTTTCCTCCGGTGAAAATGTACAGGTTGAATACACAAGAGTTCCACCCGGTGCAAGCATAGCTGCTGCATTTTCCAAAATCTCACGCTGTCTGTTGCTACACATTTTTACATTTTCCATACTCCACTCATTCACGGCATTTTCATCTTTTCTGAACATTCCCTCGCCTGAGCACGGTGCATCTACCAGTATTTTATCAAAAAATGCAGGAAATCTTTCAAGCAAATCTTTTGAGTCATGGTTGACCACCACAGCATTTCTGATTCCCATTCTCTCTATATTCTGTGACAGAATTTTTGCCCTCTGTGGATTTATCTCATTGGATACAAGAAGTCCCTGCCCCTTCATTTTGCCTGCTATCTGTGTACTTTTTCCACCGGGTGCCGCACACAAATCTAATATTTTATCCCCCGGTTTCGCATCTAAAAGTTCCGCCACCGCCATGGCACTTGGCTCCTGAATATAATAAGCTCCTGCCTCATGATACGGATGCCTTCCCGGTCTGGTACTTTCATCATAATAATAACCTTCCTGTGCCCACAAAACCTTCTTAAGACCAAAAGGAAGCATTACAAATGCTTCCTTTTCTGCCTTCAGAGGATTTCTGCGAAGCCCATACTGTCTGTCGCTGTCATATCCTTTTAAAAAATCATCAAACTTATCTCCTAAAAGTTTTGACATTTTATTTATAAAATCAATAGGTAATTTCCGCATATTTTCACTCTCATCTCTATTTTATTACTGCTGTTTTACATATCCCGGAGGATTTGGTATAAAGTTACCATACAGTTCAAAATCATCGAATACTACATTCCATCTGTTTCCTGCACCTGCCGTAACTGCAATATATCTGTCATTGCCACGTTCAGCACAGCTCACAAGACAATTTCCCGCCTCTGTTGTATATCCGGTCTTTCCACCGATTATCTTCACACCGCTCACTTCATCACCGACCATTCTGCTAAACAGTGTACTGCTTAACACCAGTCCCTCCGGATGCTGCGGTGTGGCTGCTGTAGTGTACTGGTATGTTCCGAGAATCTCTGCACATGTCTCATTGCTGAGTGCATACTCAAGAATCATTGCCATCTCCACCGGCGTTGTGTAATGATTCTCATCATGTAATCCTGACGTATTCATGAAATGAGTATTTTTAAGTCCGATTTCCTCACATTTATCATTCATCATTTTTACAAAATTTTCTTCAGAACCTGCCACAAGATTTGACAATCCCACTGCCGCATCAGCTCCCGATGATAAAATAAGACCGTAAAGCATATCCTTTGCCGTTACACTTTCTCCCGGATCAAATCCGGCTCTTGAAGCCCCCGCTCTTACAAGCGGATCAATCATCTCCGTTGTCATTGTAAATGTATCATCAAGACTTTTTATATTTTCAACTGCAACTATAAGTGTCATAACCTTAGTCATCGACGCAGGATAAATTCTTGCATCATAAGACTTGCCCGCTATAACTTCATTGTTATTAACATCAACCAATGCTACATAAGGACTCAGAACGTTTTCCGATAAAATATCCGTATAATTATCTGCACGTTTCGGATATTTTACATTTTTGAATTTACCGCTGGCACTCTTAGTATCTGATTTTTTACCGTCGTCCTTATTATCCTCATCTGATATTTCTCCGGCTGTCTGCGGCATATCACCTGCCGTCTGCACTATGTTTCCCGCAGTATGTGTTTTCTTATTTTTAGCCTTACTTTTATCTCCTGAGCTGCCAAGCAGTTTTACCGCTGCAACTGCTGCTATTGCTATCACTATAATAATCACAACTGCTATAATTGCACATCTTATTCTCTTTTCCTTCTTTTCAAACGACGCATCTGCTGCTGTCGTACCCTTTTACATACATCTTCGTTTCTTTCCATTTATATTCTAATCCTCATTTCTTTACATATCTTTTTCATTACCGAATTTTGCAAATAACACTAATCCGCTCAAATCAACATTTTCATACACAACCATTGCCATCGCTACTGTTGCCGGGATAATTCCAATCCATGCCGCTCTGACGTCAAGCAGCCTGCATGCCATATACGCTACTGCAACTCCTATATGATAACATATAAGTGTTCCCGCATAAAACTTAGCTTTATGCGCCTGCTTTAAATCATGCTCCATAATGTATTCCGTCGAAGCCATTGTAAACTGTTTTAAATTATTTGTAGAAAATATTGTGGAACAATTGTAACCGAACACTCCCGGAA
>CACWRR010000074.1 GCA_902763335.1 uncultured Lachnospiraceae bacterium | reverse complement strand
AGTGTTAAAAGATTATGGGAAAGAAGTTTTGTTGGTTGGCATAAGCTATAACAGGGAGACGAAAAAACATACCTGTAAGATTGAGAAGATTTAATGTTGCCATAGGATACTACAAAATGTAATCAGATATATTTAAAGACGGATTGAAAAAGTAAAATTTTTCAATCTGTCTTTTTTAATACGCATATTTACAGATAATTTGAATGTTTATCAGATAAACGTGCTGTTTGTCAGATTAAGAATAAAAAATCAGTGTATATGATAATCTTTACCTAAACAAAGCTTTAACAAAGAAATGTTAAATAAAACAGGTATAAGGGAGGTAATGTCTTATGGATGTGGAGGTATAAATTGTTTTTAAACATTTGAGATATATACAAAAGTCTGATGATATATTATCCAAAATGCAATGGAATGGTTTAATACGTAAAAACTCGTAACATAAAACGGGCATTTCGTGACACAATTCGCACTTTTTTTACAAAATTAGGTAATATTATATCGATTTGCGAAATAGACATTTGTACCATCTTAATATGTGACGGAACAATTAAATGAAAAATAAGGTAACTGTCAGGGAAATATTTCCGGGCAGGTGAAAATAAGTATTACGAATTAAAAGGGGATAAGCCATATGAGAATTGCAGTATATGATGAAATACAAGAAGATGCGAATATTATGAAGGTGCAGATAAAAAAAGCACTTGAAAGTCTGAATGCAGATAGAGAAAATGTTATAGATATTTATTCCAGTGCATTTGCAATGCTTGATTATATCAATATACACAAAGTTAAGTATGATTTGTACGTTATAGCATTGAACAATGAGTATGGAAAAGGACTTGAACTTAGTATGAAGATAAATGATGAGCAAAGAGATGCCAAAATCGCTTTTAGTACGGATCATCATGAGAGTTATTTGAAATGTCTGGAAAATATTATAGCTATCCGGCCATACTCACTTATTCTGAAACCTGTGGAATACGATAAGGTCTTAAAAATGATAAAAAATGTAATTAATATAATGCGTGAGGAAAATGAAGATAGCATTATATTGAAGAATAAGGATGGTATATATACGGTCGAAAACAGTGAGATTACATATATGGAAAGTCAGGGGAGATATCTCATAGTTAATAGGGAAGAAAAAGAACCAATAAGGGTTATCAGTACATTTGAAAAGATAGAGAAGCAACTGAATGATGATTTTGTTAAATGTCATAGATGTTATTACGTCAATTGCAGGAAAATATCAAGATTTAATAAGAAGATGATAGAGTTGGCAAATGATATAACAATTCCGGTCAGTGGTTCAAATTATAAAAATGTATATAACAGGTTCGTTGAGATATTCGGAAGAGGAAGATTAAAACATGGAGAATAGTATGAGAAATAAGGTGTCATGAGTTGTGTTTTTTATGTCACGAATAGTGAGAGTATAATCGACAAATTATGATAAAATTATACACAGAAAATATTATGAAATGAGGTATAGAGAGATGAAAAAAGTAAAAAGTCTATTAAGGCTTGCGATTATTACGGCAGTGATAATGATTGCAGCGGCGATTCCGGCTTTTGCTGATGAAGTAAATGAGTCGGTAAAAGATGCGAGAAACGGAGTAATGCAGGTTAGATTAGTGCATGTTGACAAGGACGGCAATGAATCTGTAGTAGGTGGAGGAACAGGTTTCCTTATTAATTCAGATACTATGGTAACATGTTCACATGTAATTAATGTTACACAGAATTCGGAAAATTATGAATGGGCACAGGCAAATGTACCTAATTTTGATGTTAAAAATATTAAGATACGGGTAATTGTACGTAATGATGTAACATTAGAAGCAACAATTGTAAAACAGAGTGAGAAATCAGATTTTGCAATTCTTGAGTTAGAGCAGTCTGTTAATAACAGAAATGTTTTGAAATTAAATTCAAATGCTACATCTGAGACACAGCAGGTATTTGCTTTAGGATTTCCTGATAATGTAGCAGTATTTCAGAATGAGAATGCATACACATCTGATGATGTGACTATATCTGACGGTAGAGTAACTAAGACAAACGAGTCTGATGGTGTTAAGTATGTACAGCACAGTGCAACATTATCAAGCGGATATTCAGGTGGACCTCTTGTAAATTATGATGGTGAAGTAATAGCCATCAACAGAGGAACAGTGGATGAGAATAACTATTCAGTGGCTATATCAGAACTTACAAGTGTTCTTGATGATCTTGGTGTAGAGTACACATCTGCATCAGGAAGTATACAGAGTTCATCAGATGATGAGGAGAATACAGAGACTATAGATGGCAGTGAAGATGAAACTGTAACAGAAGAACCGGAAACTGAAACAGAGGCAGAGAAACCTACAGTACCGGAGACTAAGAAATCAGAAGACAATGGCGAGATTATAAAAGGTATAAGTAATACAGTGCTTATCGCAATCATAGCAGTAGTGGCAGTTGTGATAATCGTTATCATCATAATAATCGTGGCTATGGGTGGCAAGAAGAAGTCAGCACCACAGGCAGGACCACAGCCTGGTCCATATCCTGGACCACAACCTAGACCGCAGGCAGGACCACAGCCGGGACCATTTCCGGGTCCGGGACCGATAGGAGGACAGGGACCTTCATTTGACGGTGAGGAAGGTACTACAGTACTCAATGAAGGTTCTGCAGATACTACAGTTCTTGGAATGGGAGCAGGTGGAAGAACCATCATAAGAGTAAAGACAGGTGAGAGAATCAATATAAACAAACCGGAATTCATTATCGGTAAAGAGAGAAGAAGAGTAGATTACTGCGTATCTGATAACAGTTCAGTAAGCCGTACTCACGTTAAGCTTATATCAAGAGCAGGCGAACTTCACATCATGGATATGAATGCGACAAACGGAACATTTGTAAACGGAACAAGAATATCAGGCGGACAGGAAGCTAGAATTTCATCCGGTGACAAGTTCAAACTTGCAGATGAAGAATTCCAGGTATTATAAGTGGATAGAGATTAATTAACATATTAGAGTTGCGGATATTCCGTGACTCTAATATTAAATAGGAGTGTATATGGACTTTTTAGTGGCAGTTAATACCGACGTTGGTATAAAGAAAAAGAATAATCAGGATTCGGTGCTTGTCATGGAGGCGGATACAGATCTTGGTAAAGTGCTGTTCGCAGTAGTGTGTGACGGTATGGGTGGTCTGGCTAAAGGTGAGGTAGCCAGTGCGGCACTCATAAGAGAATATGCAAGATGGTTCGAGCATGATTTTCCGGCAGTATTGTATAGCGGTATGAGTCAGGACAAATTGAGAAGCAGTATGGAAAATGTTATATATAGCATGAATTCAAAGATAGGCTCATTTGGAAGAAACATCGGAATAAATCTGGGAACAACCGTTGTAGCACTTATCATACATGATGGCAAATATTACTGTGTAAACGTAGGCGATTCGAGATGCTACAGAATCAAAAATTCTATGAATTGTATTACAAAAGACCAGACATATGTGGCAAGAGAGATAGAGATGGGAAGAATGACTCCTGAAGAAGCGGAAAAACATCCGCAGAGAAGCGTGCTGTTACAATGTGTGGGTGCAAGCGAGGTCATTGTACCGGATTTCTTTACCGGAGAGGCGGAAAAAGACGAATTATTTATGCTGTGTTCAGACGGTTACAGACATGTAATATCAAATGATGAATTCTACCAATATCTCAATCCGAACGTACTTCACGACGAGGCAGGAATGAACGAAAGTATAAAATACTTTGTGGAACTTAATAAATACAGAAAAGAGACTGATAATATCAGTGTTATTTTAATCAGAACTAATTAAAAGAGGTAAATATGCTAGAGATAGGTTCAATCGTAGATGGAAAATATAGAATCTTAAAGGAATTGGGTCATGGCGGAATGAGCGTTGTTTATCTCGCAATGAATGAGAGAGTGAACAAGCAGTGGGCGATAAAAGAGGTCCGTAAAGATGGTGTGAGTAACTATGAAGTTGTAAGACAGGGACTTATAGCTGAGACGGATATGCTGAAGAAACTTAACCACCCGCACCTGCCGAGCATCATCGATGTCATTGACGGCGATGGAACATTCCTTATAGTTATGGACTACATAGAAGGTGTGTCGCTTAACCATGTTCTTAAACATCAGGGAGCACAGTCTCAGGAAGACGTTATAGAGTGGGCAAAACAATTGTGTGATGTGCTTGGATATCTGCATACCAGAGAAAAACCGATAGTTTACAGAGACATGAAACCGGCAAATGTAATGCTTAAACCGGATGGAAATGTAACTCTTATCGACTTCGGTACAGCCAGAGAATTTAAATCCACAAGTGTAGCTGACACCACATGTCTGGGTACGCGTGGATATGCAGCACCTGAACAGTTCGGCGGAATGGGACAGACAGATGCTAGAACAGATATATACTGTCTTGGAGCGACAATGTATCATCTGGTAACCGGTCATAATCCGGCTGAATATCCATATGAAATGTATCCAATCAGACAGTGGAATCCGAGATTGTCATCCGGACTTGAGGAAATCATAATCAAGTGTACACAGAAAAATCCTGAGGACAGATATCAGTCATGTGCAGAACTTATGTATGCACTTGAGCATTACAGGGATCTGGAAAATGAATCAAAGAAAGAGTACAACAGAAAATGGAAATTGTTTCTCGGTTCAGTGATAATGTGCGGTGTGTGTCTGGCGGCAACTGTGGGATTCAAGATAGTAGAGAACTCAAAAATATCGGATACATACGAAATGTATATGAAAAATGCAGAGGATGCAACAAACGGAAACCGTCCGGATGAGGCGATAGAAAATTATATAAAGGCGATAGATATAGATTCGTCAAAGATAGATCCGTATGTGAAACTGGTAGATGTATTTGAAGATGACGGTACATTTTCACAGGAAGAGAATACACGGATGAAACAGAAGTTCACCAAGAGCCGTATGGAGGCATTAAAGGGAATAAATAAAAAAGGATATTATGAGCTGATGTTTTCGATAGGAAGAATGTATTTCTATTATTATGAATCACCTGAGGTCGGAAGATCGGCAGCGGGAGAATATTTTAGCAATGCATATGATAATGGAAAGA
This sequence comes from uncultured Lachnospiraceae bacterium, assembly GCA_902763335.1. Lineage (GTDB taxonomy): Bacteria > Bacillota > Clostridia > Lachnospirales > Lachnospiraceae > UBA2821. The sequence goes on along the minus strand of CACWRR010000074.1, from coordinate 1,209 downwards.
ATACATTGAATGACAGCGAGAGCAAGGCGGCAAATGCATTGAACAGCATATGTAAGTATTACGGAAAGTTAGGTAATGATACCATACGAAAAGACGGTACGACAGAGATATCGTACTCACAGTACTGGGATGACATAAATACCCTCGTAGACATTGATTATGATATAAATCAGGACAGAATGACAGCGGTTAAGATATATGAAGAATTTTATCAGACAACAGTAAGATATCAGAATCAGATAAATGCAGCTGGTATAGATTATTCTGAAATAATAGATAAGCTGGAAGATGTGAAGGGAAGACTCGAAGAAATAAAAGATGCTGAAAAGAAGACGAGAATGTTATCAAGAGATATAGATATCGATTCAGATATAGATACGATAACAGCCGATATCGAGCAAATGCAGAAAAGCATAAAGCAGTCATCATCAAAATCAGGTTCAAAGGAGGAATAAAATGAGTTTATCAACATTAAATACGCTATTTTATGTATTTTTAGCACTGACTATAGTATTCTTCCTGATTTCGGTATTGCTTTTCTTCCTATTCGATATAAGAAGAGTATTCATGATAAGAACCGGAAGGGCTGCAAGACGTGACATCAAGAAAATACAGGATGAGAGCTTTCAGACCGGAAGATTATCGAGAAACAGTTCAGCAAATTCTTTATACAATGGCAGTGGTTCACTGACAGAATCTGACGAATTGCAGAAGACTGAAGAAGTCAGCACAGTATCAGGAAATGCAGCGTCAGGTATGAGCAATAATGCATCAGATATGGGAACAAATGAGACAACCGTACTTCAGCCGGAAGGAACAACGGTGCTCAGTCCTGAAGAAACAACAGTATTAAATAGTGCAGTATCAGATGTGAAAATAGGAAAATTCCTGATAACAAGAAAAGAGATAAATATTCACACCGATGAGGTTATATAAAAAGGCAAAGGAGAGATGAAGTATGATACATTCTAAGAGTTTGAAACGTGCATTGGCATTTCTGATGGTAATAGTCATAATGTTCGTGACCATATTCACAGATAATGTCGTGAAAAGAGTGCTTGTAAGAGCAGGAGATAATGTAGAAGCCGGAAGTGGCAGTGATGGTGAGGACGCAAGCCCAAGTGCGAATCCAAGTGCGAATCCGAGTGCAAACCCGAGTGCAAAGCCGGATGAAGGTACGGGTGAGGATGAGACAATAATAAAAGACTG
>CACWRR010000073.1:1587-8345 GCA_902763335.1 uncultured Lachnospiraceae bacterium | reverse complement strand
GCTCTCCAAACCTCATTCATCCTACCTACCGGCATTTTCATTTTTGCAACCTGAATTCCAAACGTATCTTTCGTAATCTCCCCACCTATGGCAGCCGCATATGGCTCTTCGTTTAAATATACAATATTTCCTATAAAATTCATATCCTTATAATATTTAAATGCATTGTCTGCATTGTCACTGTCAATAGGCTCGCTTCTCATTTCATACCGGTTACACAGATGATTCTGTTCATACCTCAGCTTTGCATATGTCTTGCCCCTCAGCGTAATATGTCCGTATTTTTGCCTTATATTCTCCACACATTTCCGCTGCCCTAAATTTATCTCCATTTTCCTTAAACATATGCAAAAAGACACAATATCTCTCTGATTCCTGTTCATAGAAATATTATGTCTTTTAAACACATAAAATTTTATCTACTTTCTCTTCCAATAAACAAAATACGAATCGTCTCCCCATATATTCATAACTATCTCACCATCTGAAATAGTCATATTCATATCTTTCTGGCTATTATCTATGTCTTTTGTATAGCTTACAGATATTTGGCCATTATCCTCTGCATAAGTTCCTTTTCCACCATTTCCTATGCCCAAATACCATGAAAAAGTTCCATCAGCATTAAATGTAATATTATCGCCCTGACTTATTCCTGAGCCAAACTCTGTACTGACCGGATTTGTATTATTCGCATTTGTCATATCCCAGTCAACCGTCCATTCACCCACTATATCACTTGCCTGATTCTGTGTTACAACTTCCCGGCTCTCTTCTGCTGTTTTATCAGAAACTTCTTCAGCCTTGCTTGGCTCAGATTCTTCTGTTGACTTATTGTCTGATGCAGCATTTTCTGATGACTTATTATTTTTATCTTCTTCACTTTTTACAGTTTCTGTCTTCTCTTCAGTATCTGTAGTTTTTACAGTCTCTGTCTTTTTAGTTGTTTCTTTTTCCTGTTCATTTGATGAACATCCTGCCATAACCATTGTTGCACTTATCATACCTATGCATAATACCGCTACTATTCTTTTTTTCATCTTTTTTCTCCTCGTTTCTTTTTCTTTATAATAGCACATAAAGTAAGACAAAACACTGACAAATTATTGTTTATATTTTTATGTTGCGTAGTAATTGTGGTATACGCTTAATATTGTGCAAATTTATAGGCTGCAACGCTCACACGTTTGCACAAGCCTGATTAAAACTGAACAATTTCACAACTAAAAACAATTTTAAATATTAACATTAAAAACATAGCCCGGAAAATAAACTGATATATTTCCCGGGCTATATCTATATTATCACTTATTTAATAACTTTAATCCATCCTTCAGGAGCTTCTATTCTACCCATCTGAATACCTGTAAGTGTTTCATACAGTTTCTTTGTGACAGGTCCCATTTCTTCCATTCCGCTTGGGAAGTTAATCTCCTTGCCATGGTCGTTGATTCTTCCAACAGGTGATATAACTGCTGCTGTACCGCAAAGACCACATTCTGCAAAATCTTTAACTTCTTCTAATGTTACTTCTCTTTCCTCAACTTCAAGTCCAAGATAATCTTTTGCCACTGTCATCAATGAACGACGTGTTATAGATGGAAGTATACTGTTAGACTTAGGTGTAACAACCTTGTTATCCTTTGTTACAAATATAAAGTTAGCTCCACCTGTTTCCTCTACCTTTGTTCTTGTAGCTGCATCAAGATACATATTCTCATCGAATCCTTCTTCATGAGCTGTAACAATTGCATGAAGACTCATTGCATAGTTAAGTCCTGCTTTGATATGACCTGTTCCGTGAGGTGCTGCTCTGTCAAAGTCACTAACCTTGATAGTAATAGGTTTTGCGCCACCTTTAAAGTATGGTCCTACAGGAGTTGTAAATACTCTGAACTGATACTCCTGAGCCGGTTTTACACCGATAACCGGTGAACTTCCGAACATGTAAGGACGTATGTACAATGTTGCACCTGATCCATAAGGTGGAACATATGCCTCATTTGCCTCTACTGTCTTTACAACTGCATCTATAAATCTTTCCTTTGGAAATACAGGCATCTCAAGTCTGCTAGCTGACGATTCAAGACGTTCTGCATTTAAGTCAGGACGGAATATAACAATCTGTCCTTTCTCTGTAGTATATGCTTTAAGTCCTTCAAATACTGTCTGTGCATACTGCAAAACTCCGGCACATTCACTTATAGTGATAGTATCATCACTTGTCAGTGTTCCTTCATCCCATGCTCCGTTTTTGTAGTTAGATACATACCTTTTATCAGTCTTTTGATATCCAAAGCCGATATTTGCCCAATCAATATTCTTTTTTCCCATGTCTCATTCTTCCTTTCGTCTGCATTGCTTGTAAGAAACCTATTTATCTATTTCTTGCAAACGTAAAAATCTATAGAGATATCTTACTGCCGCTTTTCAATAGTGTCAAGTTTTTTATTTTGAGAATCACCTGACAACAACAGTCTTTGCTGCTGAAGTATTTCCTGCTGCATCCTTGAGAGACACAACAACTTTGCTGCCTGCTTTAAGTGCTGCAACATTTACTTTAAATTTACCCTTCTTGTCGACCTTACCTTTATAAGTCTTTCCATTACATTTAACGATTACATTTGCATTTGCCTCGCCCTTTCCCGAAACGACTTTGGCACCTTTCTTACACGGTGATACAGACGGTGCAGACGGTTTATACTTATCTTTGACAACTGCTGTCTGTGATACATTAAACACTCCTGATTCTGCTGCCACACATACATATACCGTACCTTTTACACCCTTAAGCGTAATCGTTGCCGAATTATTTGAATTGGTTGCCATACTCACCTTTGAAGATATCATCGCACCATTTTTATCATATGCACACACATTAGCTCTTCCTTCATTCCACTGTGTCGGAGCAGTTATAACTGACCTTAATGTAACATCACTTTTCTGAGGTGCATTTATTTTAAACCACTGATTTTTTGATGTACTTGTAACACATCCTATCGTGGTATTTTTAATAGTCATCGCTGTCTTCATCGTGCTTCCCTTTGCACCACTTCTGTTAATCGGCTGTGTATATATGGCAAAATTCACAGTCTTCTCATTGGTAAATCCCGCATCTTTATGAATGTCACAGCATATCTTAATATAATATGTACCCGCTTCGAGCATAGTCTTATATTCCTTGCCATCACCATCCATCCATGATTCAATAACCGGACTTGCCGCAAATGTTTTGTCTGTTCCAAGATATAACATCATATCGGCCTGAAAATTATAATTTACAAGTTTCGCATATGATTTAATATCTACATATGAGGCCTTGCTCAGCTTAAATGTGTAATAATAGCTGTACAACCCTTCTCCGTCAATATTCTCCAACTTATTTACCGCACCGGAATCAGATACATTAAGTAAATCTGTAATATCCTCCACCTGTGCCACGTTTACCTTTGTGTACTCCGCATTCTTTTCATTTGTAGCAGCAAATGTCATAAATGCCATTCCTACTGTCATCGTCACTGCAAACACTGTTGCAGCAATCATTTTCCCTAACTTTCTCATACTTTTCATCCTTTCCTTTTGGTCTTTTATTTACAACAAACCGTCCACAGACAATTTTGTTATAATTTTTATAGCATAACACCGTATTATTCGCAAGCACCTGTCAGTTGCAGCTCCGCAAACAGTGTCTGCTATGATTCCAATTCCTCAAGAAGTCTCTCCACTGTCTTTTCCACATCAAGACTGCCCTCATCGATAACGATATCTGCATATTTCTCATACAACTTTGTTCTCTCATCATATATATCTTTTAACGTCTGGCCATCCCTTAATACAACTCCTCTTCCCTTTATATCACTGAGTCTGTCATCAAGTGTCTCATAATCCAGCTTAAGATATACTATAGTAGATGTCTCTTTATAATTCTCCATGGAATTTTTACCGTACACGGCACTACCGCCTGTAGCAATGACCGCTTTTTTCATATTCAGATTACGGTTTACCCTGTCCTCTATTTTAATGAATCCATCCACACCTTCCTGTGCAATGATATCTTTAAGCAGTCTTCCTTCCTGCTCCTGAATGACTATATCCGCATCCACGAATCTGTATCCCATTATCTTTGCTAATATTACCCCTATTGTACTTTTGCCGACTCCCGGCATGCCTATCAGTATAATGTTATTTCCTTTTTCCCAGTTCATCGGTGTTCTTCCTTTCCTGTCCTGTAACTTTCAGTCTCTTCATTTTCGCCTTTTTTCTTTCTGTTTTCAAAATATACAAACGAATCTATGGCATCAAGTATATTGGCAAAGTTTTCCCTTGGTGCGACATCTATATATTTTTTCAGAATTTCCGTCTCGGCATCATTTCTGTATCTTCCATAGAATATATCATACAGGTTATGTCCACGCACAAATATTCTGATATTTTCCATATTTGCCTTTAAGTCTTCCTTGCGGCTTATCCTGACATTTTTTATCCTGCACATACGTTTCATGCTTGGCAGTTTGTACAGATAATCCTTATATTTTTTCCATAAAATATTGTAAAAATCTTCTTCTGATTTTACAACACCTATCTGTGCCATTATCTTCGGGTCAAGAAAATAATTTTCAAACGAATAATATCTGAGTACCAATACATTCTTCGGTGTAACCCTCGGTATATTCTCCACATCTTCCTTCGCCCTCTGACCATAATAACTGCAAAGCTGTTTCACAAGATGTTTCGGATTCTTACCGTCACTATCCCTTATCATCAGAAACTGGTCTTTGAGATAAAGTTTATTTATATACTTAAGGTTTGCGTATGTCTTAATATTGGTACAGCTATTTGTCGGAATTATGGATATTCGCTGCAACATTCCCTCTTCATCGTATATTTCCGAGTAATATTTTTCAAGGAGCATAGGCAGTCTGTTGCTGTCCTGCTTTCCCTCAACTATAAACACAAAGCTGACGTTCATCAGATCATTTGCCGTATATCCCAGATCATCAAGTATCTCATCTATATCCGTATCTTCATTTACAACAGTATAATATTCCTCATCAAGCACTACCTGTTTAATCTGTTTTGACGAAAAATTAAACAGCATATTTGGTGAGTGTGTAGAAAATATCACCTGATTTTTCTTCGACAGACGATACAAAATCTCACTGGCTGATTTTTGAAGCTGTGGATGCAGATAGCTCTCCGGATCTTCTATCATGACAATGTTCGATATTTTATTATTTTCCTGTATGTAGGTCTCGATAAGCGATAGCAGATATATACTCTTTAAACCGGCACTCATGCTGTTTATCTCACATTCCACATCTCGGTCCTCATTATATACCATCGTTTGCATCCTGAAAGAATCCTTCGCATCATAGTGCACCTCGTATTTGATTGACTGCGAATATGCACCATTTTTGCGGAAACTCTGATTTACCGTTTCTGCAAACTTATCAAGCTTGATATTGTAAATCTTATATTCCATCAGCTTTGATGTCTCTGTAATTGTCAGTTCTTCAGGACTTTTCTTATTTATGACACCGATACAGTCAAAACAGTTATTGCATTTCCTCGTCTTGTCAAACATACATATATGCTGCTTAAGGTTATTAAGCTCATCATTTCCCTGTATTCTCAAAAGACCATCCTCAAAGTCCGTGATGTCCCTCTGATTGTCTATATAATACACCTTAGGAAATACCTGCGGTATATATATGTTGTTTTTTCGGAAACCGTCATTGTAACGTGCCTTTCCATCCTTATTTACAATATATGTAAATTTTAGCTTTCCATCCTGATATGACGGCAATTTTGAAGTAAAATCTTTGTACCACAGTTCATATCTTTTATATTTTGACACCACCCCGCTCTGATTCATAAGATACAAATCTTCATCGTCTATATCAAGAGTTACCGTTATCTCTACATTCTGTCCCTTTACATTAAAATTTTCCGGTTCTATCACATAGTCACCTGCAACCGCACGTATCGCATCAAGCACAGCCGTCTTTCCCGTATTATTCTTTCCGACCAGAATAAATGCATTATCAATATCATTAATCTCCATGTGTCGGATAGATTTAAAATTTTCAATTATTACAGAACTAATCTTCATACCTTACTCCTTTCCGCAGACGTTTTGCAGAATTTACTTTTTCTTTCTCACAGAATATCCAAAACTTCCTCTCTTTTCGCCAAGCTGAAAATACTCTCCGTGAGAATAAGCTACAAGTCCCGTGCTGTTTAATTCAAATTTTCCGGTCTCACTCATATATTTTTCATCTACCGTTACCCCCATAACTTCTGCGATAAACATATGATGCGAACCAAGTTCCAATACATCCTTTACTTTACATTCTATGTTCACCGGACTCTCATCTATACCCGGTGCTGCAACAAACTGTGATTTTAATGGTGTGAGATTCATCTCCGCAAATTTGTCAACGTCTCTTCCTGACTTTACACCACAATAATCCGTCGCATATGTAAGATCTTTTGTGACAAGATTCACCACAAATTCTCCCGTAGATTTTATTATGTCATACGAATATCTATCCGGTCTGACAGATATATACAGCATAGCCGGTGAGGTACATATAGTTCCACACCATGCCACAGTTATAATATTCGGCTTCTGTCCCTGTGCCTGACAGCTCACCATGACTGCCGGCACAGGGTACACCATATTGCCTGCTTTCCAATGTTGTTTTGACATGTTTTCCTCTCTTTCCCGCTCTGAAAATCCAGCATTAAATTATCTA
>CACWRR010000073.1:0-1524 GCA_902763335.1 uncultured Lachnospiraceae bacterium | reverse complement strand
AATATTGTACAATACATAGTACATGTAACCGATTTTTACAATTATCTGTTATTATGATTCAGGTGTCAAAAGCCCCTATTGTGCTTGGCTGGTGCGTAGCACCCTTTTGACACCTGAATCCTATTATTTAAAAAAGAAAGGATAAGGGTATTTGACTTATGAAAAATCTTAAGAAATTTACCGTTGCAGCGATGGCTTTTGCATCAACAGTTTTTATCGCTGCCGCACAGCCTTGTACTGCAAGTGCTGATGACACTTCCATACAGTGTGGAGACAATGTATATGCTACACTCGATACTGTAGGACACCTCACCATATCAGGAACAGGAGATATGTGGAGCAATGAAACCATGAATTATTTCGGATCAATTGCAAATGGCATTTACACTGTAACCATTGAAGACGGAGTCACATCCATAGGTGATTATTCATTTACGGCAAGCTACAATTCTAACGCCGGTGGTCTTAACGATCGTTATGGATTGTCGAATCTCCAGAGTGTAGACATAGGAGACACTGTTGAATCCATAGGTATAGGTGCATTTTATGATAATGATCAGCTCACCGACATAGACATTCCTTCAAGTGTTGCCACAATAGGTAATTCAGCTTTTAGTATGTCAGGTCTGAAAACATGTAAACTGCACGAAGGTCTTTTAACTATCGGTGACAGTGCTTTCACTTTCACATCACTGACTAATATTAATATACCTGATAATATTTCATCTATTGAAAGCAATGCTTTTGCCAATATCAGCTCCATTAATGTAACCATTCCGGAACACATAGCCATTATAAAAGCTAATGCCTTTTCGGGAACAAAAGTTTCTGCAACGGTAAAATCAATGGATGTCGTAATAGGCAAAGAGGCCTTTGGATATAATGCTTCCATAAAAGCAAACCGTGGTTCTACGGCTGAAACTTACTGTATAAACACTCCGGCTTATACAACCTTAAGTTACATACAGTACAAATCCGTTCTGACACTTAATCCTACTGGCGGCAAGGTATCACCGACAAAGAAAAATGTATTGTCAGAAACATATTACGGAAATCTTCCTGCTCCTACAAGAAAAGGATACATATTTGCAGGATGGTATACAAAAGCCAATGGTGGCAAAAAGATAAAATCTGACACTCTTATAACAACAAGAGTCAACTCAACACTCTATGCCCATTGGACAAAGATAGCTCTTGCCAGAGCAGCAAAACCATCACTTGCCAACAAGTCAGGTAAAGCCATGACCATAAAACTTACAAAGGTAAGCAAAGCTGACGGATATCAGATTCAGTATTCATTAAAATCAAACATGAACGGTGCCAAATCCGTTACAACTTCTTCACGTTCATACACAGTAAAAGGATTAAAGCTTAAGAAATCCTACTATGTACGTGCAAGAGCATATAGAAATGATTCTACAGGAAAGAAAGTATATGGTGACTGGAGCAACACAGCTAAAATAAAGATTACAAAATAAACATCGGATATAAAAAATAGGTAGCCGCAAAAGCTACCTATTTTTT
>CACWRR010000072.1 GCA_902763335.1 uncultured Lachnospiraceae bacterium | reverse complement strand
ATGATGATGTTAATATTTTTATCAGAAATACTATTTCTGACTTCAAGAAAACATATATTACCGATAAGATGACAGAGTATGAGAAGATGGAGAAAGTGGCTTGGTATCTTAGTGCGTTTTATGAATACCGGGTGGCACAGCCTTCTTGGGCAGAATATCTTGTAACCGGTAGTGGTGACTGTCAGGCAAGCAGACATGCGGTGATGATATTCTGCCGAGAGCTTGGACTAAAGGCGGCAGCATGTCCGGACTTTGATTCACATGGTCAGACAGTGGTACGGGCAGATGGTAAGGTGTACCTTGTAACAACCGGATTCGGTAATCCCAAGCCGAGATATTATCAGATCAATGAGATAACAAGAGCTGATTTTGATAAGATAAATGAGAAGAATTTTGTGGACCCGGCGTATATATGGGGAGAGTAGTAGGTGTTGATAGTATTATAAAAGTATTATGCAAGCTAACCAAAACGGCAAAAATAACAGAAAATGCCGAAATGGTAAAATCCGTAAAAATACCAAAATTACGGATTTTATTGAAAATGAGGGTTGAAAATCTTTAAAAACACTGTTACAATTTATATAAAATCCGTAAAATAATAAAAAATACGGATATTATTTAAAAGAAGGTGATATTATGCTATATTCATATAAAGAATGTAAGGAAAAATATCATACAGACTATTCTATTCGTAAAGCTATATCGTCCGGCAGACTTGTGAAGATAGCGAGAGATGTATATTCTGACGGAGAGGCTGAAAGAGAACTTGAAGTAATAGGTAAGAAATATCCGTATTCTGTTTTTACAATGAACAGTGCGTTTTATTATCAGGGATTGACGGATACGATTCCTAAGAAGTATTATCTGATAACAGATAAAGATTCAACCAAGATAAAAGATAAGTGTGTTGTTCAGTACTATGATAATAATGACAGTCTGGATCTTGGAATGGAGAAAAAGGTATATAATGGTTCTCGTATCAGGATATTTAATAGAGAGCGACTCCTTGTAGAACTGATAAGACATAAGAATGATCTTCCGTTTGATTATTATAAAGAGATTATCGGTAACTACAGAAAACTTGTGTATCAGCTGGATATTCAGGCAATACAGGAATATGCTGAGCAATTGCCTAAGACAAAAATGGTTATGGAAGCATTGCAGATGGAGGTGTTTTGATGAACCTGCGTGACCTTACTGAAGATATGAAAAAGATAGGGTATGAACCGGATGATGCTGAGGCTCGTGTGTGTCAGGACATCGTTCTTAAGGCACTTTCCTTAAGTCCTTTATCACGGAGTGCTACGATCAAGGGTGGAGTTGTCATGAGAAGTATAACCAATGAGGTTCGTCGTGCAACTCAAGATATGGATATTGATTTTATAAGATACTCTCTGGCTGACGAATCCATAGATATGTTTATTGAAAAACTGAATACTCTTGATGGTATTTCTATCACGAGGGTTGGAGATATAGTGGAGCTAAGCCAGCAGGATTATAATGGCAAGAGAGTATTCATACATATTAAGGATGAGTTTGGTAACACTATAGAGAGTAAGATAGATCTTGGCGTACATAAACATTTTGACGTTAAGCAGGAAGAATACTGCTTTGATATTGCATTTGACGATGAAGGAGCATCGCTGCTTATTAATTCAAGAGAGCAGATGTTTTCAGAAAAGTTAAGGTCTCTATTAAAATTTGGTTCATTCAGCACAAGGTACAAAGATGTATATGATATGTATTATCAATGTGGAAAGTTGAATGAAGATAATCTGCTTAATTGCTTTCATGTATTTATCTTTGATGATCCGGGAATGCGTGAAAATGATATGAGTGGTGTTGTAAGAAGAATTGAAAAGGTTTTTAAAGATTCTGCATACAAGTTCAGAGTTGATAAAAGTGATAAACGCTGGCTCGATGATGACATTGAGGAAGTGTTTGATGGGATACTCGCTTATCTTTCGTATCTCCAGTTAAAGGAGAAGAAATAAAAATAGTCACCTAAAAAAACATGCCCTTTAGTGTAAAGGGCATGAAAATGGCATATATATTCTGAATTTATCCCACAACTTTACCAAACACAAGGAATTCGTCACTTTCACGGATAATCCTTGGCTCATACTTTCTGTGGTTTAATGATATGAGCAGGGGGTGTTCTCCATCGTTACCGAGCTTTTTGATAAAACCTTCCCCATTGTGGAAGAAGATACCTATCTCTCCCGGCTCTAAGGTGTTCTGGGCATGAACCCATACGGTCTGCCCGTTGATAAACTGCGGTTCCATACTGTCACCGGATATAGTAACACCAAAATCTGCATTCTCCGGAACCTCATCACCTACTTCGATTTCATCATATGCATCGCTGTCCATGTATTCCCCGGTACCTGCTGAAACCGGGAGGCGGAATAATCTCATAGTTCTTATCCGTGGCTCAAAAGGAAGTACATCTGCAACTTTTTTCTTATATAGTCCGCTGGCTCTTATCAGGTCTGCATAGTCAGATACCATCTTAACACCCTTATCATCAAGCTCTGACAGGAGAGAAGGGACTTCTTTCATATCAAATGCAGCTCTTATATCCTGAATTTTCAAAATATCACAGAATACAAGAAGTAACTCGCCGGATATTCGGATTCTGCCGGATTCCCAGTTATAGATCATCTGATTAGTGACATTGTATCCTCTTTTCTTAAATCCATTTGCCACATCTACCTGTGACAGGTGGCTTTTATTACGCAGTTCCTGCAAGTATTCATTTAAGTTATTCATAGGCTGTCCTCATTTCTAAAATGATATTCATATTGAATATCGAAAAATATTTTATAGCTACTATGGATTATTATACTATAAGAAATATAAGAAAACAAGGCTTTTTGGTCAAAAAATATTCAATATGAATAATTATAAAAGCAAAATGCTACTTGAAATATTCATAATGATGATTTATAATAGCTGTACAGTCAAACATATATTCCCATGTTTAGTAGTTATATGGCAGGTGTTTTTTGTTTTATGCCGTAGTGCTTGGTTGTATCGCAGGTGTGTAGATAGAATGAGGCGGCATATGTGGGATGTATGGACTGGATATAAGAAAAGGTACATATACATTAACCCTATATATGTATCATACAGCGCATGTGTCCGGCACTACTCCCGAAAGTGCGTCGGAACTCGGACACAAGGAATGAACTGACTTGCGGGGTGACTTTCCCTTTCCCTTGAAGCATAAGCTTCGTGCAAGCCACAAACGAAACATGATTTGTGAAGCGAAAGGTGAGATTAAATTGAATAATAATATTGGAAAGAGAGCATTGGATTATGAAGTAGTAGGAGAGGTTGATAATAACAAGGCGTATCAGGTTGAGAAAAAAGGCGAGCATACAGCGGATATTACGATTCGGTGTAAACGCTGTAATCAGTTTCTATTAGGTTATGATCTGACCCATGATGACAATAAGCGGATATTAGAACAGATTACTCTGCCACCGTGCAGATGTAAGAGAGTTCTGAGGCTTATGAAATACACGGAGGGTATTCTCCGAATGCAGGCAGAGAATAATGTAGTGAGACTATAAGTTTTGGTCGGTGTGGCTGTAAGTAAGAGGCAGCCACGGTTCGTGACAATGAAAAGTGAATTAGGGCACCACCTGTAAGGGCGGTATCCATATGTCTATAGGACGGATACTAAGCACCAGAGACACAGGGGAACAGTTCGGTATAAGAATACCGGATTTTCCTTGTGACTGGTGCTTTTTTTTGTTCTCTGAATCGTTTACCCGGAGGGAATGATACAAGAGTTTTTCTTCGGATCAACGCTTGAGCGAACAAGGATGTTCCTCTGTAAATTATTATTAAGGATTGCGTGAAAGCACGCATTTGTCGGCAAATATGGGACTGATCATCCCTAATCCTTTTTGGCAAATATGCCGGAAAGGAGGCTGTTATGAAAACAGCAGATAATTTAACTATTGAACAAAAAAAATGTAACCATGCTCGGAGATAAAGAGCTTGAGGCTATGGGAAACAGAATCAGGGAGGCGAGAGAGAAGAAAGGTATTAAGCAGATTGAGCTTGCTCTGCAGTTCGCTATTGGTAAGAACCAGATGTACCGGATAGAGAACGGAAAGGTTCCCTGCAAAACTGAATATTTATACGAGATAGCGCAGGTGCTTGATGTATCCCTTGATTATCTGTTCTTTGGAAAGAGGGAAGATGAAGAGACATCAGCATATGTGGAAGCAGATGATACTGATAACGAAAAAGCAGTTCAGGAGATTGTGACACTCTGTAAGGGAAAGGATGCTGCCGCAGTACATAAGGCTCTTGATATTCTTAGGGTATTTTTCTCCTGATGCATGTCACCCTGCAAAGTAGACAAGCATTTATAAGTACATCTTTGCAGGGCGACGAATTATGAGGTCGATATTATATTATTAAATCGTCGAACAAAGCAGGGGTTCGACATAACAAAGAAGGAAGGAGAACACCTAAAATGAGCAGTAGAAAAGGACATTTTGGTACAAATAATTACTTTGTATGCAGCACCTTAAAGCAGGGTGATGTTATATTGGTAAATTTTGGTAGCAGAAGTGAAGGAAGCAGGAACCTTTACGGTAAGAGACCGGCATATGTACTGAGTAACAATGCAGGCGATAAGGCAGTTGGCGCAGTAATGGTAGTACCTATGTTTCGTGATAAATCAAGAGACAGTTATGCATATGATGTTGAGATAAGACCGATTGACTGTCCCGGACTCAGATATTCAGAGTATGCTCAGGCAGTTAATATTCAGAAGGTCAGAAAACACCAGATTATTAAGCGTATAGGGCGTGTGAAAAATGATTCTATCCATGTCGAGCTGCTTGATTCCATGTGGGAACAGGTGGAAAGAAGAGATGGCTGATGGGGATATTGTAAACAGATGTTTTGACGATTTTTATGATCACAGGCTGACTTATGAAAATGTGGATTACATCATACACGAAAATGGAACGACTGTATATGACAGTAACAATAATATAATTGGCGAATATCCTACGGAGACCGAAGCGATTGAAGCAATAAAGGAAATGGTAGAAGGATAATATTACGGATAAAACGGAGGATTATAGAAATGATTGAAAGAAAGATAAGAAGACCGGATTACTCGGTCAGAAATGATTATATAAAAACGGAAGATACTATAAACAGGGCATCTTATGAAAGAATGGATATTGTACTTGTGGACTTTGGACTTGATTTTGAGCGCAGTACCATAGGGGATTTCCGCCCGGCGATAGTTATCAGCAATACGGAGTACAACAGACATTCTCCGGTAATGCAGGTGCTCCCGCTAACCAAGAAGCTAAAGTATGTGGACAAGCCCTATCATGTATTTGTGGATTGTCTTGACTGTGAGGATTTTACCGCATCCGGCGTATGCCTTGTGGAGCAGCTTACAACTATAGATAGAAAGCAGGTCAGAAGGAAGATTGCGAGGGTTACGGATAAGGGGCTGCTTGTAAAGATTGAAAGAGCAATTATCCGTCAACTCGATTTAGAGGCGGTGGTGAAATGAATGAAGTGGCAAATAATAAAGGTAACCAGAAGCAGTTGCCAAGAAAATTTGTGAGATACAAAGAAGGAGCAGAGATGTACGGTATGGGGCTGAGTAAGTTTCAGGAGATAGCAAAGGAAGCTCATGCCACATATAAATTAAATCAGTTGATACTGGTTAATACAGAGATACTTGATGAGTATCTGGAACTATATCGAGAATAAAAAAGAAGGAAAGATTTTGCAAACAGGGTTGACTAAATAGGCACCGTAAAGTATAATGGATTTTTGTAAGGAGTGATGCGATGGCTAGGATGGGAAGACCGCCGGTCAAAGAAGCCAGAGAGGAAAGAGTTAATCTCAGGCTGACGAAGGCGGAATATGAAAGGCTTAAAGCATACGCTTCAAAGTACAATACGACAATGACAAAGGTCATCCTGAAGAGACTTGAGGATATTATATCCGATAAGTAATGTAAAGTCTTTCCTTATTGTATGTAAGGGAGGATTAAAGATGGCAAAGTCAAGACGTGACAACAAGGGACATGCTCTAAGAAAAGGTGAGTTTCAGCGTTCGCAGGATGGAAGGTATGCATATTCCTATACTGATCCATTAGGACAGAGAAGAACGATATATGCAAGTAATCTTCGTGATTTGCGGATAAAGGAAGATGAACTTACCAAGAATCAATTAGATGGGCTGGATTTATATACAGCAGAAAAAACAACAATGAATATGTTGTTTGACCGATATATAAAATCTAAGCGAAATCTGAGAGAGACTACAAAAACCAACTACATTTACAATTTATTTGTGATATAATTTATAGAAAACAATTAGGAACTATTGCATAACGCATAGCTCCTTCATTAAATTAAATGTATTGGAGTTTAAAATGAAAAAAAATAAAAAAATTATAGTAGTGGTTGGAATAATAATTACAATATTTGTAAGTTTATTTTTATATATAGTAAGTAGACCGGTATACTCCTTTGATGAATGTATTTTATTTGATAATGAGAAGGAATATGAGCAAATAGCTAAATTGTGTTATAAAGATTATGAAAAAAACAATAATGGAAGTGTAAATGTATATTTATTTAGTGATGAAAATAAAATATACAGAATATCAGGTGAAAAAAATAATAAAGAATATATAGATATGGATAAAGAGGAAATTAACGCTGTAAGTGTTATAAATAAAACATTTTGTATACGTAAGCAAAGTTTTAATCAGATAGATGTTTATGAAAACTACGTTTCTTTTATTCCTATGGCTTTTAATGTATCTCTTGTTTATTCTGTTGATGGAAGTAAACCTGAGTATATTTCAAGACCTGATGAAATATATGACGGTAGAATATATGTGAAGAAAATAAAGGGAAACTGGTATTTTGTTTCTGAGACTTTATCTTTATAGAAGGTCAATTGGAAAACTAAATTCCAGTTGCCCCATCTCTCTGACTGGAACTTACTATTGCAAAGACAAGGGGTGGAAGTAACTTCTCCAAATATCCCTGCATGGTATGTAGATACCAGCCAATATCATTATTGTTTGTTTTTAGGAGTAGCACTTGGT
>CACWRR010000071.1 GCA_902763335.1 uncultured Lachnospiraceae bacterium | reverse complement strand
GTCTGGTTTTGTTTCTCTATAGCCTGACTCTGCTTTTCTATAGCCTCTTTCTGTGCAGTTATGGCAGCCTTCTGACTCTCTATAACCTCCATCTGACTCTCCACAGCCTTTGACTGTTCTTCAAACATTGCCTTTATTTTCATCTTATCCATATTCTCTAACACATCTGAAATCATACTACCTCCGTTCCGGAGCGATTTATCGCTACTATCACTTATTCAAATCATTTTTTATCTGTGTTGTAGATATCTCCGGTGTTCGTGGCAGATATACAACATTACAGCCTTCATCCTCAAGATAATCAAATTTGCCTACCCAGTCATCTCCCATGACGAATGTATCAATATGGTATTCGTGTATATCACTCTTTTTCTGTTCCCAGTTCTCTTCCGGAATAACCAGATCAACATACCTTATTGCCTCAAGAAGCATCTTTCTCTCTTCATATGAAAAATAACATTTTTTATTCTTTTCCTTCCAGTTAAATTCATCTGTAGACAACACAACCACCAGATAATCACCCAGCGCCTTTGCGCGTCTCAAAAGATTTATATGACCATAATGAAGCAAATCAAAAGTTCCATATGTTATTACTCTCTTCACTTTTATTTCTCCTCGCCAATATTGCTTAAAAAACTATGTACTTTTTTGTATTTTTCATCAACTTCACCCATCAGCAAAGCTGCATTATCAATCCTGCCTGCCCTCAATTGTTCTGTTACCTCAGAGACAACTCTCTCAAGCTCCGTCATTGCCAGACTGCCGCACACACCCTTTAATGTATGTGCCACATCAAATGCAGCCTTACAATCTTTATCATTTAGTGCTTTCTTTAATTTATCATAGCTTTCATCATTTAAAAATTCCATGAGAAGAGCCTCGTATACTTTTTCCCTTCCCATAAAGCGGGCAACCCCCGCTTCATAATCAATTCCATTTGCTAAACATAAGTCTATGTCCATTCTTCAACCTCTTTCTTAAGTGTTATTTATACTAATAAAATTATAGCATCGCTCTATTTGGAAATCAAACGCTATATATATAATTTTATATAGATTTTCAGTCTGCCCTTTTTTGTTTCGTTTGCTATTCCGTTAAATATAAACTTACCATGTCCTCTGACAGACACAATATCCCCATTTTTTAATGTCTTACTGTTGCTCTCGGTAACTCTTCCGTTTATAAATACCTTATGTTCACTAAAGTATTCTATACTCTGTTTTCTTGACAGATTGTATAACTTTGATATTATCCCATCCGTTCTCACCGAGCTCACAATAAGTTCCATATCCCTAAGTTCAGGTTTAAGCTCATCTGTATAGTTCTGCACAATTTTGCATTTAACATTTGTATGCTTTATCTTATCCAGATTATCCATCAGATAATCAGCTATCTTATCAGTACAAAATACATATCCGACCTTGTCCCTTATAAATATATCACCTATCACACTTCTGTCTATTCCCAGATTCATTATCGCACCCAGAAAATCTCTGTGATTCAGATTATCTGCAAACTTTTTCATAAGCGGTTCGACCATAATGCATTTTATCGGGAATTCCTCATCATATCCAAATTCCTCTTCTGAACCAAATTTTAAAATCTTTCTTTCACACTGTTCACTTCCACCATAAAAACAATGTGGAACAAAATCTATTTCCTGCTCATTTTCAAGTATCAGGCTTATTTCCGACGGACTTAAGAAGTCTGTAAAAACAAACTGGCTGTTATTGTAGGATTTAACAGCCAGCTCGTTTATACGCTTCTTTAATATTTCATCTTCTTTTATCAACTACAATAACTCTTTCAGTATCTTATTAATAATACCAGGATTTGCTTTTCCCTTCGTTGCCTTCATGGTCTGACCCACAAGGAAACCAATGGCTTTTTCCTTACCATTGTGGTAATCCTGTACAGACTGTGGATTGTCAGCCACAACCTGCTCTATTATTCCGCGAAGTCCGTCCTCGTCGTTGTCCATCTTAAGTCCGTTCTCTTCAACATATTTCTCAGGATCGATATCTTCTTCAAATATCTTCTCAAATACTTCCTTAGCCACGGAACTGTTGATGGTTCCTGCATCTATCAGCTTGATAAGTGCTGCAAGGTTAGCAGGTGAAAATGTAATATCATCAGGGTCCATCGACTTATCTTTTAAGAGTCTCATTGTCTCACCCATAAGATAATTACTTACCTTCTTTGGATTTGCACCATCTGCAACTGCCTCCTCAAAAATGTCTGCCATTTTCTTTGAAGAAGTGATGATATCCGCATCATATGCAGGAATCTTGTAATCAGCCTCATATCTTGTCATTTTCTCATCTCTCAGCTCAGGCTGTCTTGCCTTTACCTGTTCTATCCACTCATCGCTGATAACTATAGGAACAAGATCCGGTTCAGGGAAATATCTGTAATCCTGTGCATCCTCTTTAGAACGCATGGCATATGAATATTCCTTATTGTCATCCCATCTTCTTGTTTCCTGTACTACAGCCTCACCGTCTTCTATAAGATCTATCTGACGCTGTCTCTCATTTTCTATGGCTCTTGCTATAGCCTTAAATGAGTTAAGATTCTTCATCTCTGTTCTTGTACCGAACTTCTCTGCTCCGACTTCTCTCACAGAAAGATTGACATCGGCTCTCATAGAACCCTCATTCAGCTTACAGTCTGACGCTCCAAGATACTGGATAATAAGTCTTAATTTCTCAAGATATGCTATAACCTCATCTGCCGAACGCATATCAGGTTCAGATACTATCTCAATGAGAGGAACACCTGAACGGTTATAATCTACCATTGAGCAGTCATCCCACTCGCTGTGAATGAGCTTTCCTGCATCCTCTTCCATATGAATCTCATGTATTCCGACTTTCTTCTTTCCATTTTCACCATTTATCTCCACATATCCGTTTCGACATATCGGAAGATATAGCTGTGATATCTGATAGTTCTGTGGGTTGTCAGGATAAAAATAATTCTTTCTGTCAAATTTTGAATACTGTGTAATATCACAGTTCGTTGCTATACCCACTGCCATGGCATACTCAACAACCTGCTTGTTGAGTACCGGGAGACTTCCCGGCATACCTGTACATACCGGGCAGGTATGAGCATTAGGTTCGGCACCAAAAGCTGTGGAACATCCACAGAATATTTTTGTTTTTGTGGCTAATTCCACATGTACTTCCAATCCTATGACGGTTTCATATTCTTTACTCATGGCATTAACCCTCCTTTATAATATCGCCGCGAGCCTGCTCATAAGCATATGCGGTCTGTATAATATTCTTTTCCTTGAAGCAGTCACCTATAAGCTGTAATCCTATAGGAAGTCCTTTGCTGTCCACTCCGCATGGAAGACATATTCCCGGAAGTCCTGCAAGATTTATTGATATAGTATAAATATCTCCAAGATACATCTTTATCGGATCAGACAAACTTTCACCGAGTTTAGGTGCAGTAGTAGGCGCAACCGGTCCGAGTATTACATCATATTTTGCAAATGCATCATCAAATGCTTTCTTAATGAGTGCCTTTACCCTTAAAGCCTTAAGATAATATGCATCATAATATCCTGAACTTAATACAAACGAACCGAGCATTATTCTACGTTTTACCTCCGGTCCGAATCCCTCAGAACGGGTCTTTTTATACATATTGTGAAGGTCTGTATACTCTTCTGTACGATATCCGTATTTGATTCCGTCAAATCTTTCAAGGTTTGAACTTGCCTCTGCTGCTGCAATCGTATAGTATGCAGGAATGGCATACTCAACCAGTCCCAAATCAAATTCCTCTACTATCGCACCTTTACTCTTAAGTACATCTGCTGCCTTAAGAATTGCATCCTTAACTTCACTGTCAAGTCCCTCACCGAGATAATCCCTTGGAATACCTATTTTCATTCCCTTTACATCATCAACAAGTGCAGATGTAAAGTCTGTATCATCCCTCTTAACGGATGTTGAATCCTTAGGATCATATGATGCTATTGTTTCAAGTATGGTAGCACAATCCTTTACATCCTTACAGAGTGGTCCAATCTGGTCAAGTGATGAACCATATGCTATAAGACCATATCTTGATACTGTGGAATATGTCGGTTTCATTCCTACCACACCGCAGTATCCTGCCGGCTGTCTTATAGAACCGCCAGTATCAGAACCCAGCGCATAAAAACATTCATTTGCCGCAACTGCTGCTGCCGAACCGCCTGACGATCCACCCGGTACATGCTCCGGATTTCTCGGATTCTTTGTAGGACCGTATGCTGATGTCTCAGTTGTAGAACCCATGGCAAATTCATCCATATTAGTTTTTCCAATAATAACTGCTCCTGCTTTTTCAAGGTTGATTACAGCCTCAGAAGTATATGTCGGAACAAAATTTCCCAGAATCTTAGATGAACATGTTGTAAGCAGTCCCTCTGTACACATGTTATCCTTGATGGCTACAGGCACGCCTGCTAACGGTCCTGTAAGCTCACCTGAATCTATCTTTTTCTGAACTTCTTCTGCTTTCTTCAATGCACCCTCTCTGTCCACAGTTACATAGCAGTTGTAAGTATCTTCCTTACTGTCAATCTGTTCAAGAACGGCATTAACAGCATCCAGAACAGACACTTCATGATTTTTTATTTTTTCTGCAAGCTGTGTTGCAGTATAATCCAATAAACTCATTCTTACCTCCATCTTTGAAGTCACATTTTGCGGTCTGTTTAATCAAATGTTTTTGGAACATTAAACATTCCGTTCTGCTCTTCCGGTGCATTCTTAAGAATATTTTCCCTGTCATCGCCGTTGGTAACAACGTCCTCACGGAACACATTGTTTACCGGAAATACATGACTCATAGGCTCTACACCTGTTGTATCCAGCTCATTTAACTTATCGATATAATCAAGCATGCTCTCCATGTCTTTCTTGGCATTTTCTTTTTCCTCATCGTTAAGTTCAAGTTTTGCAAGTATGCCTACATACTCGATTGTTTCATCTGATATTACGTTTGCCATATATGCTCCTTTCCTTTACGATTAATAAACTAGTCGCGAACCTTTATATGAACTTCTCTTAACTGCTGTTCAGTTACCTCATTTGGAGCACCGCACATAAGATCCTGTGCTGTTCCGCTCATTGGGAATGGGATAACTTCCCTGATGTTTTCTTCATTTCTGAGAAGCATTATCATTCTGTCTACACCCGGTGCCATCCCTGCGTGTGGTGGTGCACCAAACTGGAATGCATTGTATAATGCTCCGAATTTATTCTTCAACACTTCCTCATCATATCCTGCTATCTCAAACGCCTTAACCATGATTTCCATGTCGTGGTTTCTTACGGCTCCTGATGATAATTCAACACCATTACATACTATATCATACTGATATGCAAGTATATCTAAAGGGTCCTTTGTGTTAAGTGCCTCAAGTCCACCCTGTGGCATAGAGAACGGATTATGTGTAAATCCAATCTTCTTCTCTTCCTCATTGTACTCATACATCGGGAAGTCATTTATATAACAGAATCTGTATGCATTCTTTTCTATAAGGTCAAGTTTTTCTCCAAGCTCTGTTCTTATCTGTCCTGCATAAATATTTGCTTTCTGCTCCTTATCAGCTATGAAGAATATAGTATCTCCTGCTTCAAGACCTGCCATTTCAAGCATTTCCTTCTTCATGTCATCAGGAATGAATTTGTCAATCGGTCCCTTATATGATAAGTCCTCAAGCACTTCAAGATATCCGAGACCGCCCATTCCTATCGACTGTGCAAATTTAAGGAGTTTCTCATGGAATCCCTTTGACATATCTGCATGTACTTTTATGGCTCTTACTGTCTTTTTGTGAAACGGCTTAAATGTACATCTCTGGAAGAACTCTGTCACATCAATTATTCTGAGTGGATTTCTAAGGTCAGGCTTGTCTGTACCAAACTCAAGCATAGCCTGTTTGTAACTGATAATAGGATACGGAGCTTTTGTAACCTCAAATCCTTCAGGTGCAAACTTCTCAAATGTAGCTGTAAGTACTTCCTCACCTATGGCAAATACATCCTCCTGGGTAGCAAAACTCATCTCAAAATCCAGCTGGTAAAATTCTCCCGGAGAACGGTCTGCTCTTGCATCCTCATCTCTGAAACATGGTGCTATCTGGAAATATTTATCAAATCCTGATACCATAAGAAGCTGTTTATACTGCTGTGGTGCCTGTGGAAGAGCATAGAATTTTCCTTTATATTTTCTTGAAGGAACGATATAATCTCTTGCTCCCTCCGGTGATGATGCACAGAGTATAGGTGTCTGTATCTCCATAAATCCCATGTCTGTCATCTTCTGTCTTAAGAAGCTGATAACATTTGAACGGAATATCATGTTATCTTTTACCTTCTGGTTTCTAAGGTCAAGATATCTGTACTTAAGTCTTAAATCCTCTCTGATTTCCTTAGAAGTCTGTATTTCAAAAGGAAGCTGTGAATATATTTTTCCGAGAACCTTTATACTGTGTGCCTCAACTTCAATAGTTCCTGAAGGAATCTTTGGATTGTAAGTTTCCTCATCTCTCTTCTCAACAAGACCCTCTATAGCTACACAGTCCTCTTTGACGATACCGTTTAACAGTTCTGTATCTCTTAATACAACCTGTACCACACCGTACATATCTCTCAAATCGATGAAAGATACTCCACCATGGTCACGGATATTCTCTACCCATCCTGCTATCTTTACTTCTTTTCCGATATCATCTTCTTTAACGTTATTTAATGTCACGTCTCTGTAAATGTTTTTCTCTGCCATTTTTTCTCTCCATTTCATTTTAATTACTTTGGTATCCCGCTTTACATGCATTCAAAGACTTCTGTCCGTTGTCTGCACAAAAAAATCCCGGGATACTTATAAAATATCCCGGGACGAATCATCATTATAATAATCCGCGGTACCACCCGCATTTAAGAAATAAAATCTCTTACTCTCTCGCATGTAACGTATGCTAATCGTATATGCCTACATATAAGTTAATCATCCCATAATTCAACATATCTGCTCCGGAGTGTTCCCTTATCGGCTTCCCTTGAACGGTGCTCTCAGTCGCTGACACCATATTCCTGTCAATCTCTCCCGACAGAGTCTCTTTCATTGCATTTACTAATATATATTACGATGATACAACACTTATTTTACGTTGTCAAGGTCTATCTGTTTTTTCCTTCCTCATGCCGTAACAGTTCAGCCGGGGGCTGAATAATATAGTCAAAATAGAGAAAATAAAAAATCTTTTGGTGCGATTTATCCACCAAAAGATTTTTTTTCAACTCAA
>CACWRR010000070.1 GCA_902763335.1 uncultured Lachnospiraceae bacterium | reverse complement strand
TCCTTATCATAAATTTTAATTATTTTAAACTTGCCGTTCAAATTTTGGCAACATTATTTAATATGTGATATTTTATATCATATCACATATTATTTATAAGTACGCTCAGAACCGAGTTGTGTCTTACCCTGCCTTCCATATACCTGTTCAGCCGTGACTTTATGTTCTTTCCAGTCACCACCGCCATTGCTGTTGTTAAGCATCAAAGGCTGTAAATTATCCATAGCATGTGCAAATTTTGATTCAGGTGTCTGGTATTCCTCGAATTCATCAAACAGTTTAACCAGCTCTTCTTTTTGTTCATCAGGAAGCAGTGAAAATATTCTTTCCTTAGCCGCATCCTCTCTTGCCTTCTGGGTTTTCAATCCCGCATCATCATATGCATATGTATCACCGGCATCTATCTCCACTATATCATGAATAAGACACATTAACATTACCTTTGAAATATCCACCGGTTCATTTGAATACTCCTTAAAAAGATATGCCATAATCGCCATGTGCCATGCATGCTCTGCGTCATTCTCCCTTCTGCCATGCCCTGACAGATGCGTCTGCCTTAAAATATTTTTTTCTTTGTCAATTTCCAAAGCAAAATCAAGTTGTCTTTTTAGTCTTTCATCCATTAAACCTGTCCTCCATAATCAAACAATATATTTAATTATAGCAGACTGTCCCTCAGAATTCTATCAATATTCCCTACATCGCCTTTTTATGTTCGTAATGTACCTCTGTCATATTTTCCGGATTCAATATTTCCTCCAATTTACTTTCACTTATCAGACCACGCTCCAGCACTACCTCACGTACACTTTTCCCTGTTTTTAATGCTGTTTTAGCTATATCAGCTGACTCTTTATATCCAAGATAAGGACAGAGTGCTGTCGAAATTCCAACACTTGCATTCACCAGTCTTCTACAACGCTCCTCGTTCGCTGTAATTCCTGAAACACAATTTTTAGTTAAAGTTCCAACCGCTTCTTTCAATGTATCTAATGATTCAAATATACTATAAAACACTACAGGTTCAAATGCATTTAATTCCATCTGCCCTGCTTCTGACGCCAATGTTATGGTTGTGTCATTGCCAATCACATGAAATGCCACCTGACTTACAACTTCCGGAATAACAGGATTTACTTTTCCCGGCATAATTGATGAGCCATTCTGCTTTGCCGGAAGATTAATCTCCCCAATTCCGGTTCTTGGTCCGGATGACAACAATCTTAAATCATTACACATTTTTGAAAGATTAACCGCACACGTCTTTAATGCACCTGATACCATAACAAATCCATCAAGATTTTCTGTTGCATCAAACAAATCATCAGCCTGTTTTAAAGGAAGTCCTGTAATCCTTGCAAGCATCGGAACTACATTTGAAAGGTATGCCGGAGATACATTTATCGCCGTCCCTATAGCAGTTCCACCAAGATTTACTGTATACATTTCACAGCTGACATTCTTTAAACGCTCACAATCTCTCTTAACCATTGTTGCATATGCATGAAATGTCTGACCCAGTCGCATCGGAACTGCATCCTGAAGCTGTGTCCGTCCCATTTTCAGAATACCATCAAACTCAACAGACTTTTTTTCAAGTTCCTGCTCTAATTCATTCAATTCATGAACAAGCGGCTTCATCAATTCCAATACAGTCAGTTTTCCTGCCGTTGGAATTACGTCATTAGTTGACTGTGACATATTGACATGATCATTAGGATGAATGCAACTATAATCACCTTTCTCTTTTCCCATCAATTCATTTGCACGATTTGCCAGAACTTCATTCATATTCATATTTGCACTTGTACCTGCACCTCCCTGTATGGCATCTACAATGAATTCCTCAGAAAAATACCCTCGGATTACTTCATCACATGCGCGTATAATAGCCTCTGCCTTATCCTTTGGAAGCATAAATGCATTCTCATTACTCCTTGCAGCAGCCTTCTTAACCCTTGCAAGATTTTTGATAAATGCCGGATGAAGATGCTGTCCGGTAATAGGAAAGTTCTGTTTTGCACGCAAAGCCTGAACTCCATAATATGCCTCTTCCGGTACTTCCATTGTCCCTATTGAATCTGATTCCATACGCATTTCCTTTTTCATGATGTCTGCCTCTTTTCTTATTATTACCTTACAAAGAAATAACGCCAGAACAGACTATATCCTGTTCTGACGCCATTGTCATAAGGTTTTTCGTTCTCTATTTTGTTTTTTTGTTCTGTCAAAGACTATCACTATTTTTTGATTTAGTAAATACTTTTAAGTACAAACCTGCTTTATATTTGTTTTTAGCCATAGGTTGATTAAATATTTAAACTTTTTATTATTTTTACTTTATTTTATTAACGTCATGTCTTTTCCAGCATATAATAATGTGATATAATAAAAACATTCAGACAAGCATCTGCAGAATGGAGATTAGTGTAATGGAAAAAGAATTAGACAACATCGACAAAAGTATTTTGAAAATTTTACAAAAAAATGCAAGAACACCTGTAAAAGATATAGCCAAAGAAGTATTTCTTTCATCACCGGCTGTATCCGCACGAATAGAGCGACTTGAAAAACGTGGTATTATCTCAGGCTACCATGCTACCGTTAATCCGATGTTGTTCGGCTACCACATAAAGGCTTTTATCAATCTCGAAGTAGAACCATCACAAAAAAAGGAATTCTATCCTTTTATAGATGGAATTCCAAATGTTATCGAATGTAACTGTGTAACCGGAGATTATTCGATGCTTATAGAAGTCATGTTTCAGACCACTGTCCAGCTTGACCACTTTATAAATGAACTCCAGCATTTTGGCAGAACTAAAACTCTTATTGTTTTTTCTACATCTGTAGAACACAGGTATGTACCTGTGGATTAGATAATTATATATCAACAATTGCATAATTATCTATGATTTATCAGCAGATACACTTTTTATAACAGTTTTCAATTCACACAATATTATTTTTCTGTCTCCCTTATTACAAACAGTTTTCAATATCCTGTATATCCAAAATCCCGGCAACAGCCACTTGTGATTATTTACAATCGGATACTTTTGATACTCTTCCTTTCCCGGAAACAGCCGGCGCAATATATACTCTGCCTTAGACACCTTTCTGCCCTTAGTCTCGTAATTTTTCATATAGTTCTGCACCCTCTGCTCCGTAGTTCCATACACCCCTGATGCCAGATAATATTTAAACATTTTCTGCTCATTCTCCGATAGTATGGTGCTAAATCTTTCAGCTCCCGTATCCTTAACAGAACCTGCTTCACCAAACACCTTCTTACAAAGCGTTCTGTTTTCCCTTTCAAATTTTGCAATGCCAAGAACTTCACATTCATTTTCAATGTAGGTAAAATCCATTTTCTGCTCCATCTTATTCAGATACACATAGAAATCAAGAAGTGTCCTTATTCCGGTGCCGCTTTCCCTATAATGCTTGCATCCGTGGCAAATAATGTATATGTAAAAATCCTCCGGACTCATATGATATCCATATAAACTTCCTTCATTCAGAATCAGCTTATTCTTAATCTCGCGATAATAGGCCTCCCACTTACTATCATGTGCCACTGCATATAATGCTCGGTGCATCTCAAAATTATAGACAGGCTTTTTCTTATAAACATCATGATTGCTACAGCCAAAAGATTCCACCTGATACCCAAGTGACATCATATAGTTCCTTATGTCATCGGAATGTTTGTCATCAAAAAGAATATCGTTATCTGACATCTGACGCATTCCGACCGACGGATAATAGTCTTTTAAAATGATTCCCTTAAGCGGAAGATACCAGATTTTATTCTGCTCCATATACGCAAGCAACTTTGCACGTTCAGCGTCAAACAGAATAACTTTACGGACAGCTTTGGCAATACTCTGTTCCCATATTGCAGGCAGCTTCACACCCGCCTGTTTCAAAACCGTGCCGGTAAGGGCATCCACCAGATGAACACTGCTTATCTGATAAAGTAATTTGAGATTTTCCTGTTCCATACTGTATTTTTGTATTATATTATTCTCCGGTGTCGTGTCATTTACACCGCATCCTAACAAATACACCATATCATATATTATTTCATTCATCATTTTCTCCCTTTGAGGCATGTGCTTCAACTACATGCCCATCTTCAAATACGAACTGTTTAAGTCTTATAAGCATTCCGGCAAATCCCGGCAAAATGTCTGTCATACCATCTGCACAAATCACAGTATCTGATGTCATACGGTTCATCCATTCCTCAGAATGTACACTGTTTACACTGCTATACTCTTTATTAAAAAGTGCCGCAAACAGGTTCATTTTAAATGTATTCTCCATACTGCTACGCACAGATTCTGACATCTGCCCTGTCTCTTTGTAACCGTAAACAAATCCCGCTTCTGCCTGAGTAACGGAAGCATACTGACACCCTTACATGTATAAGTGATTGTACCTTTACGCTCTAATTCCTTTTCAAATGTAGTCTTTTCCATCTATTCTTCAATCGCTCCAATGCCACGAAGTTTCTCCACTACCGCCTTTACATCCCGTTCTATCTGCTCCTTTGGTGCGTCATACTTCTCAGACATTCTCTCCACAATTTCACTTTCTGTCACATCTTCTTTTAAACATTCCACAATAAATCCTGCAGTCTTATTGCTTCTTACCATGCTGCTAAAAGAAACACCTCCTGCCGGAACCGTAATATGTTCTGCTGCTCCTTCATGTGTTATAAATCCTTTTTTTAATCTCATAAATTTCTCCTCCTGTTATTCCATACTTAATTCAAATTATACATCATGACATTTTCCATAATACCATTGGATGATTTTGAATATTATCTATAATCATTTTATCATCAAATAGTAATTCCGGTCTAAATTCATTTTGTTCAAACGCATCTAAATATTCTCTTTCCTCTTCTGTCAATACCATAAGTTCTTTTATATAGTTTTTCGCACTTTTTTTACGTTCCTCAAGACTGCCAGTCGTATGGTAAATATTCTCTCTTCTGTCATTGATTTCCCATCCTGTTAATTATGTTTTCACCGGTCTTATTTGTCAAAAAGGAAGGCGTGATAATCCAGCCTTCCTTCTTCCATTCCCTTAAAACCTTATAAATCCGTAACCTGTAACAGATTAATTTGTTCCCGAACCGTTATCAAGACCTATCGGAATTGTCGGCAAATCATTACTTCCCGTAATAATGTCCTCTACTTCAAATTCCACAATCTCCATCTCAGGTATCTCATATCTTTCTTTCATGTTCAATTCTCCTATCTATTCTAAATATATGGTTACACAATATTAACTGCCTGCCGGTATAAATGGCAGATGAATAATATCATCTCCTGAACCGTTACTTGCGGTAATAATATCTTCAGAGTCAAATATGACTATTTCCATTTCCGGTGTTTCATACTTTTCTTTGTAGTGATATTTCATATTAGTCCTCATTTCACATATTATCATGATGCCGGAACAAAAGGAAGTTCTATGGTATCTGAACCGCTTTTGTCAGTTTTCTCTGTACTCTCTGTGTTATCCCTTTTATCACCGTTGTCATTATTATTGTCACCGTTCTGCCTGCGGGCAGTATCATTTTTATCGGCATCATTGTTTTTATCTGTAATGTCTTTATCGTCACTACCAGTCTCTGAGTTTTTATTCTGTATACCATCCTCACTACTCTGTTGTGAATCCGACTTATCAGAAAATGAAGAATTACCATTTTCAATTGCACTTCCTGCACCCGATTTGGATTCATCCCCGGCTATCTGTACTGTCGGTAATTCATTATCTGTATCAGAGCCATTCTTCTTACCTGATGCCTTCTTCTGACTGTCCGTCTCTGTCTGTTTCAATACCTTTGCACTCTTTTTACCTGTGTTACTGCCGGATAGTACACTTACAATAACTATTGTAACGAAAAGTACAATAACCGTCAATCCGATTATAAAGTATTTCTTCTTATTCATATACAATACCTCTTCCTTAGCATAACTACTCTTAATTATCACCTTCGTTCGTTCTTGTAGTATTCATATTCTTCTGCACAGCTACCATATGCATAAAGTGCCTTGAGAACTTCTCTGAGTGATTCAATATTATTTATATTATCACACTCACTACTCATGACAGTGTATGCATAACTGGTTGCTCCATATTTAAGCTCCGCAATTTCCGTATCAGATAACTCCACATAAAAATCATACTTCTCCTGCAACTGACTTGCTTTCATTCCGTGTAATATTATCTTATAACAGTTCTCTTCATTTACTTTTGTTACCTCATACTGATCCTTTGATATTTGATCTGTATTACACCAAATTCCAAACGTATTTTCATTCACAGTCACATCATCCGCAAACTGCACATAAACACAGAGATCTGTCGTAGAATTCAATGATAAATACGCGGATTTAAACGTAATTTTATCTTGAGCGTTATAGTATGTAACAGAAGCTTTATTTGCATCATTAGTTATATTATTCATAATACTCGTATCATTAAACACTGTTTCTGTCAGATTCAAACCATCTGATGCAAGCTTATCTGTCTTATATCCAAAATATTTCTGCGCCGCACCACCATAATTCAACATGCCTTTTACCAGTTGTATAGTTGCTTTACTGACGTCACCTTCATTTGCAGACATATGTGACAATATATAATCTGCATACTCTTTTACGGTGTATGTATACACTTTTCCCTTCTTTTCGCCATTGTTACCAATCATCTGTGCCTGAATATCTGCGGTCATTTCTTTGGCAGTAACTTCACATGTAAATACATAATAGGTTGTGTTATCCTTTACTGTTGTATCGGTTGTAGCAGTCGTACCATCTTCATGTGTTCCGCTTATATATACCTTTGATGTCGTGCCGTCCGGCAGTGTAAAATTCATATATGCGGATTCGTCTGACACAATGTCATCTGATAATTCCATATAGAAGTTGACACCTATATTTCCGGCAAGGCTTAAAGAATAACCGGCAAGCTTCGCACCGATGCCGTCAATTACTGCATCACACGCATCGCATTTGCCATCATTATCTGTATCAATGTGATTGTCACCATAAATATCGTTCTTTGTATTGGAATACTCATAGGATACTGCCTCCCCCACATACTCCTCCTATAAATGCATAATCACTAGAAGCAGAATTACTTATTTTTCCGGTATTATATGAATTCTGGATTTTCCCACCATCATAGCACATTCCAACTACTCCTCCTATATATCCTTATGAGCTCTCGGAATCTTGAGTGCTCACGCCAGCAAAACTCTGGCATTGAACTTTGACAAGTAAATATTATTCTTGAACGTAAAAATAAACGCAAGAAATAAACATAGCTGTCGCTATGTTTCAAAAAATGAGATATAATAATCTATAGGATTATGCTACATCCAAAATCATTTTTTTCAGGGTTGATTCAGATGGCAGATCCCATG
>CACWRR010000069.1 GCA_902763335.1 uncultured Lachnospiraceae bacterium | reverse complement strand
CCCCTGCTCCATATTTTCATTTTGGTAATTATTAAAGCATAGAATTTTCTGAAATCAGACAAATACAACATTTTCTGTCGTATAGCAGAATTGAATTCACCATAAGAATTATGTTTATGTTATGCTTTATATGAATTGTATCACATTGTTTGTGACTCGTCAATATGAATTTTAAAAGGCAGGCAATATGTTGTCTGTGCAACTACATATTACCTGCCTTTTCTCATTTATTTTACAATAATTGTGTTAACTTTACTCCATGCTCCATATACTTTTTTACATTTTGAATCATACACATATCCTCTTACTTTTACATAATACTTTGTACGACTCTTAAGTTTTTTTATATTTTCCACATTATCAGATGTATTAATCTTCTTATATGAACGGAAATTTTTATTTGTTGAATACATTATCTGACATCCGTCTTCACCCTTTCCTGCATTCATTGCAACACTCATGCCTTTTCTTAATGAAGATAAATATCTGATACTTATCTTAGGTACTGTCACTTTCTCCCAATGTGCATATAAAGTGTGGGTACCTGCCGTATTCATTACGGTAAATTCAGAAATTTCTTCTCCACCGTTCTTCTTCGTATACCATCCGTCAAACAGATATCCGCTTCTCTCTGCCTCAGGCATTTCACCATACTCTTCGTCATATGTGACTTCCATCGACTTTTCGTATACTCTTCCTCCTGCTGCATTGAATTTCACCTTATAATCATTTGCCACCCACTCTGCATTTATTATCATATTTTCATATACTTCATCAAAATCATCATCCCAGTATAATGTATATCCTGTTTTGGTGATTTCCGGTTCTACAGCCGACATGCCTTCCGATACCCTCTGAGTATCTATTATCCTGTCATCATCGACAAATTTGACAATATACTTTTTGATCTCTGTTGGCTGTTCCGTTTCAGGCTCCTGTGTCTCCGGTTCTGTCGGTTCCTGTGTTGCAGGCTCTGTCGGTCTCTCCGTTGTTGTTTGGTTCTTGTGTTGCAGGCTCTGTTGGTCTCTGTGTTGTTGTTTCTGTCGGCTTCTCCGTTGTTGTTTCTGTCGGTCTCTGCGTTGTGGTCTCTGTCGGTCTCTGTGTTGTTGTTTCCGTTGGTTTCTGCGTTGTGGTCTCCGTTGGCTTTTGTGTTGTGGTCTCTGTTGGTTTCTGCGTTGTGGTCTCCGTTGGCTTTTGTGTTGTGGTCTCTGTCGGTTTTGTGGTTGGTTCTTCCTTTAATAGAACTGATTTTGATACTGTATCACAATAACCTCCTATACCTGTTATACTATATGTAACTGTATTGCCTTTTTTGGTATATGAAATATTATAATCAGTTTTTTGTTTTAATTTTACACCATCAACAGTAACATTTATTTTGTCAACTGCTTTAGTATAGTTACTTGCATATATGTTACCATCACTCATTGAAACCATGTCATCATGTAATACACGTTTTAATTTCCAGTGTTGATTATCACTATCCTGATAATTATATACTTCTACATTTGTTCCATCCGCATATACTCCCTTGTGAATATCAAGTGCCATTCCTGTAGAGCGTGAAATTATAGAATATACACCATTACTACTCTTCTTAAACATCCACTGCTGATTTGAGCCACCATGATACTGTGATAATACAACATTTGATCCGAGCTGATATGTATCTCCGTTTACATCAAGTGCAAGCCCGGATTTACGTCCGATTATTTTATAAAATCCGTTACCAACATAAGCAATATCAAATGTCTGGTTTTTATTACTTAAGTTTGATTTTATATCTATATTTGTACCTGCTGTCGTTCCATCATCACATACATCTATTGCTTTGCTTTCATCAGCTGCCGATACAATTCTGTATTCACCGTCAGATACATTTTTCCCTGTGTCTGATGTTACTTTATAATCCATATCCTGGGATGCACGGGCTCCATTGTTTGCATAATCGTATACATATATATGATTATAATAAAAGTTATTTAAAATCTGTGAATGCTCTGAACGATTTATATCTATGTAGTAAGTTCCCGCTCCGTTATACTTTGCATCTCTCCACTTTAAGTCTGTCTGTCCCTCCTGAGACCATGTTGCCACTGACACCTTTTTAACTCCATTATCATCACTTATCTCAGCACAGACTCTATACGAATCTCTTGTCACCTCTGAAACATATGTCCTTGTTATTTTAGGTGGTTCAGAATCTACAGTTATATCTACATCCTTAGACATAAGAAGTACATTGTCACCACTGCCCACATTGATTGCATATACTCTTATGTTCTGTCTTCCGGTTCTCTCCGTATTTATCTTTGCTGCAAAACCATGATTATTCCCACAGCCATATACATTATTTACATCTTTTCTTTCTAAATTTGCAACTATCGGATGGCATTCTTCACCTATATATACGTGAATCTCAAGACCGGCTCCAAGATTATCCGAATCAAAAGCCCATCCTGCCAATTCTATAGAATTTGCTCCACCATTCAGGCTGTCAACAACACCTTTAGGATTATTTGACTTTCTAACTAAATATTCCATAGCACAGTATCCGCTATGACCATTCCACTCAACATGAGCCCATGTTCCGTCACCTTTTGTTACAGTTACTTCTGTTCCCTTGGGAATGGTTGTGACTGCAGAATACCCCGTACCATGCCCGCTTCTCATTGTGAGCGGATACTGACTGGTGTTCACTGTATATGTCCCGGCATAACTTGTGGAACAATTACAACCTAAGGTATCATCATTATAATATTTATAATGATAAATACTCACTCCGGCATTTCTCTGTTTAAAATACGAAAAAGTCTGTGTATACTGACCAACCGTATTTTTAGCTACTGCATTTGCATCAAAAATTCCAATTTTATTTGCAGTTGCATCTACATATGTTACTATCATTGAGTGTGGTACACCAGAAGAATTTCTTTTAACCTGAATATAATCTCCCGGTTTTGCACTTTCTAATAACTGTTCTAACTGTGCATCGGAATATCCCGGTGTCAAAGTCCCAACCACTGTAATATCGCTTGCAACGTTGTTTAGTTTATAACACGTTGCATTACTTGATGTTGCTCCATTACCAACTTGCGTATTCCCACGATTAAATATCGTATTAAACACATAATGCGCAAATGCATAACATTGTGAACCACCTGCAAAACTTTGATTCCATGTTGCTCCTGCCGTATACTGTGACTTTAATGCATTTAACTTTGACTCAACATCACTCCTTGAAAAACTCCCTGATGCAAACGTTTTCTCGCTCCATACATTCATACCTGCAAATACAATTGCAATGCTTAAAAATACTGCCAAAATTCTTTTTGTAAGTTTCTTCATAACGGTTACCTCCTTTTTACACTTATTATGATATAACTTATATATCCTCTTCTGTTTTATATCCCCTTAATCTTAATTTTCTTATTTAGTCCTCTCTTTACAAACAAACTCTTATATGCTTTTAATTTGCTCTTTGGAACACTTATTACTGTCGAAGTACCTACTCCTTTAAAAGCATCTTTTGAAACATTTTTTGAATTTAGAAGTTTTGTCTTTATTGTAATATTTTTAATCTTTTTACAATTGCTAAAAATACCACGTCCAACTTTCTTTACCTTCAACGGAATGGTAATGCTCTTTATACAATTGCAGCCCGTAAATGCACTGTCACCAATGGTTGTAAGTTTGCCAGGCAATATTAATTTCGTAATACCTGTACACTTATAAAAGGCTTTTGAATCAATGATTAACACATTTTTACCCATAGTTACAGTTTTAAGTCTGCTACATCCATAGAATGCGTTTTTACCTATAATTTTTGTATTCGCACCTATAGTAACCTTTGTAACCACTTTATTATTTTTTAGAGCATTATCCGCTATAGCTGTAACTTTATAAGTTATTCCTTTTACTTTAATCGACGAAGGAACTGTAATAGTCTTAGCTTTTTTATCAGATGTTTTGTAATAACTTACTGAAGGGTTTTTAATATTTGAAGATGTTACTTTATATTTTCCCTTAGTCTTACTATCTGACAATACCGTTCCAACTTTAGCCGGTTTAATTACATTGTCTTCATTAACCGTAATATTTATTATCTTTACTGCAGTCTTATAATTATCCGTTTCTGAAGCCGTCACTGTTATAGTTGCAATTCCTTTGCCAATAATACTTATTTTTCCTGAATTGTTTACTGTTACAACTGAATTATCTGATGATTTATAACTTACATCTCCATCACCATCTGACTGTATAATGTTCAACACAAAGTCAGAATCCTTTGTATTCTTTGTATAACTTTCCACACCCTCTAATTTCTGTTCCGCCTTTGATACATTAATACTAATATCCATTTCTGCAATATCATACTTATCAGTTTCTTCTGCAATAACTTTGACAGTCGCATTTCCAGCACCTCTTATAACCACTCTGCCTGAATTATTAACTGTCACTACTGAGTTATCTGATGATTCATATGTAAGATTTCCGTCACCTTTTATTAACTCAACATCAATGTTAAATGCTGAATCTCCATACACCTTTTCCATACTCTCCGTACCTGAAAGTATTTGTTTTTCTTTCTCTGCCTGAATCTCATGTACCGTGATCTCACATTTTCCAACAGTACCACTACCATCCTTTGCAGTAGCTGAGATAACAGCTGTTCCTGTATTCATTGCAGTCACAACACCTGTAGAATCCACAAATGCTACCTTTTCATCTGAACTGCTAAAACTTAATTCTTTATCTGTAGCATTGTCAGGTGTTACCGTTGCCGTCAGTACTAAAGTCTCTCCCACCTTCATTTCTGCATTTGTTTTGCTCATTTCAATCTTTTCTACATATATCTTTCCTTCCGGCTTCTTTTTGAAACTTGCATATATGGTATGTGCCTGTTCCACATTTTCAAATGTATACTCTGATACAGGACCTACGCTCTCATTATCAACCTCAACGTCCTCTATCTCATATCCATCGTCCGGTATAATACTAAATGTCTGATTTTTTCCACCTTCTACTTTTATTTCGCCTGAAGGTGATATTGCTCCATTTTTGCCGGCTGTTGCATTAATACTGTATTCTATCTTTCCTTCCTCATTCCACTTTGCCTCTAATGTCACATCATGGTAAGGAATACGATATGAACTGCCTTCTTCGTAAGTATTTGTTCCATCACTCCATCCGGTAAATTTCATTCCCGTTTTAGTATATGGATTGTCCGGTAACTTAACTACAGTTCCTGCAACTCCGGTAACAGGTGACGGGGTACGTCCGGATGTTCCTTCTCCACCTGTAAATGATATTGTATATGTCTGATTCTCATCCTGTGACACAATAACATTACATGTTGCAAAATGATAACCATCCTCAGCTACAGCTTTTATTGTCGTTTCACCTACACTTACTCCTGTAACTTTACCTGATTCTGAAACTGTTGCTACCGTGTCATCCTCTGAGCTCCATGTGAATTTGCTATTCTGTGCTGATGCCGGAAATACACTTGCTGTCAGATTTTGACTTTCACCTACCATTATATTGGCAGATGCCACATTTATCATAACCTCCTGAACAGCCGTTATCTCATTATCCGTAACCGAAATCTCACATTTTGCACTTACTCCATTAACAGTCGCTGTAATAACTGCAACACCCTGTCCTATAGCAGTAACCTTACCCTCTGTTACTGTTGCCACCTTTTCATCGCTGCTTGTCCATATAATTGTCTTATCTGTAATATCATTATCACAGTATGCCACTTTAAGATTAATCTCATCACCTGTTTTCAAATCAAGTGAAGTAGCATTTAATGCCATTTTTATATCATCTGCCAAAATCAGAAACTGATTTTCATTATTATCATACCTTAACTCCTCCGTATCCGATACAACTTCTACACGAATCAGATTTCCGTTTGCCAAAGGATTTACCACCATATACTCCTCCGGAACAGATGTTTTCCATTCACTTGTTTTTCCTGCCTTTATATCATTCAGCTCAAGTGTCTGAAATGCCGTG
This sequence comes from uncultured Lachnospiraceae bacterium, assembly GCA_902763335.1. Lineage (GTDB taxonomy): Bacteria > Bacillota > Clostridia > Lachnospirales > Lachnospiraceae > UBA2821. Next base: position 4,661 of record CACWRR010000069.1, on the reverse strand, counting down.
TCTGAATCTCCATAATACAAATTAATCTTTACATTCTTTGCATCTGCATATCCACTATTTGAAACAACACCCTCAAGATATGACTCAGCTCTTTTACCTGAAATATATATATTATCTAATGCCAAATCTGCATATCCTATAGAAATATCTTTGGCATTATCTGACATATTACTTTCTCCATCAGCCTGTATCTTTAATGTCACCTTATGAAATGCAATATTATCCGGAAGTTCATATACTATCTGCGCTGAAGATATAGCTCCCGATGCTATAGTACACCTTACCGTCTGTGAAGTAAGCGTATTTCCTGATTCATCAAGTATAGATGCATTAAACTTCTCAATGGTCTTACTTCCATTATTCTTCACTTCAAATGATATAGGAAGTTTTTCACCCGGTTTGACCAGATTCTCCTCATAACTGATATTATCAGTCAGTGCTAAATCCGTATAATCACTCTGGTCAATTACAACAAGTCTGCTGTCTCCATAAATCTGTTCTCCATTATCGTTTACAGTTACAAGATTTAATGCAATTGTTGTATTTCCGTCTGAATCCATGGCTGCAGAATAACTTCTTATATATTTTCCATAATCTGTTAATGTAACCATGTCTCCCCATTTTCCCGTAGATGAATCAAATTTGTACATTGCCAGTTCACTTGTATAACCATTATAAACTGTTGTAAAAAGCTCTTTTGTCTTTAGATTATCTATCATTACAAAATCACTAGTTGCCGAAAGTCCCAAATCATCTTCATATCCTGTAAGAATATCATAACTCTTAACAGATTCATTATCTGAATAGTATAATATTCCATTTTCAATCTGTGCTCCCTGACCGTTATATGTTTTCTTAACATTTCCTTTTTCAAAATGAACTGTACATTCATCATCTGACTTTGTCTCATATACCAGAGTTAATTCTCCTGATACATAAGCAATGTTTATATTATTTATAGTGTCTGTACCTGTTACAACTGTTTTCTCAGTCCATTTACCATCTTCTCTTATGGCAACCTTAACCGTATTGTTTCCTGATGCCTGGAAAGGATTATTCTCTGAATTTTCAACCCACGCAACAGCCATCTTATCTCCATCAACCGCTACTGTCTGCATCATCTCATACACTGTATTATCTTTAGTAATCTGCTCAACCTGTCCCAACTTTCCCGATTCATATGTAACAGCATATAAATCAACAGAATTTAATACATCTGTTAACGAAGAATTGTCATTCAGCTTTCCTGCTTTCTGCCATACGACTACAGCTCTTTTACCATCACTATACACATTCGGATAATCATTTGCTCCACCTGTTTCTGCAATGCCCACAGCATCACTCCATGCTTTACCGTCATATACAGAGTACATCAATGTAGTTCTGTTTATATCAGATTTCTCACCATTATCATCAATCCAGAACATTACTTTTGTTCCGTCATCCATGCTTACAATCTTTGCATCGTTGTAAGGATAAAGATTCTGTTTAACAAATATCTCATCATCAGAGGCTGCTCCACTCAATGTATCATCTGCCTTCAGATAATTTCTGTCCATCTTTTCCGCATTTTGTAAGTTTTCTGTACTAAAATCGTCATCATCTCCTATCGATGCACTACTCAAATCATTAGGAGGATATATCTGTACACTTGCAAACTCCTCCGGTCCATAGCTTGGTCCATTAAATCCAAATACTTTACTGTCTAAATACGTTGATGCCGTTAATTTTGCTGTTAATGATTCTGACAATGATGATGCCGGAAGTTTAACACCCATTTTAACACTTCCCTTTAAGCCTATCTCAGCATATGTATTCAGTTTCTTAGAGCCTGCACCTGCACCTAATGTAGCTGTAAGGTCAATATTTGCATTCATTGCCGGAGTGTATTGCATCTCTTTGGTCCTTTGCAGACTCAGCTTTCCATTAAAATCTGCATTCAGTCCAAATACTACATATACTGCCGGACAAGGCGGTAAATGTTGTGTCTCTTCATACCCTACAGATGCCTTAAGCATGATACCACCTGATGTATAAGAGACTTCTCCTGATGCAAAACTGAATTCTGCATATCCTGCCACCTCGGCGGAAGCTTTTACACCTATGGCACAATCCGTCTGTCTCAACTTTCCCCTAAGCTTTTGGAAACCATGATATAACTTATCCGTGGATGCATTGGCTCCTGCCACTCCTTTATATAATGACTTGACCTGTGCATAAGACTCTTTCCAATAATTACTGCTATTTGTATCTTTATCCAACTTTGCTGAACCATTAAACTTATCAAATCCAATTAAAACCTGAATAGTCTTTTTCTCCATGTCTACTTTTGCCTGGACCTTATCATTTAACTTTAGAGTTGCAGCCGCATTAAAAGAAAACAATGAAAAAGTCTTTCCTCCGATTGTAACTGTAGGTCCATTGATAGTAGTATTACCTAAAGAAATATTACTTATAAGATTATTTAAATCTATATGCGATAAAACATCTGACACTGTCGCATTCTTAGCTATTGCTACAGACACAAACGGTATATCATTCTCATTTGCATACTGCTGTGCATAAGAATTTGTATATCCGTATATAGTCATATTCTCACACTTATAGAATGCACAGCTTCCTATTTCTTCTACACTTGCCGGAATAATTACTTTTGTCACATAACTTGTATAATCACGACTTGCAAGTATGTATCCCGGTATTGATGTCATTCCTTCTTCAAATGTTACCATCTTTAATGTCTTACAATTTGCCAGCGGACCATTGTGCAATGACTCATCACATGATTTTACATTTTGCCAGCGGACCATTGTGCAATGACTCATCACATGATTTTACATTCTTCGGTATCGTTATACTGCTTATCGCTGTACTTTCTATCATCTCATAACCCATATATGTAAGACTTTCCGGCAATATAAGTGTTTCCAGGGCTGTACATCCACGAAACACCTCATCCTCTATACTTGTTACATTCTCTGACAGGTTAACATTCTTAAGGCTTGTACATTCACCGAATGCCCAACCTTCTATACTTGCTTTATATTCCACCGTACTGTTATAGCTCATATTTACTGTTTCAAGTGATGTACAATTTGAAAAAGCTATAGCTCATATTTACTGTTTCAAGTGATGTACAATTTGAAAAAGCTCCATAACCTATACTGGTAATTGTATTTGGTATGCTTATTTCTGTTATTTTTGTGCATCCTCTAAATGCATTGCTACCTATTCCTGTCACTGTATACCCATCTATTGTCCCTGGTATCACAACACTACCGCCACTGCCTGTATATCCGGTGATTGTAGCATCATTTCCTGATACAGTGTATGTAAAATCACCGCTTACCTGCTCATCAGCAGATGCCAGTGGCATGCTATTATTATTACCTTCAATTATATCTTTTTCCTCTAATAGCTCTGGTATCTCCGGCAATGATGAGATTCCATTATAACTATATTCAATAACTTCAGGCACTACCTCAGCTACATCCTCCGAGGTATCTTTTTCTACAGTTTCTTTACTTTCCTTTTCACCTGAAGATACATATGCAAACTTTTCACTATACGAATCAGCAATATCATCCGCAATCTGTGTTATAAGTTTTGCTCCATTATCCGTCATTTCCCATACCGTATCAAAGTCAAATCCGATATAGTTATCCTGATTTTGAAGTGCTTCACCTGTTAATGTCCTGTTATTTTCCTGATTATATTCTACGTCAGTAAGCATTGCGTTCTGATTATCTGTATAACAGTTCTGCATACATTCAACATCATTTATCCATCCAGCAATAGCACCTACTTCTCCACTATCTTTATGTGTCACATTGACTCTTACCATGCATTGCCGAAACAAGGCTTCATAACCATCTGTCGAATCAGTATTAAATACAGCTCCTGCTATTCCACCTATTGTCTGTGCAGTATTTTCATCAGCCAAAATATTTCCTGATACATACACATCTGAAATACTACTATCTGTGACCTTACCGGCTATTCCTCCGATGTAGGCACCACCTTTGGTATCACTCTCAATAGAAATATCTTCCAATGCCACATTTTTTATATGTGCATCCTCTACTACACCAAATAAGCCGTCAAAACTGCTCTGTTCACTGTCATCTATATCTATATCCATACCTCTTATGACATGTCCGTTTCCATCAAATGTTCCGGTAAACGGTTTATCATTATCCCCTAACGGCGTCCACTCATTCTCCAGATTAATGCTATCCGTCAGAACATAATCACCTGACAAATTCTCCGCTATTTTTCTTAATTCATCCTCTGTTGATATTTCAATAACTCCTTTGGAATCCACCGACTCCTTTTGTATACTGTCTGATGCCATAGCCACACCATTAGATGATATTATTATGGATACAGTCAATAACACACTTGTAGCTTTTGAAAAAATATTCTTATATTTCATTCCCATCAACACTCTTCCTTTCTTGTAAAATTTAAATATTTCTTCTATAATTTTATCATAATATGGCACTTTTAGTTTTACTACTGGTGACATAAAACAGCCATTTCGTGACATGTCGATTAACAGGAATCGAGTAGGAGGGAAAATTAAATTAATTTTCCCGACCTCTCACACCACCGTGCGTACCGTTCGGTACACGGCGGTTCAATCAACTTAACAAGTAACA
>CACWRR010000068.1 GCA_902763335.1 uncultured Lachnospiraceae bacterium | reverse complement strand
ATTGAAACGCTGAAGATGACCATGGAAACACAGGCAGAAACGATAAAAAGTCAGGCGGGAGAGATAGCCAGACTTACGGAGGAGACAACGCAGCAGGATGAAGTTATAAAGGATTTGAATATCCAGTTGGAAGTATATAAATTGCGTGTGCTTGGAATGAGCACTGCAGAGATTGCGGAGAAGTTATATATTCCGGAAGAAAAAGTGAGAAAAATTGTGGAATAACACAACAGCAGGAAGGATGTGACATTTGTCACATCCTTCTTGTGATATGGGACACTGTAAAAATATTAATCATATGGTAAAATGTAAGCATAGACGTAATACGATATAAGATTAGGAGGAAACAGATGGAAACTGTTATTAAAGTAGAGAATCTTCTAAAAAGATATAACGAGCTTATAGCTCTTGATAATTTTAATCTTGAAGTAAAAGAAGGTGAAATATTTGGTCTTCTTGGTCCGAATGGTTCGGGAAAATCCACCACCATAAGCTGTATACTGGGTCTGTTAAAATATGATAAGGGTAATATCGAAGTATTCGGTAAAAAGATGTCACCTTATGAGTATGACATAAAAAGACAGATAGGTGTTGTGATGCAGAATGTTGCAGTATTTGATGAGCTTACTGTATATGAAAATATTGATTATTTCTGCGGATTGTACATAAAGGACAGAAGTCTTAGAAAACAGTATGTAAAAGAGGCTATTGATTTTGTGAATCTCGGAGATTTTGAGAAATTTGTCCCTCAGAAACTTTCCGGAGGACTGTTGAGAAGACTTAATATTGCCTGCGGTATAGCACACAAACCAAAACTTATATTTATGGATGAACCTACTGTAGCTGTAGACCCGCAGAGCAGAAACAACATACTTGAGGGTATCAAAAAGCTGAACAGCGATGGGGCAACCATAGTTTATACATCCCATTATATGGAGGAAGTCGAGAAAATCTGTACCCGTATAGCCATTATGGATAAGGGTAAAAACCTTGCCATAGGAACTAAGGAAGAATTAAAGAATATGATTAATCTGGGTGAGAATGTCAGTATAGAGATACTTGATTTTGATGAAAAATATATTCAGGATATAAAGAAGCTTCCTAATGTGTACAGTGTGGAATATGTTAATAAAAATCTCCATGTTAAATATACAAAAGGTCAGAGAAATCTTATAGAATTGCTGGATTTCTTAAGGGAGCGTAATGTGGAATTCGGACATGTATATTCGGAACTTCCTACACTTGATGATGTATTTCTGGAAATCACCGGTAAGGAACTGCGTGACGGAGAATAGGAGGTGCGATGGTGTTTATAGATTTGTATAGATTCAGACTGAAAATATTATTAAAGGATAAAGCATTATTTTTCTGGACACTTATATTTCCTATCATGCTCGGTACATTTTTCTGGCTGGCATTTTCAAACATAACAGAAAAGGCAGAACATATAGGAAAAATTGATGCGGCACTGGTGGACAGCGGAGAGTACGCAAATAAGGAACAGTTAGATACATTTCTTCAGAGTGTTTCGGGCAAAGACGGCAATATAAAGCTTCGTGAGGTATCGGAAGATGAGGCAGAGAGCATGCTTGAAGCCGGGGATGTATGTGGAATTATAAATGTATCGGATAAGATTTCGCTGGAATTTAAAGATAACGGTATGCAGCAGACTATATTAAAGACAATGATGGACTCATATATCCAGAATGAAAAGCTGATAATGAACATTATAAAAAATAATCCTGAAAAGCTGGATGCCGTCATAAAATCAGTCTCAGAGGAACATACATACAATGTTGAGAAAAGTGCAGCCTCCGGTGATATGGATGTGTATATACAGTATTATTTTGCACTTATTGCCATGAGCTGTCTCTTTGGTTCAAGTTACGGCATGAAAAATGCAAAGGATATACAGATTATGCAGTCTGATGTTGCTAAAAGGAGAAATGTTGCACCTACAGGCAGAATGGTAAATGTTCTGGCAGATTTTCTGTCTGCAGTTACGGTACAGACAATATTGTTTGCACTCCTGTTTATATATCTCGATATTTTCCTTGGCATCAATATGGGAAACCGGTACGGATACATACTGCTTGCAGGATTTCTTGCAGGCGTGACCGGTGTTGGATACGGTTATGTGATTGGACTTCTTATAAAATGCAGTGAAAATTTCAAAGAGGGAATAATGAGAGCAAGTACACTGTTAATGTGTTTCCTTGCAGGACTGATGGTTGGAAATATGAAATATTTCATAGAGACAAATGCACCGGTTATTAATAAGATAAATCCGGCAGCGGTGATATCTGACAGCTTTTATTCACTCTGTGTGTTTGGTGATGTGAAAATGTATGCCAGATGTATATTGACACTTGTTGTGATGAGCGTGGTATTTTTTGGGATATCTGTTGTATGCATAAGACGTGACAGAGCGTAAGGAGGAGCTATGATTGTATTTAAGACATTTTTTAAGATATTAAAAAAATATAAGCTGGTAATCGCAATATATGCGGGAATATTTTTTCTTGTTATGGTTTTAACCGGTGGCTCTGATAATGGCGTTGAAAGTACATTTAACGGTGAGAGCATTGATTTTACTGTTATTAACAGGGATGGAAGTTACATGGGGGATGCCATCAGGGAATATCTGTCACAGGGAAACAATTTCAAAGAAAAAAAGGATGATATTAAGTCCTTGAGAAATGATTTGTATTATCGTGATATTTATTATGTTCTCATAGTGCCGGAAGGTTATGAGAAATCTGTTGAGGCAGGAAAACCAATGGAATTAACCAATATGAAGGTTAAGGCATCAGCCATGGGATATTATATGGATATTAAGGTTGACAGATTTGTTTCAACAGTGAATAATTATATTGCTGCAGGCGAGGATTTGCAAAGTGCAGTAGATGATGCAATGAATATAATGGATAATGAGACGGAAGTATCGATGATGACGGATAATAAAGTAAAGAAAAATCCCGATTACTATACATATTATACGGTCGGTTCATATGTTCTCGTAAGCGTGGTGATAGGTTGTGTGGCACCGATTCTCATGGTTTTTGGAAAGAAAGATATAAGAAAACGTATAACATGTTCTTCTATCAGCTACAAAAGCTATAATTTACAGCTTGCAGCAGGAACGTTGATAACATGTATGGCAATATGGGCGGTATTTAATCTGCTGTCCTGGATACTGTACAATGGAGGAATGTCCGCTGTTGAATTTGCATTGCATATGCTAAATACTTTATGCTTTGTTATTGTTGCAATGGGAATGGCATTTATTACCGGAAGTCTTGTATCAAACAAAATGATAATAGATGGCATAACGAATGTGCTGGGACTTGGAATGGCATTTCTCGGTGGAGCATTTGTACCGCTTTCGATATTAGGTGACGGAATAAAAAAAGCGGCAAAATTTATTCCCGTATACTGGTACATTACGGGAACGGAAAAAATATCCGGGGTAGAAAATACGGCAGATATTGACATTCACGGAATAGCCGTGGATATGGGTGTCCAGATACTGTATGCCGCAGCAATATTTGCGTTGGCGATGGTTATGATAAAGAAATTCAGGGTAAAGGAAAGTTGATGGATAAGATAGCTGATTTAATTATATTATACATAGTATGTGCCGCGTCGGGGGCTATGGTTGAGACAGGTGTAAGCATGGTGACAGCCATGCTTATATCTGTTATATTTGTCTGTGTGGACATGTTTATTGAAAATAAAAAAATTGATGTGGTTTTAGATATCATATACATTATAGTATCATTTATAAATCCGGGACATATTTTCTTTTTGCCTATAATAATGTATAATGAATTATACAAAGAGCGGTATATAGCGATGATTTGTGCATTAGCTGCAGCATGGCAGAGCTTCAAACTGCCGGTAATTATACCTGCTGCACTTCTTAGTATATGTATGGCAATTAAAATGCATAATCTTGAAAAGTATAGAAACAAGTATTATCAGGCACTTGAATACAGTAAAAAAGCGGACGAACGGATTCGGATTGACCGGATGGAGAAAATGAAAAATCAGGAATCAGACATCAAGATTGCAACACTTGCCGAGAGAAACAGGATTGCAAGGGAGATTCATGACAATGTGGGACATATGCTTACGCGTTCTATATTGCAGGTGGGCGCACTGAAGATTATAAATAAAGATGAAAACATGGCTGAGCAGCTTGATATGCTCAAGGAGACACTTGACAGTGCGATGCAGAGTATAAGGAAAAGCGTGCATGACATAAAAGACAAGGCGGTTGATTTTGAAGTAACCGTAAACGGATTGATAAATGAGTATGACAATCCTGAAATCACATTTGATAACGGACTGACAGGTGAATTGTCAAAAGAGATAAAATATTGCTTCATATCTGTTATAAAAGAAGCGCTCACAAATGTCGTAAAACACAGTAATGCTGACAGAGTTGAAATAATACTGAGAGAACATCCGGCACTGTACCAGCTTATGATAAAAGATAATGGAACAGGTATAAAAGGCATACAGGGAGAAGGAATCGGACTTATGAACATGAGAGAAAGAGTGGAGGCACTCGGAGGAAACATAAACATAAGTCATGAAGATGGATTTGAAATATTTATTTCTATTATTAAATAAATAATAGTGTTTGCGAAAATTCATCATATATAGGCTGAGCAGATTTATAGGCTGCAACGCTCAGACCTATATAAAAAACGTGGAATTTTCGCAAACACCTGATAAAGATTAATATAGAAAGGATTTAGAACATGAGAATACTGGTTATTGATGATGATAAGCTCGTAGCCGTATCATTAAAGACTATATTGGAATCGGATGAAAATATAGAGGTGGCGGATATAGGCTACAGTGGACGGGAAGCGGTTGATTTGTATGAGAGTGTACAACCGGATGTACTCCTTATGGATATCAGAATGGATGGTATGTCGGGACTTGATGCTGCCACAGAGATACTACAGAAACATCCGGATGCGAAAATACTTCTGCTTACCACATTTTCAGATGATGAATACATAATAAAAGCACTTGCGATTGGAACAAAAGGGTACATAATAAAGCAGGACTTTGAAAGTATCATACCGGCAGTAAAGGCGGTTAATATGGGACAGAGTGTATTTGGAGGAGAAGTGGCATCGAGACTTAACGGTATGGTAAATGCTAAGAAAGCATCCGGAATAGAAGAAAAGTTACAGAATATATCTGAGTCAGTGCTTACAGATAAAGAACTTGAAGTTGCAGAGCAGGTAGCTAAAGGGCTGAATAATAAGGAAATAGGTGAGGTACTTTGTTTGAGCGAGGGAACGGTTAGAAATTATATAAGTTTCTGTCTCGAAAAAACAGGTTTAAGGGATAGGACACAGTTAGCAATTTGGCATCTTAGTGGGAAATAATAAAAAAACAAAATACAATGTTGACAAATATATATCAGTAATATAAAATGAAAGTGTAACAAAAGAATTGTATTAGGGAAGAGAGGTAAATTATGAGGAAAAAACTTTTATCGCTTGCAATGGCAACAGTATTGGGAATTACTACACTAACGACAGCATCAGTGGCTATGACACAGGATGTACATGCTGAGGATGAAACAGTGAATAAGGCATATAATATCGTAATGCCTGAACCATGGTATACTGTCATATATACCGGAGAAGAAACGAATATAGATAGTTTGCTGATTCTTTATGACGGTGAATCAGGTAAAAATCTTGTGAAAGACGTAGATTATACACTTACATACAAAGACAACATAAAAGTTGGAACAGCTACTGTATATATAACCGGAATAGGTGAATATGAAGGTTATACAAATGAAGTGCAGTACGGCATTGTTAAAAGAACAGAAGAAAGTACGCAGGTGACTCTTACTTCTTACAATACAACGTTATACAAGTCACAGCAGATGAAGATATCAGCAAAGGTTAACGGAACTGTAAGTGATGACGTTGAGTGGAAGAGCAGCAATGAAAAGGTTGCAAAGGTCAGTGAGGATGGAACTGTAGCGGCAGTTGCAAAAGGCAAGGCGGTTATTACAGCTACATATAAAAATGGTGATAAATCAATCACAGCTTCATGCACGGTAAGCGTAAAGAACTACTCAACGAAAATGTATTCTAAAGTTAAGAAGATAAGGACAAAAGATTATTATACATTTGACAATGAACTTATCACCAGCTATTCACAGATGAAGAAACTTATAAATAAATACTCAAAGGTTAATTATGATGATTCTGTAATGAATAAGCTTAAGAAGTATGATAAGAATTACTTTAAGAACAAAGCTTTATGTATAAGCACGGTAAACCAGCGAAAGAATGAAACTATAAGTGTAGGTTCAGTTAAAAAAATTATGAAAGCTAATGGAAAATACACTATAAAGGTTTCTCTTAACAGTAAGCATATAAGTGATGCTGCTGTCAAGAAAGATAAAGCTGCTTATAATATGGTAGTGGAGATATCAAAAACAGTAGCGGGACTTAGCGATAAAGTAGTAGTAAAATAAATAGGAATGTTGATATGAAATTTTATTTTGCCCCTATGGAGGGAATTACAGGATATATATACCGTAATGCGTTTGAACAGCATTTTGGTGGAATAAGTAAATACTTTACTCCATTTATAGCACCTGACATAAACAGTTATCTTAATAAGAAAGAGAAAAGAGATGTGCTGTCGGAGAATAATATCGTAATGCCGGTACCACAGATACTTACAAGTAAAGCGGATAATTTTAATGGTTCTGCAAAAGCACTTGAAAGACTCGGATACAGAGAGGTTAATCTGAATCTGGGGTGCCCGGCGGCAACGGTTGTGACTAAGAATAAAGGAGCAGGAATGCTTAAAGACACAGAGTATCTTGATGAGTTTCTGTATCGTATATTCGAAAATGCAACGGTGGAGATTTCTATAAAAACAAGACTTGGCATGGAATCGCATGATGAATTTTATGAGCTGCTGGATATATTTAATAAGTATGAACTCAGTGAGCTTATTATACATCCGAGGGTGAGAGAGGATTATTATAATGGCAGTCCGGATTTGGATATGTACGAATATGCTGTAAAAAACAGCAGAAACAAGGTCGTGTACAATGGAGATATTCATTCAGTGGAAGATTATGAAAACTTTATAAATCGTTTTCCTGATACTGATACATTGATGCTTGGCAGAGGACTTCTAAAAAATCCCGGTCTCATAAACAGAATAACAGGCATGAATCCGGAAGATGAAAGGGAAGAGATAGGAAAATTCATGGCTCAGGTAAAGGATGATTACTATGAGATAATGCATGATGAAAGAAATGTACTTTTCAAACTGAAGGAGTTGTGGCTGTATCTGTCACCGCATTTTGAAAATGGTGATAAATATTGGAAAAAGATAAAGAAGTCAAAAAATTTTAGAGAGTATACAAGCGTATTTGATACGATATTTTAAATTAACAAAGCAGGCGGATTAACCCGTCTGCTTTAATATATTATTCTTAAGTTTAAACTGTCTGTAGAATATAAAACCAATAGTGGTAGTGATGATTTCAGTTATAGGAAATGTAAACCAGAACCATGTGAGTCCGAAATGTGACAGAAACCATCCGAGGGGTACAAACAGTGCAACGGTTCTTATAATTGTTAATAAAGAGCTTTGTATAGAATAACCAATTGCCTGAAAGAACACAGGAAAGATAAGAGATGTTACCATAGGAACAAAGCTTAATCCTATTACTCTCAGTGCGTGGGTTCCTATCGAGATAACTTCGCTGTCACTTGAAAAGAAACTTAGAAGCTGCCCCGGAAATATCTCGAAGCACAGAGTTCCGATAAACATCAGAACCATGCCCATTGCTACAGAGTTTATAAGTGCTTTTTTGCAGCGGTCACTTCTGCCGGAGCTGAAGTTATAGCTGATAACGGGAACGATGCATGTCTGCATGGCGCCCAATGGTATAAAGAAGAAAGTCTGCCATTTGTAATAAAGTCCGAGAGCTGTGACTGCCTGGTCGGAAAATCCTTTTAGAATAATATTCAGACCAAGGATGTAAAATGTATATGC
>CACWRR010000067.1 GCA_902763335.1 uncultured Lachnospiraceae bacterium | reverse complement strand
GATTCCTCTGTCTGCTTTTCAATAGTATTAATACTTGCAGTTGTATCAGTCTTTGAAATCTGCTTGTCTGGGTTATCATTAAAATAACGGTATCCATAGCCCATTCCTATCATGGTTCCACCTGCTATAGCACCAAATACCACTGCCATGACTATAAGTCTTATGGCTCTTACAAAGAATCCCGGACCCTGCTGTTTTCTCATGGCCTGTCTCTGTTTTTTCTCAGCCTTTTTAGCTGCTGCCCGCTTTATCTTTTCCTGTTTTTTTGCTGCCTTTGCAGCTCTTTTGTCATATGCTGTCTCACTCTGCTGTGTAGTCTGTGCTTCACTATATGACCCTGAGGAATAATTACTGTTTGTATAACCGTTGTTATTACTGTAACCGTTGTAGTCCTCTGACTGTCTGAAATCATTTTCCCTGTGGGGCAGCGTATCTTTCGCATATCCATATGTGCCGTCCTCACTGCTCTCAGACTTATATGTCTCTTCCTGTGGAGCCTCCTGCTGTGGAGTTTCCTGCTGTGTCTCCTGCTCCTGTATAACTTCTTCCTTTATTACTGTATTCTCTGAATCTACAGACTGATTTTGTTCATCAGTATTTGTCCTGTTTTCAAATTCATCTGACATATGCTTACCTCCTGGCATAACGTATTTCTCATTCATTAATTTAAAACAAGTTTACCAATGAATTGTGTTCATTTTGTGTTCTGCCTGTGAATAAATTTGTAACTATGGAGTGCTCTCAGTCTCACCCGCATTATCTCTGTCCTCAGGAAGTTTAACTTCTTCTATTCCCGTATAGTCTTCAATATATTTACTTATCTTTGTTACACCGCCTGATACTACATAATTTTTCTTATTAAACAGGTATTCATGTAATTTCTGAACGTTGTATTCAAGTCCCTCGGCTACCACCATACTCTCTCCGTCTATAGTCGGCATGGCAATGGTAAACGGAAATCCTGTAGTGTCTGTCAGTGTGAAATCCATCGCAACCGGTATGAGATCCATTATCTCGTCAAAGTCCATACTTGTCTTTATAAATGTCTCTTCTTCCGTATTGCTGTTTAATATCATTTTAGCAATTTTTATGAGCTGGTCGCTTCCTGCTGCCTTAGCCTTCTCAACAAGTTTCTTTAACACATATCTCTGTCTTGCCGTTCTTCCCATATCATCCCTGTATTCATTTCCCTCTTCATCAAAAAATGATGTATATCTGATACGGCAGTAAGCTGTTGCCTGAAGTCCGCTTAAATGAACATTTCCGCTCTTTTCTATATCCGGTGCATCCATTCCTGTTACTTCTCTTGTCTCCACCAGATATCCGTTTATATAAAACTGCTCTTTATCCGTTATGTTTACATCCACACCGCCAAGTGCATCTATAATCTCTGTGAGTCCCGAGAAATTAACTACAACATAATCTGTTATGTTAAGGTCTAGGTTATTATTAAGCATTGATACCGTTCCTTCAGCACCGTCATAGAAAAATGCCCTGTTTGCCTTTGAGTAAACAGATTCACCCTTTCTGTTTCTCATCTTCATCATGGTATCTCTGTAGACAGACACCATCTTTACATCGCCGGTCTCATTGTTGATACTTACCACGATTATGGAGTCACTGTGGGTATCACTCTCAAATTCATCATTTCTTGAATCCAGACCAAATAATGCAATATTTGTATATCCTGTAAGTTTGCGTCTTACTTCCTTGTTAATCTCTACATTATTTTCATCATAGTCTTTATCTTTTACATTGTTGTCATAATCACTTCGCTCAGATTTTAAGAGTACATTTCTTACTAATGAACATCCTGACAGTTCCTTTATAAGATTATTTCGTATCTCTATCTTCTTTGCATCACCCGATACCGTATAATACACTCCAAAGCCCCCGACAGCCAGTGCCAGTATGATAACAACTGCCTCTATGACAAGCAGGGTTATCTTTAATTTCTTTTTTCTTCCCTTTTTCTTATTACCTTTCATTCGTGTCCTTTCCGCTTATATTAATAAGCATTTTTATTAATAAAGCCTTTAAATACGGTCATGAACATTATCTTAATGTCAAAACCAAACGTCCAGTGTTCTATATAATATAAATCATATTCTATTCTTTTATCTATGGATGTATCGCCTCTGTATCCGTTTATCTGTGCCCATCCCGTAAGTCCCGGTCTTACCTGATGTTTCACCATATAGCCCGGAATTTCTTCCTTGAATTTATCTACAAAAAACGGTCTCTCCGGTCGCGGTCCTACCAGGCTCATATTTCCGCTGATAATGTTAAACAACTGTGGAAGCTCATCAAGACTGGTACACCTCAATATTTTTCCCACCGGTGTCACTCTCGGATCACCTTTCTTTGTCCAACACTTCTTTTCTTCATCCTCTGACTGAACCCTCATTGTCCTGAATTTGTACATCATAAAGGGCCTGTTGTGTCTTCCGATTCTCTCCTGCCTGTATATGAGAGGTCCTTTCGATGTCAGTTTCACCGCTATGGCTATAATTGCCATAACAGGAGACAATACTATAATACCGACTGCCGCCCCCACAAAGTCAAGAATTCTCTTAAACATCGCATTGACTTCATTATTTAATGGAACATATCTTATATTGATAACCGGAAGTCCCTGTATATCCTCTGTATATGATGTTGTCGGAATAACATGATTGTAATCCGGAATAAACTGTGTATGAATACCTGATTTTTCACATCTGCCCACAATCTCATTTATTCTTGAATACTCTGACAGTCCGAGTGTGACTGCAAGCTCATCGAGTTCATTTTCATTAAGAATATTGTCAAGGTCACTTATTCTTCCGATGACGGAAACATTTCTATATACCGTTCCCTTCTTTACATTGTCGTCAAGTATTCCCATAATCTGATATCCCCATTGGGGATTTGACTTTATTCTGTCTATATATCCTTCCGCAGCATGACTGTAGCCCACAAGAAGTATCTTCTTTATGTTAAATCCTTTTTTTCTAAGCAGTACCAGTCCCTTTCTCTCACACAGCCTGATAAATGTTTCACTGATAACATTCAATCCAAAAAATATGAACAGCATGGTTCTTGAAAAATGCTGCTGTCTTAACATATACAAGACTGTAAGATATGCTAACAGCCCGATAACATTTGCTTTTAAAATGTTAGTCATTATATATCTCATGCTATGTGTACGTTTTGAACTGTACAGAATAAATACACGGTACAGAATCAGATACATTGGTACAATAATATACAGCGACCTGAAATATGTCTGAACGGTCAGTGCATTTCCCCCATTTGAAAATATACCTGACCTGAACTTTATATACCACGCTGCGGCATACGACAAACTGACAATCAGGCCGTCTGCAATAATCTGAAGTCTGATAAAATACCTGTAGCTATCTTTAATCAAATTTAATCACCCAGCTTTTTTAATAAATTTATACACAACTCAGCCTCAATTTTAAGGTAGTTATTAACATTTTTCCACTTAAATTCCACCTTTTTACATTGACTTATCCCTCTGTAGCCCTCAATTACACCCTTTATATAAGTATTACCCAATCCTTTCCTGCACATAAATGCAAATTTTAACAATTTACCCGCCAATATAAACGGATAGTTTATTATGAGCTGAAATAATGGCATATTCTTATAATTAAGATACACATTATTTCTGGCTGCAAGTCTTACTTTAAATTCATTATATCTGCTTCCGCTTGAACCGCTTCCGACATGATATACTACCGCATCAGGCAAAAATACGTTTTTATATCCGTATATTCTTGCTCTGTAGCCTATATCCACATCCTCAAGATATGCAAAATGTTTTTCATCGAAGTATCCTATTTTATCAAATAATTTTTTTCTATATATCGCTGCCCCCGCACAGGATGAAAATATTTCTTTCTCCTGATTGTATTTATCCGGGTCATCACCATATCCATAAGTATATGTACACCCTATAAGAGTATAGTAATCTCCTGCACTGTCAATCTTTTTTCTGTCATTAAACTGTATCATTTTAGAGGCACATGAAAATATTTTTTTCGATTTTCTTATTCCCTTTAACATTTCATGTACAAAATTTTTGTCTGTCTCCGTATCGTTATTTAATAAAATAACATATGGGGCATCTGAAGCTTTTATACCCTCATTTACTGCCCTGCTGAATCCATAATTTTTGTCAAGTTTTATTATCTTTAATATTTTTTCAGGATAATCTTCAAACATTTTTTCTGCAATGTCTATGCTTTTATCTGCAGACGCGTTATCTACTATAATAATCTCAAAGGATTTCTCCGTCTGTTTTTTTAATGATTCAAGACATGTTTCCATGAACTTTTCACCATTATAGTTAGGTATTACTATCGATGCCTTCAATATTTTACCCCCTTTTTTCGCAATGAATAATCTGCAAAATTAAGTGTAAGGTTTTTATTATAAAATGGATCTCCCTTTTGAATAATGTTGCTCCACTTTGCCTTGAATTTTTGCAGGCTCATCACATCCGCATAATATTCTTTGGACCTTTTAGTCTTAATAGTTGCATCCGGCACATATACGCTTATTTTGTCAGTTGTTGTTCTGACTTTCAGGCAATAATCCGCAACCGCTGTCGCAAAGTCCATCTCATTATCAAATCCACCGACTTTACTGAAATATTCTGTATCAATCATCATAAAGCATCCGCACACCGCCATTGTCTGCTGCGGAACCGCTATTCTTAGATAATATCCTCTGTCACTCTTACCCGCTCCCTGAAATGCGTAGCCAAAGCTTCCTCTTATTCCCAGTGTAAATCCGCCAAACAACAATTTTCCGTGATTATCATATATTCTTCCGCCTGCCACGGCAGTATTGTCTCTTAAAACATACGACAGCAATGTTTTTATATGATTTGCATCAATCTTTGCATTGCCGTCAGCCAGAAGAACATACCTGTTATTCTGTTTTAATATCGCATCATTTATCTTATCTATATTATAATCATCCACATGTATTCTGCTGCACTGATACTTTATACGGCTGCCTGCATCCCCGCTTCCGCCTATGGTCAGCACAGTCACTTCCGGCTTTGATGTCAGTCTGTAAGTAGTCTTATAATATCCGTATGATTCAGGATACATCTCCACATCCGCATCAATACCGCATCTTTTATAATGTGCCCGCAACACCTTTGCACCATTTTCGTATGCATATAGTTTACTCTCCGGTCTTCCCGCCGTAGAATTCATATGACATCTCCAATGATACAGTACCTTAGGCACATGATGAACATGCTCTGCCCTCTCTATACATTTCCATATAAAGTCATAGTCCTGTGCTCCGTCATATTCGCTGTCAAATCCGCCTGTAGACAGTGCAATGTCTCTCTTCACCACGAAAAAGTGGCATATATAATTGTTTGCAAGAAAGTATTCTTCGTTATAATCCGGCTTAAAATGTGGCATATAATAACCTTTTCCGTCAGTGTCAACTTTATCCTCATCCGTATACAGAACATCAGTATGAGAATTTTTATTTATAGCTCTCACTATCTCATATAATGCGGACGGTGACAGTATATCATCATGGTCGGCAAGAGCAATATAATCGCCTGCTGCCATCTCCATTGCCTTGTTGGTATTGCCTGATATTCCCTCATTTTCATCAAGGATTTTGTACTTAATTCTGTCCTCATTCTCCATATATTTTCTGACTCTGCGGGTTATCTCTGTCTCTTTGGCAGTACCGTCAGCAAGACACAGCTCCCAGTTTGAATATGTCTGTGCAATCACTGAATCCACCAGTTCTTCCAGAAAATCTACCGGAGTATTATAAAGAGGAACAATAATACTTATTAACGGTCTGTAGGCAAATTTTCTGTTTCTCTGCTTTTCCCTTCTTTCTTCACTTAAAGCAGGCCACATCTTATATGCAGCCTGCTCCTTAATATGTCTCTTTGCTTTTGTTATTGTACTCTTTAATCCTTTTTTCTTAAAGAAAGAATATCCCCTGATTATCTCCTGCTTAATCATATCTCAACCACACTTTCCAGCGTACCTTTCAAAGACGCAAATATTAATCCGGTATATAGAAATCTGAACGATCCAGTGAAAAATTAGGATTGTAATATGGATCTCCATCCTCTATAACCTTATGCCATCTGCTCCTAAACAGCCCTACTTCCTGCTGGAAGCGTTTCTTTTTGGCTCTTGTATCTTCAAATCCTCTTGATTTTGATTCATAATGATACAATTCACAATATGGTGTAAACACATTTAAATATCCCTTTTCTCTTGCCTTCAGACAGAAATCAACGTCATTAAATGCAACCGTAAATTTCTCATCAAGTCCGCCAAGTTCTTCATATATACTCTTCTTAACGAGCATACATGCACCTGTAACAGCCGAAACATCCTGTGCGTAATACAGTCTTCCCATGTAACCTACATTTTCCCTGTCTACTCCGTAGTGGGTATGTCCTGCTGCGCGGTCGGCACCGAGTCCGATAACTATGCCGGCATGCTGGATGGTATCATCACCATAATAAAGCTTTGCACCTACAACAGCAACATCATCTCTCTGACCATACATCATGAGTTCTTCCATCCAGTCATCATTTATAACCTCAGTATCATTGTTTAACAAAAGTATATAATCACCTTTTGCTGACTTTTCTCCAAAATTATTAATCTTTGAATAATTAAATTCATCTTCATAAGTAACAACAGATATTTTATCATTCTTTTCGAGCTCTTTATAATACTCAAATGTTTCATTTTTAATACTGTTGTTTTCTATGATTATTATCTCATAATTTTCATATGTTGATTTATTTAATATAGATTCAACACATTTTTTAAGGTCTGACTTATGATCTTTATTCGGTATAAGAATAGATATCATAGGTTTTGACTTAAGTTCATATTTTATTCTGAATATAGTCGGAAATGCCTTACTGCTCATTACCTCTGCTTTAAGTCCTGCACCTTTAAGATGAGACTCAACTGCACGTTTGGCTGCATCTATTGCATAAGTCTTTGCATTTATGTCTGCCGCAACTGATGCCGGATGCGAACGCCAATAGTATAATATCTTTCTGATATGGAATACCTTCTGTGCCTTATCCGTAAGTCTGAGTATAAGGTCATGATCCTGGCTTCCGTCATATTCTGACCTGAATCTTCCCGCCTTTTCAAGTAAATCTGCCTTAAATACAGAAAAATGACATATATAGTTATTAGCCCTGAGATTGTCTATGGCAAAATCCGGCTTACAGTGTTTCGTTATAATATTAAATATATTTGTTCCCTGGAATGTAGCTTCATCCGTGTAAATATAATCTGCTCCATGCTCGCATATGGCTTTCATATCCTCAAATAATACTGACGGATGCAGGAAATCATCATGGTCAAACAATGCAATATAATTACCTGTAGCCATGTCTATACATGCATTTGTATTTCCTGATATTCCGAGATTCTCCTTGAGGCGCTTATACACGATTCTCTTGTCATTTTCCATATATGAATGACAGATTTCTTCTACATAAGCATGCTCTGCGTCACTTCCGTCTGCAAGACACAGCTCCCAGTTCTCATATGACTGAAACTGTACCGACTCTATCATTTCCCTTAAGAATCTTTCAGGGGTATTATACAGTGGAACTAATATACTGAATTTTACGTCTACAGGGAATTTTGTCTCTCTCTGTTTCTTCCATTCAGACTTCGGACACATAATGTATACTATCTTCTCTACGGATGTCTCCTCCGGTCTTATCTTCTTAGGTGCAGGCTGACCCTTTATCACTGCCTTTAATTTCTTGCAGGCTTTATATGTCACCTTATTGGATTTTAAAGCCTTTTTAGTTCCATTCTTTATAACTCTGACAGGCTTAGTCATTTTCCATGATTTTGATGTCACCATCAATTCCTTCTCTCTGTTCAAATTATCTATCTGTGCATTGGCAGCTTCAAGCTGTCGTCTCAAATCTTCATTTGCTCCTGCATAATTTGCCAATGCTTTTTCACTCTCAACCAGTCTTGTCAACTTATCGGCAACAGTTCCACAATATTCTGATGCCTTTGTCTCAAGATAATATTCTATCTCTATTTCCTTTATAATAGTTCCTTCTATCTCAAATTCAAGCCACGGATCATCGGCAAATACATATACCTGATCATCGATTCTCACACCGTTTGTCTTAAATGGGACACTCAGTCTTCCATTTGCAGCCACTCTGTCAATACGCATCGTGCATCCCATCTCACACGGGTCGAAGCGGTAACGCATAACACCATCCTGCACTTTTATTTTAAATGCATATTTTCCTTCAGTAGAACTGATAATAGTCTGCTGCGATGTGTTTTCCTCTGTATATCCGTCGCCATAATCACTGTAAAGTCTTACGGTACTGCTCATATTACAGAGTAC
>CACWRR010000066.1 GCA_902763335.1 uncultured Lachnospiraceae bacterium | reverse complement strand
TTCAAACGACGCATCTGCTGCTGTCGTACCCTTTTACATACATCTTCGTTTCTTTCCATTTATATTCTAATCCTCATTTCTTTACATATCTTTTTCATTTCCGACTTTTGCAAATAATACCAATCCGCTCAAATCAACATTTTCATACACAACCATTGCCATTGCTACTGCTGCCGGAATAATTCCAATCCATGCCGCCCTGACATTAAACTGCCTGCACACCATATACGCTACTGCAACTCCTATATGATAGCAGATAAGTAATCATGCTCCATAATGTATTCCGTCGAAGCCATTGTAAACTGTTTTAAATTATTTGTAGAAAATATTGTGGAACAATTGTAACCGAACACTCCCGGAAATGATGTCCACTGAACTGCTGCGGCAAAAAATACCGGATACAGTGCAAAAACATTATTCATATGCTCCGGCAAAAATCCAAGTATCACCAATGCCATAATATCTGCCATAACCGCAACAAAATGTACATTCACATCAAATTTCTTCTTCCAAAATACTACAAATGCAACCCCTGCCATATAAATTATTATTCCGCCGACTCTTATTGCTATATCAACAAAATCTCTGCCTAGAATACTCATTGCCAGATGTATCATGTTACTTGTCTGCGCATTTCCAAATACATCACACCTTATAATCAATGCATATGCACCCATAAATCCGCCTATAAATGCCATTGTATAATGAAGTTTCCGCTTAAATTCGTCCGACTGCTCCATATTTCATCTTCCTTTCCGAAGCACAATCCCAAAACGACCTGTTATGTTATTAAATCTTTGTTATTATACTACTCTGAATATTTTTTTCAAGAAATAATAACGGAAAACTTTAAAATATAACTTTAATCTCTGTTCCTTTGCCTTTCTCACTCTCAAGCTCCATGCTTATATGATGCTGTGCAACGATATGTTTTACTATGGCAAGACCAAGTCCCGTTCCGCCTGTGGACTTTGAACGGCTCTTATCTACCCTGTAAAATCTCTCAAATATCCTTTCCTGATGTTCCTTTGATATACCTATACCCGTATCCTTTACATCCAATATCACCCTGTTCTGCCCATTCTCGTCCACTACGCTGTCTACTGATACATTAACTGTACCTCCGGCTTTATTGTACCTGATGGCATTATCACACAGATTGTATACCAGCTCCTCCATCATCTCTTTGTTGGCATGTACTATATTTCTCTTTCCCGACATTTCTATGGTAACATTATGTCTCTCCGCACTTAACTGCAACATGCTTACGCAATTGTAAGCTATATCATATATGTCCACGTCCTCCATATCAACATTTCTGTCCATGACATCAAGCTCTGACAACCTGATAATGTCATCTATAAGCGTCAACAGACGTTTTGAGCTTTTATGAATCTCACCTGCAAATCTTACTCCGTCAGCCTCCGTCGCCATCCCGTTTTCTATAAGTTCAGCATATCCCGAAATAGATGTAAGGGGTGTTTTTAACTCATGTGATACATTTGCCGTAAATTCCTGACGCATATTTGCATTTTTAAGTATATCCTCATGCTGCTGCTTTATCATCTCCGCAAACGGTTCAAGTTCCTTATATACATTTACTTCTTTTCCGGCATTTATATCTTCTGCCATCCCCTCTAACGGCTTAATAAGGGTTTTTGTCAGAAAATATGCCAGCACTGAAGATGCTGCCGCCATAAATAAAACAATAAAAAATATCTGCGGTATAGAGTTATAAAGCATATTTAACCTGCTGTCTGTCCGTTTACCTACCCTTAATATATTTCCATCTTCCAACTGTTTTGTATAATAAAACATATTATTATTGTCATGCTTTATATGAGAAACAGAAAATCCCTCTCCTTTATCCATAGCTTTCTTAATCTCATGTCTGCCCGAAAAATCTCTTCCCTCTGCACTACCGGTATCGTAAATAACCACTCCCGCACTGTCCGTCAGAGTCACTCTCATATTGTCAGCGGAAATTATCTTATCAGATGCAAAAACACCTGCACTCATGACAACTCCGGCGTAACTTTTAAGGTCATCCCTGATTTCATCAGTAAATGACCTGTAAAACGCCATTATTGCAAGCGCAAGTGTTGATATCACTGTTATAATCACTATTAAAATAAACTGTAAAGTAATCGTTCTTTTCACATCTGTCCTCTTATCTCAAAATAACCTGTCCGTTTATCACTCCAACACATATCCCACATTTCTGATAGTCTTTATTCTGTTACCTGATGAGCCCATCTTCTGCCTTAATGTCTTAATATGCATATCAAGAGTTCTGGATTCTCCTTCATATTCAGTTCCCCATATCTTGACCATAATAGTATCACGGTTCATAACTATTCCTACATTTCTGAGAAACAGCTTTAGAAGCTGAAATTCTTTATATGTCAGTTCTACCTGTTCTCCGTCAACTTTCACCAGATGCTTTTCAGTATCCATGACAATATTAAAAAATTCCAGTGTTCTCTCATCTTCTATATCCATCGTTCTTCTCAATAACGCCTTTACTCTGGATATAAGCTCCATAACCCCAAACGGTTTCGTAAGGTAATCATCTGCACCTATTTCAAATCCTCTGACCTTATCCATCTCCGTGGTTTTCGCCGTTACAAGAATTATGGGGATTTTTTTCCATCTGGCATCTTTCCTTAACTTTGCCACTATATTAAGTCCGTCATCATCGGGAAGCATAAGGTCAAGCACTATAAGCTTTGGAATCTCTTCCTCAAGTCTTTTGTAAAATTCAGCCGCATTTGGAAATTCTTCTATCTCATATCCTGAATTTTTCAGCGAAAATGCTTCTATCTCACGGATATTTTTATCATCTTCCACTATAAATATCTTTATCATTATACATGCAGCTCCTTATTCCGGAAGTACATATCTTCCCTTATATTTTTTGTACATTTCGTCAAAATGAGGATCATCTGCCTTGATATGGTCAAGGTATTCATGTGTATCAAATTCGTCTGCTTTTACCTCAATTATACAGACAGCAATATTTGAACAGTGGTCTGCAACCCTCTCATAATTTGCCATAACGTCCGAAAATGCAAATCCAAGCTCGATGGTACATTTTCCGTTTCTAAGTCTCTTAACATGCCTCTTCTTAAGTTCAGCCTGGATACTGTCTATAACTTCCTCTAAAGGCTCAACCTTTGCCGCAAGAGTAACATCTTCGTTCTCAAATACTTTTAATGTAAGTTCGATAATCTCTCTTAAAGCATCTGTAGCTACCTTAAGCTCTTCCTGTGCCTTCTCTGAGAATGACTCCTTCTTGTCATGAAGTTCCTTAGCAGTCTTAACTATATTTACCGCATGGTCTGATATTCTCTCAAAATCGCTGATGCTGTGAAGAAGTATGGATACTGTCTGGCTGTCATGCTCTGACAATGTCTTTGAACTTAACTTAACCATATAACTTCCAAGTTTATCTTCATAATGATCGATAGTATTCTCTATCTCCATTACACGCTCTGCCTTCTCTTTATCATACTCATTAAGCAAATCAATAGAAAGATGCATTGATTTCCTGGTAAGCTTAGCCATCTTGACTGTAGCATTTTTGCACTGTGCAACGGCAAATCCCGGTTTCTCAAGGAAACGTGCATCAAGAGCTTTGATACCTGTCTCACCGTCTTCATCTTCATATCCATCTTTCTCATCATCTTTAATAGTAAGACATGCAAGTTTTACTATAGCATTTCCAAATGGTAAGAGTACTGCTACCGCAGCTATATTAAACACACTGTGAATAACCGCTATTCCTGCAACTCCCACAGCATCCTCAAGGAATGAGAAATTCACAACTGCATTGATTGCGTAAAATACTATCATGAATATAACTGTACCAATTATATTAAAGTATAAATGTACAAGTGCCGCCCTCTTTGCATTTTTATTTGCACCGATACTTGATATCATGGCAGTTACACATGTACCGATATTCTGACCCATGATAATAGGAATGGCTGCACCATAACTTACTGCTCCTGTAAGACACATAGCCTGAAGTATACCGACTGATGCACTAGAACTCTGTATAATAGCCGTAAGCACTGCTCCAACCAGCATACCAAGTATAGGATTCTTAAACATTACAAAGAGTTCCCTGAATCCTTCAACTTCAGCAAGTCCTGAAACACCGCTGCTCATCATATCCATACCTATCATAAGGATTGCAAATCCTATAAGAATATTTCCTACATCTTTCTTAAAATCGCTCTTTGCAAACATTATAAGAATTACACCTATAAGTGCAAGCACCGGTGAAAATGATGTCGGTTTTAACAACTGTATAATAATGTTGTCTCCCTGAAGTCCGACAAGACTAAGCAGCCATGATGTAACTGTAGTACCCACGTTTGCACCCATTATGATTCCAACAGCCTGTGAAAGATTCATAATTCCTGAGTTCACAAAACCAACTACCATAACCGTTGTGGCTGATGAAGACTGAATAACTGCCGTAACTACCATTCCCAGCAGAACGCCTCTGATCGGACTTGATGTAAGTTTCTCCAGAATCTTCTCAAGTCTTGAACCTGCCGTCTTTGAAAGTCCTTCACCCATGGCATTCATTCCATACAGAAACAGGGCAAGTCCTCCTATCATACCAAGAATATCACTTAAACTCATAACTTTTCTCCTTAATTAAATGTGATTTCACTTTTCGCATTTTAACATAGCTTTGTAAAATTCATAGATAATCTGTGTAAAATCTATGTAAAATTTTGTCTTTTAATCAGCTATCAAGATACTTATCAACAATATACCTCGGCCGTTCCTTTACTTCCAGATACACTTTTCCTATGTATTTTCCTACCACTCCTATGCTGACTACCTGCAATCCCCCAAGAGCCCATATAGAAGTCATAAGGCTTGTCCATCCGCTGACTGTATCTCCCGTGAAGTACCTGATGCACGAATATATCAACATTCCGACACTTATTAAAAAACATACAAATCCGGCTGTGATAATCATATTTATAGGTTTTATGCTAAAAGATGTAACACCGTCTATGGCAAATGATAACATTTTCTTTAACGGATACTTACTCTCTCCTGCAATCCTCTCATGTCTCTCATATTCAACAATATCTGTCTTAAATCCTATAAGTGGTACGATACCGCGAAGAAACAGATTAACTTCCTTGAAATTCATAAGTTCATCTACGGCTCTTTTGCTCATAAGTCTGAAATCGGCATGATTGTATACAATCTCTGCACCCATGATTTTCATCATCTTATAGAATAGCTGTGCCGTTCCACGCTTAAATGCACTGTCTGTGCTCCTGTCATTCCTCACACCGTACACAATCTCCGCTCCGGCATGATACTTATCTATCATTGCATCCACAGCATCTATATCATCCTGTAAATCAGCATCCATACTGACTATCATATCTGCGTGATTTCTGGCATAATCAAGCCCTGCCAAAAGCGCATTCTGATGTCCCTCGTTCCTTGACAGTTTCACACCGTTAAACACTTTATTATTATGATGCATTTCTTCTATAATATTCCATGTGTTATCCCTTGAACCGTCATCGACATATACAACTCTGCTGTCATCTGAAATCTTGCCGGCATTTTTCAATGTCCTAAGCTTTTCTTCAAGTTTTTCTGACGTTATATGAAGCATTTCCTCTTCGTTATAACACGGAACAACCATATATAATATTGTACCATTTGTTTCATTCATAGTGGATTCTTCCCTTTTTATTTATTATGCATCCAATTATAACAACTTTTAATTATACAGTCAATTGCACAGAAAAACCGGAGCGTCATGCCTTACGACATAACGCCCCGGTTTTATAAGTTATATATCAGACGAACTTTTAATATGTAAAATATTAGTTAGCTGCCTGTTTTTTTACTGTTACACTAGTGCTTGCTCCACAATAGTAGAAGTAAATTGTTGTTGCTGAATCTATAGGAGTTACATTAATAGTTCTCTTTCCAGACTCTAAATATGTTAATCCTGTAGTTGGTAAAACAGATGCTACAGATGAATAAGCATATATTCTCTTATCTAACTGTGTGCTTGTTGTATCAATCTCATTACCTGCACTATCTTTAAGAACAACTGTTATCTGTGTGTTATCCTCATTTGCAGTAGCTTCTAATGTGTACTGTTTCTTAGGCATAAATGATGCTGAATTATAGTTATCTGTAATGTATCTTCCGTTGATATCAACCATATTATGTGTGATACCTGCCTCTGTGTAAGGCTTAACTGTTACAGTTACTAATTTGTTATCATTTACAATATCCTTACTCTCTGATTTAAGTGTAAGTATTACAACGTTACTGTTATCACCAAGTCTTACTGACTCAATAGCGTAATTAGCTACATCATTTGAAGATACTCTGAACATACCTGTATTCAGAAGATTCTTATTAACTCCTGCAGAGAATGTAAGTTTAATCTCAGGTTTCTCTACATTTGTACTGTCTAATGATGCGCCTACAAGTGCAAACTCAGTATCTGTTGTAGTTCTGTACATTATTGTATTTCCTGTATATGTTGTACCATCTACAACCGCACTTATAATAGAACCCTGATCCTTAGCATTATCTCCAGGTGCAGGAAGATCTATCTTAACAAGTCCGTTAGAATCTGTCTTTCCGCTTACATTAAGTTTCTCATTTACTCCTGTTATAGAGTATTCTAACTCTTCACCCTGAAGTGGATTACCATAATCATCAACTACCTGGATGTATGCTGTAGAATCCTCATTAACATTGAGTGTATTTCCATCAGGATATACTACATTAACATGTTTACCCTTATGCTCCCAAGAAAGATTGAGAGATAACTTAGCTGAAATGTTAGGTGCATTCTCACCAACATTCTTGTATACTCCAACTATCTCATCGTACTGATCAACGATAGTAAATTCTACATCATTTGCTGTCTCATTATTGAATGAGTTATTATCAAGTGTACCAATAATAGTAGCTGAACCGGTCTTCTCTGTGTAAACCTTAGCAGCACCATTTGGCATATTGTCTGTTACCATAGTCATATCTGTATCATCAGACTTGCTTAAGCCAACTTTTACATTAGATATAGCTTTTACCTTGTTTGTAGTAACCGCATTTGTTGCATCTATGTTACCTACAAGTTCATAACCGAATATCCAGTTGCTTCCTACCTGTCTTGAATCTACGTTATTAACAAGTTTACCCTTGCTGTTTATACTCTGAACCTCACTCTTACCGTCAAGTGTAGATGAAGTTGTTGAAACTACGTCAACGTCTTTTCCGTCTACAACCTTTGTATATGCAACCTTATCTGTGAATGATAATCCAAGTTTAACCCAGTAAAGATTTGCAAGCTCTGTCTCTATCTCTTCCGGACCAACAAGAAGTTTAACCTTATATCCTTCACACTCAGCTGTAAGGTGATATACATATCCCTTATCGCTTAATGCACTAAACTTAATTGTAGCCTGACCCTTTTCGTTAGATACGAGGTCTTTCTGCTGAATTGTAACATTGCTGTTAGCTGCAAGTGTCTGACGCTCTGATTCTTCGATTTCCTTACCGTCAACCTTGAATGTTACCTTCTTATCCTTTGTTGTTACCTTGTTACCGTTTATATCATATAACTGTGCTTTTACTGTTATATTCTGTGCTGTTATAGCATAGAAATCATCTCCTGCTTCATCTAATTCTGATTCAGGAATTGGTGCCCACTGAACTGATGTATAAAGTTCAGATCCATTTGCAGGATTTAACTGCTCTGTTGTTAATCCAGGTACTGTGATTGTAGCCTTAAGGTTTGTACGTCCTGAAACCTTAGAATCAACGATAGCTACGTTTCCTTCCTGTGTAAACTCACCAACAGTATTTGATATTTCTTCTTCACTTGCCTTTACAGCTGCACCATATTTGTTTGGAAGTGAAATCTCATTTTTATTTTCATACTTAGCACCATCTAAATCTCTGGTGTTCTTAACTGTAGTATTTGTAGGATAAATTGTTCCATCAGCATTTCTCCACTGATTCTCAGTCGGATATAAGAAATATGCTACTACCTTATTATTGGCATCTGTTACTTTGATAACAGCATCACCTGTGTTTGGATAGTTAGGAACTTCATATACATATGTATATTTATCACTTAAATAACGAGAGTCATTGATATACTGTTTTGCTTTGTCATATGACATCTGAACATATTCACTGTAATATGTCTTTGATGTTTCCCACTTAACTGTAGCAGGTAACTCTACTCTGTCACTCTCTGTGTATAACTGTGTCTTATAAAGACCTTCGATATGGTCAATTACATAACCTGAATTTGCATCATCATTTACCTGACCCTCAGATATAAGAGATACTTCTACATTAACTGCTGTATCTTCCTGAATAGGTACCTGATAAGCAAAATCTTCTGCCTTGATATTTGTGTCATCCATTATGTATGTTTCAATACATGCTCCTGTTAAAGCACTGTATGTCTTTATCTGTAATGTTGTATACTTAGATAACTCAATCTTTGAGAATATTAATGAAGCATACTGAAGTCCTGCCGGAACTTCTTTTACAACTGTTGTTGTTGCTTCGTTCTCTTCTGTATTATATACGCTGTACTCATCTGATGATTCGTTAATAGCCTTATAATACTTGTCAATCTCTGTCTGGCTCTTCTTAGCCGGAAGTACGATATATGGAGCTGCTGTAACATATACTCTGTGATCATTTAAGTATGTACCGTCTTCGTTAAATGTACTAACTTTCTGGCTGTCAACATATTCTTCTGTTCTTGCACCATTTGTTGACCATGTACCTGCTACACCATTCCAATGTGGTGCATTCTCACCCGGCTCAAGGTCATTGTATAAAAGTGACTTATTATTAAGTACTTCTACATCACCTAAGTCGATACATGCAAATGATAATGCAGACTCTGTTGTTACACTTGAACCTGTTACTGTAGCAACAAGTTTATAGCTTTCATAATATAAATCTGTAGATGTGTAGTTATATCCGCCTCTTAAACCAACTGTAAATGAAGCGTATCCCTGCTCATCTGTTGTAAGTTTTGCACTTACATAGTTGTTGTTATCACCTGTGATACCAAATGCATAAGGTGCATTACCATACTGTGCTGCAATTGTAAGTGTTACACTTGTATTACCTACAGGTGTTCCCTTTGCATCTGTAACAAGAACCTTAACGTCAGCATTTGTACCTGTTAATACTGTATTCTGGTAGTCTTTAAGGCTGTTTGCAATATTAATGTTTACTGCTGCTGCATTATTAGGTGTCTCCTCAACAACATTTACCTTACATGTTGCAACGAATTTTCCGTCGTTTGTAGTAACTGTTATGTTTGCTGTACCTTTTGTAACACCTTTAACAACACCGTCGTTTGTTACTGTTGCAACTGATGTATTATCTGATGCCCATGTAACTGACTTATCTGCCGCATCTGAAGGTACTACTGTAGCCTTAAGCTGAGCTGTAGCTGATACTGCAACTTCTAACTCTTCGTAGTTTAATGTAACACCTGTTACCGGCTTATCAGCAACCGGATTAGATACTGTAACAATACACATAGCTGATTTGCTTCCTGATGTTGCTGTTACAACTGTTGTACCTGCACTTATTGCTTTTACAACACCCTTAGAGTTTACTGTTGCTACTGCTTTATTGCTTGATGCCCATTTAACAGTCTTAACTGTTGCATTTGAAGGAGAAACTGTTGCCTTTAATCTAGCTGAATCACCTACTGTAAGATTTTTCTCTGAAGCATTAAGCTTAACCTTTGTTACTGCTACATTTTTAACTTTGATGTTACAATATGTAGACTTCTTTTTATTATTTTTACCTGTAACAGTGACTGTAATCTTAGCTGTACCAGCCTTCTTTGCAACAATTTTACCCTTGCTGCTTACAGTTGCCACTGATGTTTTGCTTGATTTGTAAGTTACTTTTTTCTTTGCTGAACTTGGTTTAACAGTTACTTTTAATGTAGCTGAACTTCCAACAGTCAAAGTCTTTGTCTTCTTTGTGACGTTTGATGAACCAATCTTCAATGTAACGCTCTTAATTGCTTTACTGCTTGAAGCTGCATATGCATTAGTTACATCAGCTGTAAGAACTGAAGTCATGACTAACGCAATCGCTGTCATCATCGAAAGAACACGTTTGATTTTGTTCTTCATATTATTCCTCCTATATTTTATTACTTTTTTATATTGTCTTTTGACAATACTCTATAATTCTAAACTTTACAGGGTTTTTCGTCAAGATAATTTAAATTATTTGTTCACATTCAACGCTTTGCATGGATTTTTTGCAAACTTTTTATTAACTTTTTATAACAATTTCCATCTTATTGTTCGCATTGTATATTAATTTTGAATTCGTTTAGTAATAATCAACTACTTTTGTATTGTTTTTTCTTATTGTTTTTTTCTGTCAGTAAAGATATACTATATGAAGCAACTCATGATTACCATGAAAAACGGAGGAGCATACATGAAATTTATATTAATTACATTATTATTTATCGCAGCAATGGTACTCGCCTATAAGCTGATAACAAAATCTTATGATACAGATATTTCTCAAAAAGATGCACGTTTTTATCTGATTCTCATAATTATTTCAGCCTGTTTTCTGAAAATCACAGGCTC
>CACWRR010000065.1 GCA_902763335.1 uncultured Lachnospiraceae bacterium | reverse complement strand
TTCAGATAAATTTAAGAAAATTAATTCCGGAATAGATGACATGTTAAGAATGGCAAAGGCTGATGGAGAAATGAAACAGGAAGCAGCCATTCTTTCTGCGATTAAAAGAGGATTCAAAGTAAGGAAAGCACCAAAAGGTGCCACGGCAGAGTTCTTCAGGGTGAACGAAAGGAAACTGAACGCACTGATAGAAGCAACCACTAACGATATGAAAAGGGCAGAGACGGCAATACTCCGAATGGCAAATGACAGATACCGCAAGGTTATATTTAATGCTCAGGTATATGCAAATACAGGAGCAGGTACATATGAAAAAGCCGTAGATATGGCAACCAAGGATTTTGTAAATGCGGGGTATAACTGTATAGAGTATGCCAACGGTGCAAGACACACGTTATCAGATTATGCAGATATGGCAATTCGTACAGCAAGTAAGAGAGCATATCTTCAAGGAGAGGGACAGATGAGGCAGAAATGGGGGATATCCACAGTGATAATGAATAAACGTGGAAATCCATGCCCGAAATGTCTGCCGTTTGTGGGCAAAGTGCTGATAGATGATGTATGGAGTGGCGGCAAGCAGTCTGATGGTCCATACATGCTTATGAGCACGGCTATAGAAAAAGGTTTGTATCATCCAAGATGTAAAGACAGCCACACTACATATTTTCCTGGTATCAGCAGTAAAGGAGCGGCTTATACAGATAAAGAAAAAGAACAGGTTAGAAAAGACTATGAAGCGGAGCAGAAGAAAACATTTGCACATAGACAGGCGGAAAGGTTTGGGAGGCTGGCACTTTATTCATTGGATGCAGATAATCAGAAGATGTATGCAGTGAGAAAGGAGCAGTGGGAGAATGCGTTAGTAAGTAAAGAGCAAATAGAATACGAAGATATAACTGAGCAAAGTTTAAGCAATGCGGATATAAAGAAATACAAAATAGGGGATGCTAATACATTCGAATTAAATGGTAACACATACAATGTAGACGGAAAACATGTATTGATGGATTATTCAGACAAAGAGAAAAAAGTTGGTGAATTTATTGGAAAATCGTTAGGAGTGGAAGTTGCTATGTTACCAAGAGTTTTATATCCACAAAACATATCTACAGCGGATTATTTAATTCAAAATGAAAGATTTGATTTGAAAGAGCCTACTGGAAGTGGGAAAAATGTTATCTACGGTATGGTTTCAAAGAAGAATAGACAAGCAGATAATTTTATTATAGATATAACTAATTGCCCACTATCATCAGCTGAAATAAAAAAGCAGATAGGAGATGTTTACAAGTCTTCACATACTAAATTTATCAATAAAATTATATTGATAAAAGATTATAAAATATTAGGTGTTTATAAAAGAAAATAAGGAATTGATGGCCTCGCCCAAAAGGGGGCAAGGTATCAATTCCTTATTAAGATATCTTAACTATATTATATTCGATTATGTAAAAAAAATCAACAAGAAAGGATGAAAATATGAAGGAATTTATAGGAACAAAGATAGTGGAAGCAGAGCCGATGAACAGAGGTGAGTACAACACTTACAGAGGATGGCAGATACCAAAGGACGAGAATCCGGCAGACGAGGGTTATCGTATAAGATATCCTGATGGATATGAGAGTTGGTGTCCTAAGAAACAGTTTGATGAAGCGTATAGAGAATACGATAATATGACATTTGGAATTGCTATTGAAGCTCTGAAAAAAGGTAAGAAAGTAGCAAGAAGAGGTTGGAACGGCAAAGGCATGTATCTTTTTAAATCACCCAAAATAGGATGTCAGATATATAGCAGATTTACAGGAAAAGATATAAATGATATGCAGGAGTTTATTATCATGAAGACTGTAGATGATACACTTGTGCCTTGGCTTGCATCACAGACAGATATGCTTGCAGAAGATTGGATTATGGTAGAATAGTCCGAAGTTGCACCGGTACAACAAAATAACACAGATAATCAGACCATGTTTTTATCATGGTCTTTTTATATGCCCAAAACTTAATGGCACTAAACTTTAGGAAAATGCCGACGGGCGGTAAACGGAAAGGAGAAAAACATGAAAAAACATATTAATCTTCAGTTATTCGCAGAGGGCGGAGATGGTAACGGCAGCCAGAATGCCGGAGAGGGAAATAATAACACTAATCAGAATCAGGCGGGGCAAAATCAGCAGAATGCAGGACAACAGCAGAATTCAGGTCAGCAGGGCGGACAGCAGTCAGCCGGCATTGATTATGACAAAATACAGTCGATGCTTGATAATGCAACTGCCAAGAAAGAGAATGCAGTACTTAAGAGCTATTTTCAGCAGCAGGGCTTATCAGAAGATGAGATAAGTCAGGCGATTGCTACATTCAAGCAGAATAAACAGCAGCAGGCAAGTGAACAGCAGAATGCCAATGCTAATCTCCAGAATGAAGTAGCAGCAGCACAGAAGGCTGCTGAACAGGCACAGATAGAGCTTACAGCTACAAAGGTAGCTATGACGCTCGGCATTGATGCT
The DNA here is from genome assembly GCA_902763335.1 of uncultured Lachnospiraceae bacterium. Lineage (GTDB taxonomy): Bacteria > Bacillota > Clostridia > Lachnospirales > Lachnospiraceae > UBA2821. The sequence goes on along the minus strand of CACWRR010000065.1, from coordinate 10,281 downwards.
AAAACACTTCCGTACGTTCTTAAAATGGCTGATTTCAGCAAGATTAAGGATAGCGACGGAAAGATATCAGAAGACAATGTCAAGACTGCACTTGAGCAGGTTCTTAAAGATGTACCTGCACTTAAGCCGGCAAAGGAAAACAATACAGGTTTTCAGATAGGTGCGGGTCAGCAGCAGGGCGGCAATAACAATAATAATGGTAACAATGTAAATATTCCACTGAAAAGATGGAACAGATTCAATAATTAGATGAAAGGTTAAAAAGGTGACATTATGGCATTAAATTATGCAGAACAGTGGAGTCCTGAACTCCTTGAAATCCTTATGCAGGAAACATTGACATCTCCATTTGTGACGAGCAATGTAAGATGGCTGGATGCAAAAACATTCCACTTTACCCAGATGAGTGTAAGCGGATATAAGAATCACAAAAGAACAGGCGGATGGAATAGTGGCGAATATGCACAGACAGACCATCCATATACAGTAACTCATGACAGAGATGTTGAGTTCATGATTGACCAGGCAGATGTTGACGAGACAAATCAGACAGCATCCATTCAGAACATATCAAGAGTATTCGAGCAGACACAGGTGGCTCCTGAGACAGATGCATTATTCTTCTCTAAGGTAGCAAATGCAGCACAGAACACTGCTATTTACCATAGCGAGACAAATGAATCTGACTATACGGCAGAGAATGTATTTACAAAGCTCAAAGCCATTCTTGCTGTCGGAAAGCTTAGGAGATATAAAGCTAAAGGTGCTCTTGTAATGTATGTATCATCTCACATCATGGATGCGCTTGAAATGTCAAAGGAATTTACGCGTAAGATTGAGATGACCCAGATTGCCGAAGGTGGTATGGGCATTGAAACCCGTGTAACTGACATTGACGGTGTAACACTTATGGAAGTAGTAGATGACGAGAGATTCTACGATGCTTTCGACTGGGAACCGGAAGGTGGTGGCTTTGGAATTCTTAAGTCCAAGTATGTGCTTACCGCCGATCAGGACATAGTGGAAGGCAAGACTTATTATACAAAGAGTGACAGTACTTATACAGTGGTTGCCAAGCCTAACAAGTCGGGCATTAGCACTTACTATGAAAAGACTGTACAGGGCTCACGCAAGATTAATGTACTTGTGGCATGTGGCCTTACATGCAAGACAGTGCCTAAGATTTCAAGTATTTATTACTTTGCTCCGGGAGCACACACAAAGGGTGACGGATATCTTTATCAGAACCGTAACCTTAGCGACACATTTGTATTTCCTAACGGCAAAGATGGTAAGGTTGATTCTGTATATGTCGATGTAGATCCTACAGAAGAAATCGAAGAGTAGGCTTATGGTGTATGCGACTAAGGAAGCGTACCAGAGAGAGCACGATATTATTCCGGATGAAGAGATAGATAAAAGATTGAAGCAGGCGAGCCGGCATATCGACTCGCTTACTTTTAATCGTATTGTTGGCTGCGGATTTGAAAAACTCACAGAGTATCAGAGAGACACAATCACAGAAGTATGCTGTGATATGGCTGATTTCGAGTATGAGAACGAAGATATGATTAGCTGCGTTCTTGAACAGTATGCGATTAACGGTGTGTCTATGAGCTTCGGTAACAGCTGGAATGTATCAGTGACTAATGGTATTGCTATTAAAAGAGAGCTTTATGAACAGCTTTGCAGTACAGGACTGTGTAATAGAATGCTGTAGGAGGTGATGCGGGGTGAAGTATCCGAAACTTATTCTTCCCGGATTCTGCAAGACTGACATAGAGATAGAGGTTGAGCAGGAAGGCTTAAACGTATATGGAGAACCGCTTGAGACGTTCAAATATAAGGGTAAATGCAATTATCAGGACAGTGCCAAAACAGAGCTTACGGCAGATAAAAAACTTATTACGCTAAGTGGAGTTGCATTGTTTAGTGGTGATATTTGTCCTGAATTTCCGACTATAAGCGGAGGAACTGCAACGGTTAATGGTGTATCCAGAAGGATATATGAGGGTAAAAAACACCGCAATCCGGATGGAACAGTAAATTACACGGAGGTGAAGCTTATATGATAGGTGTGAGTTCAAGAGTAAGGCTTAATATGTCAGTACTTCAGGCTTTGGATGATGCAGCAGTGGAAGCACTTGAGCAGACGGCAGAAGCACTGCATACCGAGGTGGTTCAGGCACAGGTAATGCCAAGGGATACAGGAGCTCTGCAAAACGAAAGTACATTTGTGGATAATTCTGACAGTTCAAGCGGCAGGGTAAGAATTATTTCATCCACACCGTATGCCAGAAGACTTTATTTTCACCCTGAATATCATTTTAACAAGGAAGAAAATCCGAATGCACAGGGCAGATGGTACGAGCCATGGATTAGTGGAAAAGAAAAGGAGTTCTGTCAAAAAACATTTGCAGAGCTCTACAGAAGGGCGGCTGGTACAGAATGATGATGTTATCTGAAATCAGGGATATATTAGCAGAATTAGGGATATCAAAGCCTGAAAACACCTATATGGGCAGACTTGATGCAAAAAAGCTTTGCAGTATAGGAGCGTATAACTCCAAAAGAGGTGATAATGTTTTAATTCCGCTTGGCGGGATGGATAACAAGAAAAGTGATGTTAAAAGCGTAACATTTTTGGTTCATTGGAATAAATCACCAAGGGAAACAGAGAAAGCGTCAGCGTTACTTGTCAGTAAACTGACAGAGATAAGAAATAAGGTAACTACAGAAGGTCATACCATTAATTTTATTATTCCTACACAACCTATACCTGTTGATACGGACAATGATGGAATATACGAAATGGTAATTGATGCGGATGTTTATTATAGCAGAACAATAGAAAGAGAGGATTAGGGCAATGAAGAAAACAGGAGTATTTCCGGTATATGAGAATCAGTTTAAAATAGGGGCATCAGAGGGTGCGATGAATACCATAGCTGACATGGAATCGTTTTCGGTGACATTTGATAATGGTGTCGAGGAATGGTCACCAATGGACCATGAAGGATGGAAGAGAAGATTAATGACTGCTAAAGCAATCAGCATTAGTGTAAGCGGAAAGCGCAATGTAGGAGATGCGGGTAATGATTATGTGGCAGGTCTTGCATTTAAGAATGGAAGAGATGCAGAAGCGGATTTTGAGTGGGCATTTCCTGATGGCACTAAGGTTACATTTAAAGGTGCCGTAATCAATGTCGGCCAGATAGGGGCAGGAGATTCCACAGCGGTAGGACCACTTGAATTTGAAGTGTTGAGTAACGGAAAACCGACTATAACAGAGCCGGCAGGAGAATAGGAGAAAGATTATGAAGAAAATAAATATAACAGAAAAGCTCGATTTTGAAGCAAATCCGGTATTAATCATCAAAGATAAAGAATATCCGGTAAATGCCGATGCAACCACGGTTCTTAAACTTATGGATCTTGTGTCGGATGAAAAAGGCTTTACCAACAGGGATATCCTGGAAGCGTATGAGTTACTGCTTCCTGAGAAGACAAGAAGTGAAATTAATAAACTTGGAATATCATTTGCAGATTTGACGGTCATTGTAGAGGCAGCTATGGATTTAGCCACAGGAGATACAGGAGAAGGCGGAGAGAAACAGTGACCCATACTATGATTTACTTGAGGATTTTGACCTTATAGTGTCAAGTTTCCTTTCACAGTATGGGTTCAGAATATATTCCAATGACTTCAAAGATATGAAGTGGACTGAATTCTCCGCCCTTTTATCAGGGTTATCACCGGATACACCACTCGGAACAGTGGTAAGAATACGTTCTGAGGATGACCCTGATGTAATTAAGAATTTTACTGCAGACCAGCGGCGAATACGGAGTGAATGGAGAAAGCGTCAGGCATCCGAGGTATCAGAGGATGAAATGAAAGTATTTCTTGATGAGATGCTTAAAGCATTTAAAGATATGGCAGGAGTGGAGAATGATGGCAGCAAATAAATATAAAATGAAGACAAAAGTTAAATGCCCTTACTGTGGTTATCCGGTTAATGCCATGCAGACCGGTGATGCCAAATGTAAGGGTATTTTCCTAAAGTGTAAAAATAAAGACTGTAAAAAGGAATTTGAATTAATATTGTAAGACGTTGTGCCGATGTGCCTGTCTTATTCAGATGAAGGCAGGTGAATGACATGGGAGCAACAAGTGGTGGAGCAACAAGTGGTGGAGAAATAGCATTAGACCTTACGGTGAATCGTGACAGATTTGACCAGCAGTTATCAGGAATAAAGAGTGTGGCGGCTAAAGCCGGAAAAGCCATTGCGGGAGCTTTTGCTTTCAAGAAGATTCTTGACTTTGGAAAAGAAAGTATAGAACTCGGATCTGATTTGGCAGAGGTTCAGAATGTGGTTGATGTAACTTTTACCACAATGTCTGATAAAGTAAATAATTTTGCCCAGAGTGCAGCGACAAGCTTTGGTATGTCTGAAACCATGGCTAAGAAGTACACAGGTACATTTGGAGCTATGGCTAAAGCTTTTGGATTTTCAGAGGAACAGGCATATGACATGAGTACTGCTCTGACAGGGCTGTCAGGTGACGTGGCATCATTTTACAATCTGTCACAGGATGAAGCATATACAAAGTTAAAGTCTGTATTTACAGGTGAGACAGAGAGTTTAAAAGACCTTGGTGTTGTTATGACGCAGACAGCACTTGATCAGTATGCCCTTGAAAATGGATTTGGCAAGACAACGGCTAAAATGTCAGAGCAGGAAAAGGTGGCATTAAGATATAAGTTTGTACAGGACCAGCTTGCAACTGCAAGCGGTGACTTTGCAAGGACGCAGGACAGCTGGGCGAATCAGACACGTATTCTGTCCTTACAGATGGATTCACTTAAGGCGAATATAGGACAGGGACTTATAAATGTACTGTCTCCGGTATTGGTTCTCATCAATAAGCTTATAGGCAAATTTGTGAAGCTGGGAGAAGTGTTTAAAAAGTTCACAGAGCAGCTGACAGGTAATAAAAGCAGTGATGATGCAGGCTCATCTATGCAGGAAGTGGCAGACGGAGCAAACAAGGCAGCTGATAATGTGGAATCGGTTGGAGATGCAGCGGAGAAGGCAGCAGAAAAGGCTAAGAAATCCGTAATGGGATTTGACCAGTTTAATAAAATATCGGAGGATGATTCTGACAGTTCTTCGTCTTCTTCGGGTGCAACCGATGTCAGTACAGGTGGCAGTGCCGGTGCAGGAATTGGTAATGATACTGTGCTTGATAAAACATCAGGAAAGCTTGATAAGATAGCCAAAACTTTCGACAAAGTCAAGAGAGCATTTGCTAAAGGCTTTAATATGTCTATAGGCGATACAGAGACGAATATCGGCAAAATAAGAAAAGGCTTATCAGGCATTAAAGATTCACTGATAGAGATAGCGACAGACAGTGAAGTTACATCATCATTAGGAAGGTTGGGCAAGTCCCTGGCAACGCTGCTTGGTGCCGCTGTGGGAGGAGTAATTAATGTAGGAACATCTATAGCCACTAATCTTGTCACCGGTATAAGCAACACGCTTGATCAGAAAAAGAAAGTAATAAGTTCGCGTCTGTCAGATATGTTTAATAACGTGGCGGAATGGAGCGATATAAGGGCAGATCTCATATCAACAGTATCAGAGATATTTGGTGATGTAATTACAAGTGATACTGCAATAAGCATAACGACAAGTATAGGAAATATCTTCACAGAGGCTGTTACAGGAGCAGGAGTTTTACTCACGGCATTCGGACGTGATGTATGTTCACTTATAGCGACACCGATTATCGAAAATAAAGATAAAATTAAAGAAGCCTTATTAAATACATTAGAGCCAGTTAAGACAGTTTTGCAGGGAAAAGAAAAAATGGTGACGGGCATAATTAATAAAGCCATTGAGGTGTATGACGAAAAGATAAAACCTGCTATTGATGATATTACAGATGCTCTCAGTGATATAGTCGGTGGTGTGCTTGACAGCTACAATAAATACATTGCTCCGGCTATAAAAGAAGTAGGAGAAAAAGTAAGCGATATGTACGAAAAGCATATCGGTCCATGTATCGAGGAAGCAATAGAGGTTATTGGAAACTTAGCAAAGATTATCGGAAAATTATCAAAAAAATTCATTGCACCACTTGTGAAAATACTTACAAAGATACTTGCAGCTACAGTAGGGAAAATAATAAAAGTGGTTGGCACTCTGCTGGTTGGCGCAATCGATGCTGTAGTTGACAGTATCAAAGGACTGCTAAAGGCGATAAATTATATATTAGATGGAAGTCTGCTTGAGGATGCAAAGAAGTTTTTCAGTGGATTTTACAATAGTATAACAGTTACTTTTAAACATATTGGAAAATGGTTTAAAAACAAATTTTCCGGAGCATGGAAAGCTATTAAGTCAGTTTTTGAACCTAAAAAAGTAAAGAAATTTTTTAAGGATATATGGGAGAAAGTTACATCACCGTTCAAAAAAGTAGCCACATGGTTTCGTGACAAATTTAAGAAAGCATGGCAAAAAATAAAAGATACATTCAATATAAATACAATAAAAAAATATTTTAAAGATTCATACGAAAAAGTCAGGGATGCATTTGCCAATGTAGCCACATGGTTTAGAGATAAATTCAAAAAAGCGTGGGAAAACATAAAGAATGTATTCTCGGTTGAACGTTTTAAGGAGCATTTCAAAAAACTAAAGGATAAGATTACAGGAATATTTACAACTATATCATCGTGGTTCAGAAGAAAGTTCAGCAATGCATGGAAAAACATTAAAGCAGTATTTTCATTTGAACGTTTCAAAAACCATTTTGTAAATCTTAAAGGAAAGGTTACGGCACCGTTTAGTGAAATCGGAGCATGGTTTAAGGGAAAATTTGATGATGCGTGGACTTTTATCAAGGGAGCATTCAGTCTTGATAACATATCAAAATTCTTTAGTGATGCATGGGAAAAGATAAAGAGCCCATTTTCAACAGTAGCAACATGGTTTGAAAACACATTCAGCACAGCATGGCAGAAGGTGAAAGATGTATTTTCAGCCGGCGGAAAAATATTTGACGGAATAAAGGACGGTATCGCTGATACTTTTAAATTAGTTGTTAATAAACTGATAGATGGCATCAATACCATTATAGCGTTTCCTTTTAATAAAATTAACGGAATGTTGAACAGTATACGTGAAAGGTCGATATTCGGTACACATCCGTTCGAAGATTTATGGGGAAAGGATCCTCTCACGGTACCACAAATACCAAAGCTTGCGCAAGGCGGATATGTTAAAGCGAATACCCCTCAGCTTGCCATGATTGGTGATAACAGGCATTATGGTGAGATTGTTGCACCGGAAGACAAGATGCTTGAAATGGCAAAGAAAGCCGCTGAATTGTCAGCCGGTGGAATGTCAGCGGAAGTGATAAGGCTGTTAGGAAACATACTTGCTGCAATACAGAGAATGGATACGCAGGTAGTACTTACAGGAGACGCAAGACAAATGTTTAAGGTTATTCAAAAGGAATACCAGAACTATATAAGGCGAACAGGGAAAAAGCCGTTTTGATAGGAGGCGGATACAATGGCAATACTCAAACTTAATGGAGTGGAGGTGGCTGCTCCGGATATTGGTGGCTTTAATATAACAAGAAATAAAATATGGAGTTCAAACACCGGACGTGTGCAGTCGGGTAAGGCAGTCGGAACCATTATTGCCATAAAAACAACAATTGATATAACGTGGTCTTATCTTACAGAGTCACAGGTAGAGCAGATAGACAATGTAGTCAGTGATGCAACTAAGCCATTTACAAGTGTAGAATACTGGGGGCTTGGAAACAAGCATACCAGTATGACTGCTTATTTTGGAGATATATCATATTCTACAGAAGCAGTGATAAACGGTGAAAAGGTCTATTCCGGTGTAAGTGTAAGTGCAGTGCATGAATGAGAGATACTATTTTAAATTAAAATATGCAGATAGTGACTTGGATTTAAACATGTATGAGCCTGTCAATATTAAGCTGTGTCAGTCTATTGTAGAGGATGGAAATGTTGGATTTGGTAACACTCCGTCCGCAAGTATTACATTTGACCTTTATGATGCAGGTCCTGGTATTAATAACGAGCTTATATCTGTATGGTATGGAACAGATGAGACAAAAACAGATGAATTTGAGTGCCTTGGTATATTCAAAATGCAGACCACTTTGTGGGATTCGCCAAAACATTCCTATATAGGATATGATGCGATGGTGTATGCGTTTAATGATGTGTATGTTAGTGAACTTGAATATCCTAATAGGCAGGTCCTTGGCTATCTTGCGGGATTAGGCGGATGCGATACGATTATACAAACTGTCATGTGGGATGGAGGAAGTGGAGTGCTCCGGCCAAAAGCAAAATTCTCATTTCGACAGTTTTATGAGTTTAGCAAGCCAGCAATCACAGATGACATGATATATGAGGATAGTGGGTTAGAAATCGGGAACAAAGACGGCTATAAAGTCGAACATATTAAATGCTATCTATCAGAAGATGAACTTCTTACAAGCGGAGACACAACAACCAATGGCATAACTATATACAATCCGTATATGTATCAAGCAGAGCTTGATACGATATTATCAGAGATATCAGATATTGTGTTTTATCCTATTAGAATTAAATTCATAGGTGACATGCAATACAACTTACATGATATCGTTAATGTAGTCACAGGCGGTGTCACATATAAAGTACCCATTGTATCTATCACGCAAGAATGTGATGGTGGTCTTATTACCACTATAGAATGTTTTGCGGAAGATGAAAATTATGAGGATGCAGGCACAGTTCCGTCAAGTGGCAGTGGAAGCGGCGGTGGTGGCGGTACATCCACCGAGACTGCAAAATACCTTAATCCGCCTAATTCTGCATCATACAGAACAGGTGAAAAAGGCGAGTTTATACATAAACGTGCCGATACATCAGATTATTTTGCCGCAAAAAGTTATAGTGGCAAAGAGGTATTGAAAGTTTACTATGAAAGTGGAGAGATAGAGAGTAATGGTCAGAAATTAGACCTTACTCCTATCACTGCCGCAAACATTGATGAATGGTATGGCGAAACGGTAATACCAGATGCGGAGGGATTTAAGATGATATCAGAGCTTGAAGCACCAGAATATGATTTGACAGCATTAGATTTTGAATTACAGATACAGACGTGTGAGAAAGTAGAATAGGAAGGAGCTGGAAATATGCCTATATTTAATCATCAAATATTAATCACCACTGAAACGGTAAGCCACACAAGTTACGACGATGCGTCACAGCAAATTGGTCAAGTTATGGTTGAACAATTTTTTGAAAAGGTTAATCAGATATTAACGGCAGATGGTTTTACAAGAGTAGATAAAAATACGTTAAATTATTCTTCCACCCAGCAAAATTTTTATAGAGAAACTTATAAATACGGGAATAATACAAGCAAATATTTAATAGTTGAATATGTACCATCTTATAGCATTGGATATTATTATACTGATGTTTTTTCAAGATTTTATATTAGTTCAGAAATTAAAAAATCTAGTTCCTCTGGAATAATTGAAGAATTTCTCAGCGAAATAAAAACACTTGCAGTAGCCGAACATCATGATTCTGTTTCAGATGAAGGTGTGTATTCTTATTATATAAACATTACATGGGGCGTTTATTTATCTGGGATTAAAAATGATACAATTTGTTTATATCAATTTACTAGCAACACAAATAAGAGCTCACTAGATTTATTATGCGGAATATTTTCTATTAATGATAATGTTTATATTACTTATAAATACAGTGCAAGTCCAACTGGTGTTAGTTTTGTCGTAACAGGGAACGATGGTGCTAAACTTTTTACAGCAAGTCGCTATCTTGCGAGTAAAGCTGGAACGGATGATACAGGCTATGTTTTAACATTGCCTATATATCTTTGTGCAAGCGATGATATAGATGCCATGATTTATAAGGATTTAAAACTGGAAAACGCTTTACAGACAACTGATGCCGCGTGCGAGTTTGGAGCAGTTTATAAAATCGGCGGTGTTGATTATTTTGCTATTGCCAATAACTTTTTAATCAAGCTTTAAGGCGGTGATGTGATTGATATTAGTGGAAGCTGTCAAACGAATACTGTACTATATAAAAAGAGTAGAAACACTTTTAGCCAACGAAATCGAAAGGGCGAAAGCAGTTGAAAACGAGGTTAAGGAAAGCCTGTCAACTGCAATTGTTTCTGGGGAACAGACTG
>CACWRR010000064.1 GCA_902763335.1 uncultured Lachnospiraceae bacterium | reverse complement strand
ACGATTACCGTATTTTTTTATATCCCACATATTTTTATCTACATTTTGTTTATACTATTTATTTTTCAGATGGCAGAATATCCTTTTTACTCATAAAAATACTTCCACCTACAAATGCTATAGCAATAATAAAAGTTGAATATATTATACCCATCATCTCATTAGTCCCTAATTTCCCAATATAAAATGTATGTTTCATAAGCATTATATAATCGCCCGGTATCAACGGATTACAAAACCATATTGCCAATATCATAAGTATACATGAAGATATAACCGATATCACCGAACCGACTGCCACCGAAAGTGCTTTTACAATCAGTACAATCCCCATCAGCATAAGAATCGGTGTCAATATTCCCGAAACGACAAATCTTAAATTTCCAAGATAGATATATTTGATATCTTTATCAAAATATCTTACTATCATTTTTCCAGCCAATTCTCCTGTGCTCCATCTTCCATGTTTCCATGTGCAGCACATAAAAATACAACTGCTATAGTAAATATATATGTAATAATATCGGCTACACTGTAAAGACAACGTTTTAACCACCATTTTCTTCTTCCGTATCTTATAACCTCAGCGGTGTCAGAATATCCCGGTCCATTATGACAATCTGCAACTGCCACCACAGATATATACATGATAAATGCAATCAGCAGTATTGGAACATGTTTCATATTTTTTCCTGTACCCCCATTGAACATAAGTATATATTCAACAATTCCCGCCGACATATCATCATATCCAAGTATAATGTCTGCCTTAATTACATTAAAAATGGCAATTACAAACACAAATATATTTTTTCTTATAAAACCTGTTTTACTCATCTTCCTCATCATAAATTTTTCCGTCTTCCATACAGTATATTTCATCACACACTTCATCCATTATCTGTCTGTCATGACATGATATAATAATGATTCTTTCATCATTCACATATTCTCTTATCATTTCCTTAACAGCTTTAACAGATTTTCTATCCAATGCATTAAAAGGTTCATCCAATAACAGCAGTTCCGGTTCATCTATAAACGCCTCTGCTATACCTATCTTCTGTTTCATTCCAAGGGAGTATTTCTTTACCTTTCTTTTATCATCCGGATCAAGAAGCAGTCTTCCAAGAAGGTTTTTTATGTATTCATCTGTAGTAATCTTTTTTATATCCGCTATTATTCTCAGATTTTCAAATCCTGTACAATTTTCAGCCAATCCCGGATTTTCTATAAGTACACCTACACTTTCCGGAAATTCAATGTCTTTTCCAAGAATTTTACCGTCTACACATATCTCACCGCTACTAAGATGTATAAGCCCACATATCGCTCTCATGAGCATTGTTTTTCCTGAACCGTTTATTCCGTTCAGACCATACACTTTTCCACTTGTAAATTCAAGATTTATACCATCGAGCACTCTGTGCTTTTTTATTTCTTTTACTGCATACTTAACTTCTATTTTCTTCATGTAATTATCCCTTTCCATATAATAAAAACATTTTATTAGTTTATGTAATCTTTTCTTTTAATCATTATACTTCCGGCCACATACAATCCTATAATAATAACTGTTCCTACAAGAATACTTTTTATAATACCATAACTTTCTGCTATGGTTTCATAGCTCGGAAGCAGCAATCCAAATATAATAGACCCTCCTGAATATTTCTCGGCAAAAAATACTATTACCACTACTGCAAGTGCCACTATTCTTCCAAACATCCATCCATTTATAAGCATAATCAGTGAAATGATATAAAACAAAACAAATGACCCAATCAATGCAAATATAATCATCCTTATAAATGATATATCTGTTGTATGTCCTGCACAAATATAACGATAAACAGAGTTTGGGGCTGACCAGTTAATCCACTCTCTTCCCATTGCCTTTGACCATACAGCAATGGAAAAAACATGGCATACTGCCACACACGCTGAGCTGATACCGGCTTTTACTGCCATATTTAAAAACATTCTGTTTCCACCACCTGAGCGTATGATTATACCATAATACATATTCCTTCCTATTATGCTAAAGACAGATATCGCAAGCACCACTGTAATATATGTATATATATTAACATATGTTAATCCCAATAAAATACTGTCTGCCACTGAAGCCTTATATCCGTCTGTCTCGTAGGCAGACGTAATTATGTATGCTATCAAAAAATACATTACCTGAAGCAGAATTATTGCTAAAATAAGTTTTCTATTTTTCTTCACTCCAAATCTCTCCTATTTTTCATCCTCATACAGTATGTCTGTATCAAGCATTACCATCTTCTTATCCGGGTACAGTTCAAAATCAAGTTCACAATAATCTTCTACTGTATATTTCTTAGATGCTGTGTTCAGATATTTATCCTCTATAACATAAGGCAACTCAAACTCTGCCTTCACTCCCGGATATATTTTCACTGACATTGAACTTATATTATCATTTACATATGCTATATAATCCATGCCCGGATATATAAGATTATAATTCAGATTCATCGTATAATCCGAAAGCATCATATCCTTTATACGTCCTGATACATTTTTCACACTCACCCTGACACAGAGAAGTTTTGTCTGTTCAGTATCATCTACCGTACACACTCTGGTTCCAAGGACTGTATATTCTACACCATCACATTCCATTATCTCATTGATATCATATGCTTTGGAAGTCTTCAAACCATATTTATCATTAACTTTCCATACACGTATAACAAAAAGTACTATTAATAATATCAAAAATATTACCATGAATGTTATTACACATTTCTTTTTCATCAATACAGTTCCCCCTTCCTTCCTGAATACTCAACATAAACAGTTATGACCCCCGCTACAACTAGTGCAAAAACCGTCATGTATGCATAATGCATGGTACCACTTCCCATATTCAGGAAACTTACAGGACTATATTCCTGTTCACTCATAAGTGCTATAACAGCATATAAAAATATGTATATAAAAAGCGGCGTCACCTCTACTACAAATCTTCGCTGTGTCATATTTGTCATCATAAGACATATTCCTGCCAGAATTCCACCATATATGAAATCAATACACATATATAATATCAGATATGCAAACGGGTAATGGTAAAAAAGAGGTGCAAGTATATTATCCCCTCCTACAGCATAAAATAAAGATGCAATTTCCGGTTTATTAACAGGTGCAATCGTTAAAAAAGCAAGAAAGTTTAATATAAGTGGAACGGTCACAGAAACTCCTCCGGACAGAAAAACCGCAAGCCATTTTGCCCTAAAATAATCACGTTTTCTTCTTTTTATAATAATATTTTTTGCATATCCTCCATTCCAATCATCATACAATGAAGCTCCATATGGAATGCATGCAAGCAGCGGAAAAATAAGAAAATATACATATTGTTCCCAGTTATAATTGTTTGAACATATCCATTCGCTGAATACATTAGCCGGATAAAATGACAGTATAGTTCCTTCCGGCGTTTTCAGATAATCAAAAGTAGTAGGTAGCCACTGAACAAAGTGAACTGCACATATAATTATGCCTGCAGTCAATGCAAATAACATCCTCTTGTTTAAAAAAGCTCTCCTTATCTCTATCTTATATATCTGCTTCATGCGGTTCTCCTTCCAGTGTTATTCGTATGGCTGCTGCACCGGTAGTATCACTTCCGCTTCCTCCCGGATTTATAATATAGTACAGTTCATTTTTTGCTGTCTCTAACATTTCCTTTTCAATTGCATATACAATTTTTGTACTATATTCATCCCCCGGACTTATAGTTCTCCTAAAAGCAGATTTTATATTTCCAGGATAATCCGAACAATACACTGCTTCACATTCAAATTCACTTAATAATGAAATCTTCTCTGATATACCTGTACTATTCAAATAATATTCAACCTCTTTATCCGAATCATTTTTTATAGTTATATCTACGGCTACAAGTTCATAACCATCTACTGGCGTTCCCTCTTCTTCCACAAGATACAATCCATTCTTGTCCTTATCCGGTATATTGGTTATTCTGCTTACTCTCTCCACACTGTTTACACGGTATGATAAGACTTCCTTATCTTCACTTTCCAAACCTCCCTCACCATATACTCCACATATAACGTTCTCACCGATATTATAAACTTTGAGATTTCCATCATCAGTACGCGGCTCATATGTATATGTACCTTCTTCTCCATCTTTATCGTCTGCAGCCACATCATCTGCATAATCATTATGTTCACTGTATCCTGAAGGTGTTCTTCCTCCGTACAATGATTTAACCAATTCGCCATGTTTCAGAAATGCAGCGGTCACCATGACCGCTAGCATTACTGTTGCACAGGATACTAATATTATTTTTCGTTTCATTCTAATTAATCTCCATTCTCATAATCTGTTACCCTATATTCAGTTCCTTTCAAGACAACAGACTTAAGTCCTTGAATATCTATCAGCTTACCGAATTCTATTGTTACACTTCCATTTTCAACATCAACAGTTTTTATATCAGAAACCACTTCATTTCCATCCTGATATATCAGTTTTAAGTTTTTATCATCATACTGCAATGCTCCTGCATATTTTATTCCTAACGATAATATTGCAGATGTGTCATCACAGGCGAGTTTCATTACCTTATCTGATTTATATTTGCCATTTATCTCAAACTGATTAATTATTTCCATAGAATTTGATGTAATAACAAATTCACATATTTCCATGTTTACATCAGAATCCTTATTATCTTCATTCTGATATGTACAAAAATATATGGTCATATATAATTTATTTCCCTGTTTTTTGTTTTAAATGTCATTCCTCCGCCTAATGTCAGAGATATAAAATATGTTTTTTCATTATGTGAGAAATATCCGTCTTTCTCATCCTTAATGTCTTCACCCGATATTTAAATTGCAGCTATTCCTATCGTAGTCTCCCGATCATATACACATCCGGTCATTTTAATTTTCATTCCATCTACGTCTACTGACTGTACCTTATCCTCCGGAAGTTCAGGAATTACTTTTGTTATATCCTCCTTATGTACACTTAATCCTCCTCAATTCTTTCCGCTTCAACTCCATTAATTTCAACACCTGATACTTTACTTACATCCAATTTTTCAGAGAATTCCAACACACACGAATATGTACTTAAATCACTTTCTTTATCCGGTATAAATTCTCCACAATCCCTTATATCCGTATTTAATACTCCATTCTCCTTTATAGAAACAACCTGTCCGTCATCTTCATAAATTTTTATATCCTTTATATCTTCATGTTCATTGTTCATATATTTATCTATATCACCTCTTATATTTATCGAATCAGGTGATATGATTATCTCATAATACACTCCCCTTTTTGTATGTATATACTTTTTCAGTGATGTATCCTTTTCATACAGCACAAATACCCCATCCATATCTTTTATCTCCTGAGTACTTGTCGGCTCTCCATTTCCCTTACCACTGTTTCTGTTATATAAATATACGCAATGATTATAACTGTTATTATCCTCTACTAATATCATCCTGTACACATTCAATACATCATTTGTTGAACTTTCATCTGATAATTCAAACCTCGCAGCATCTCCATGAGTATAAGAACCCTCTACAGAACCATACGCAACCTGCACGCTGAACTGTCTGTCCCTTCCAAAGTAATTTTTCACATAATAATCTCTGCTGTTTGCAATTGCCTCATCCTCCATATTATAACCATATCTTGTAACATCAAACTTACACCAGCCGAACTGTTTTTCTCTGCTGTACACAAGTTTATCTAATGCTATAGTGTAATCTCCGACTTTAACATGCTGATTCGCCGGACTGTTATACATTTTATCAACATTTTTCTGTATCTTATAAGGCATGTAAAAAGCATCAAAAACTGATTCTTTTCCTTTTTTATAACGCCCATACTGGTTATATACAAATACTACTGCAACAACTGCAATAACAAGACAAATTATTACAACTTTTCTTAACACATTTTTGTAACTTTTATTCATAAACTTTACCCTCCATTTTTTGTATTACTGCACGCACTTTTTATCATTCTGTAACATATACATGAAGATTTGTCTCTTCAAAATTATATTTTTTTAATGTAATTTTAATTGCATGTCTCTGTCACCTTTTTCATTCACCATTATCGTCTCCTTAACATCGTCTATATTTTCTATTTCTGAAAACATAAATAGATATTCATTTCTCTTGTTATCAAAACAAGTATGAAACGGATATATCTCTTCCTTCTCAATACCATCATTATATATAAGAATTAACTTATCCAATACACTGTATTTACCTGAAAATATTGCTCCCAATGGTGAAATGTATCCTTCCAGCTCATCGTTGTCCTCAAGTTGTTTAACTACATAATCAATATTACTGCGGTTTATATCAAATTTCCCATAGAGTTTTTCATTCCATCCCAAAAGTTCAATGCCTATATCCTTGTCATCCAAATCCGTTATTCTACATCTTAACTTCATATATTTGCTCCCTTTAATGTAGCCAACAGCATTCCCTACTGTTCTCCCAGCATATTCACTAACCCCAAAATACATAGGTGGATCTGCAAGTATGGTATCCCTCACTATTTTATCCTCCTGCTCTTTCATCTTTTTAATATCTCCGTCAACCTTAAAAATGAAATATCCGATACCAGTGTATTTATCATATAAAGAGCTCACCATCGAAACATCATATCCATCTATACTGATTTTCTGTATGTCATCTGAATCTTTTACTTCATCACTCATATACTGCTGACCTTTTCCATCAAAGAATTGGTTATACACATCCATAATATAATTCTTTTTGTTATTGTCATGTACCTTAACAAATATAAATACTCCTACTGCCAAAATAACACAGATAACACCAATAAATATTTTTATTTATATGAAACTTATTCTTTTCTTTCATTTGTTTTATACTCCTCTTCATCATCATAGGTAATCTTAAACTCTGCAGCCGCTAGCTGCATTTTCCAATCATATGTACATTTTGTCATTTCTATTATTATACCATATGTTTTTTAATATATCATATATTATTTGTCAAATTTTGTCGCATGCACTAAACCATGACTTAATGGCTTGAAATTATCTGGTGAAAAATATAGGAATATATCCGGAATTTAAAAAGAAATGACACTTTCCAGCTTTAATGTACAATGTTTTTAACAACGTTCATAATTAACAGCTAAAATCCCCGTTAAATTTGTAACTGTTAGAATGTGTCAAATCCACCGTGCTACGGTTCGCCTAATACTAGGAACTGTAAAAGTGTGTTTTTTAGATATATATAAACTCTCATCCTTTATCATCCAAACTTATGTTTTTTATTTCCCATACTGCCTTACCAGTCTGTCAATCTCATCATTCATCATATCCACAATCCTTTGAGGTCCTACGATTTTCACGCCTTCTCCAAGTCCGATAATCCATGCCAGAAACTGTCTGCTGACTGCCACTTCTACATTGACTGCAAACTTTTTATCGTCCAGACGGATCAGCGATATATCCTTTCCAAAACGATCAATCATAACTCCTGCCAAAGCATTATCGCATTCAAGCCGCACCCGTTCGTCTTCACCGCCATACATGCCGAACATTTTTCCGGTATATGCTGCCATATCTAACGAATTGAATACTTTTTCGCCTTCTCTTTTTCTTCCATTCAACTTAATATCCAGCATCTTGTCTACACGGAAATGTTTGATAATTCCTTTAACACTGTTGTATGCAATCAGGTAATAATACCCGTCATTCCATGACAATAACCATGGACTCACCTCGTATAACGCACCATCATGCCGAAGCTCCATATCCTTATCCACATTCCACTTAAAATATTTAAATGTTATCCTCGAATTTCCGGCTATTGCAGCATGAATGCTGTCCACATTGTAATATATGCTTTCATTCATTGTCTTTACACGTCCGGCAACAAATACCTGCCTGTGAAGCTGTGATGCCTCATATTTACTTGCGAGACTTTCAATCTTCTTAATAAGTTCATTTGACTTCTTTTCAGTTATAAATTTTGCAGACTGCACAGAATCCACAAGAAGCTTTAATTCTGCAAGTTCAAACTGCCTGTTTCCAATATGATACGAATATGTCCTGTCCTCCTGAACTCCTATTACATCCAGTCCATATACTCTCAGATTTTCAATATCGTTGTACAGACTCTTACGCTCTGCACTTATACCATATGCCTCCAATGCATCTATTATTTCAGGCATAGTAATGCTATGTGTCTCATCTGTTCTATCAAGCAGAATTTTCATAAGATACATAATTTTTAATTTATGATTTGATGATTTCATTATAACGCTGTACCTTTCTTCGTAACGAATAACCCCGACATATCTGTTTTTTCAAGCTTTAACAGTTGGATTTTCTTATCTATACCACCTGCATACCCGGTTAAACTTCCACCTGTTCCAACTACACGATGACATGGAATAATTATAGAAACCGGATTGTGCCCAACAGCACCGCCAACCGCCTGAGCTGACATTTTATCAATACCTTTTTGACCTGCTATTGTATCTGCAATCTCACCGTAAGTCATGGTTTTTCCATATGGAATGGTGACCAGAATATCCCATACTGCTTTACGAAACGGTGTGGTTTCAAACGCCACCGGTGGCATAAAGTCAGGCTCTTTGCCACCAAAATAGATATCCAGCCACTTTGATGCATCCTCAAATATCGGAAGTGATTTTTCTATATGTTCTTCTGATACAGTATCTGCAAAATATTTCTGCCCGTCAAACCACAGACCTGTAAGTGCTGTTCCATCACTTGCCATAGTTATTCCACCGAGTGGAGAATTATAGTGATATGTATAAGTCATATTCTTCCTCCGTACTTTAGATACATTTTCCCCGGCATCGCCATCCTCAGCTCAGCCGTAACTCTTCCACTTATCGTTGTAGGAACATCTATCTCATATAATCTTATGACGATATCCCAGTTTTGTCTTATGATGATTTTATTATACGCCTTAAAGTTTACTCCAAGTCAAGCTTTTTTATACTACCTTATACTACCTCAAATTATCTTTTTCACTTATCACACTCCGGCAGTAATCTTCATAATTAAATACGAACACCTTTATAACAGATTTAATTGTTCAACAATTCTGTTATTTTTTTACTGTCTAAATCTGAACCGATTACAATTACCACACCCCTTCCAACATTCATTGGCGTAACTATCAGTTCATTTTCTGTTGCACTGACTTCATAATTTTTACCATTCTCAGTTGCAAATCCCTTTACGCGAAGCACTTTACCGTATTCATCTGACTCAAAAAGCCGCCTGATTTTCTCTTTTAATACAGGTACCTCATCTTTTATATCAAGAAAATGAACTGTCGAAAATCCACCTTCACCATTAGTAATTACCTTCATATAATCACCAATATGATATCCAACGTTCATCAGATATTCATAGTCATCATCTGTAAAATCCTCCCAGGACTTCTCCATGTAGTTCTCCTGAATTTTCTTACAATGAATTTCTTCTGCCGCCCTGATTATATGTTTTTTGGTATTTTCAATGTGTTCTGAATCAGATAATTGTGTCCTGCTTAAAACCACACAGCCTGCACATACAGCCTGTGATGCAAGTATATAGTTTTCCTCTTTGCTCATTTCATCCACAAGATTCGCATTTACAATGGTAAGCACACTTCCTATTTCATACCAGTTTTCTAACGGTTCTTCCCGAAGTGCGTCAAAAAACATATCCATATCAAATATTCCTGATGGTTCGATAATTATTCTGTCATACCCACTCATAGCCATTGCTATTAACTTTGTTCTGAATCTTCTTTGTAAACAGTCAGCATCGCATGCTGCCGCCAACATTTCTATTTCACACTGTGGTCCTCTGAGCTCTGATAACAGCATCATATCTATATTGACGGCACCATAGTCATACTCCAGAATACCTATTTTCAAGCCTTTACTCATCAGATACTTTGCATATTTTAATAAAAATGTAGTTTTTCCTGAACCAAGAAAACCTGTGATTAAATCTATCTTTATCATGTAATTCCTCATTTCCGGGCGATATTATATTTCCACTTCTGCCATAAATAACTATTCGTTTTCGCCCTAAGCAAATAGCTGCCTATAAGATACCTGTAGGCAATTCTCCATTTTCATACTTATTTATAAACTTTTTAAACCATTCACTTTGAATGTTCAGATAATCACCATATAATAATAATTCTATATCCTCTGAAATATATTCAGACAGCTCGCTTCCACCGGTCAGTTCATCTACCACATGAAACACTTCTTTTTTATATATTTCTGCCTGTTTTTTTACTTCATTTGGAATTTCCTCTGCATCAATCTGCCAAAAAATCTTAGACCACTCTGTATCAAACTCCTGACTATCCCTGTCATCAAGAAAACTGTCTGTGTCCATTGATGAGTAGTCAATATTTCTTATGTTTTCAACAATCTTTTTTATATCCATTCTCATTCTCCTCACTATGTATTTCTGATTTTATACTACACAATAACCATAACATTTTCAACCAAATTTTCTATCAATTGTTTTATATTCTTTTTGGCTTGACATATATTTAATATGTGGTATTATTTATGTATTGTATCATCTTTATGTTGCGTTGTTTTGTATTTTATGTTGTGTTGCAGTCGTAATATACGCTTAATATTGTGCAAATTTATAGGCTGCAACGCTCACACGTTTGCACTATCTTCGACTGGCAACGGTACATAAGCGGCCGCATAATATGCACCCGCTAAGTGCCGGCCGCCTCAGAATGTCGCTTTTGCAGCCTATAAATTTGCACAAGCCTGATTAAAACTGAACAATTACACAACACCTGACCTATAAAAACCAAAAAGGAGACCTATGATAAATAACAGATTAAAAGACTATTTTCCGATCATAAGAGAACGGGAAGATATAAGAAACGAAATTAACAACACACCGAAACTGTATGAACTGTTCAGCGAATGGAATTTCGAACAACAGGAAATGTTTCTGGATTTCTGCAGTGGAGTTAAAGGGGCAAAACTTTTGTATGATTCATTTTTCAAGGAGATTATGAGTCCTGAATATGCTCCCGAA
>CACWRR010000063.1 GCA_902763335.1 uncultured Lachnospiraceae bacterium | reverse complement strand
AGTCCTGTCTTATCAACATATATCTTGCTTCTGACAGCCTTTCTAAAACTTTCATTATCCGGATTAAAATATGTTCCCATATCATTCACCTGCCCTTTTATACGAATCTTTTCCTTAAGAATTATGGTTATGTTATGCTTTGTATAAATTGTAACATATTGCATATAATAAGTCAATTGAGTTTTACCTATTTACATTTTTTCTTTCCAAATGGTATACTTAATGAAAAATAATTATCGAAAGGACTACATTAAATATGAAAAAGATTCTCACAGTTTATACAGGCGGCACTATATGTTCTTCGCCCGAAGCCGGACAGAGAAAGCTTAATACTTCTGTTGCAAGAAGTGCCCTTATATATAATTTTTCTAAAAGAGACTCTGACTTTGCCTCATTAACTGAAAATCTGTTTGAAGATTCCGGTTTTGCCACGTCAAATCAGACTCTCAGTGAGAATATGACTCTTGCCAGACTTTCGCAGATATTAAATCATATCAGTGAATTTAATCTGAATGATTATGCAGGAGTTATTGTTATGCATGGTACCGACACCCTTGCATACACGGCTGCATTGTTTTCTTTTGCTTTCTCAGGTACTCCCATACCTGTAATGCTTGTATCCGGCAACCGTCCTCCAATGGATGATAAAAGCAATGCAAATGCAAATTTTCGTACTGCCGTCGAACTGATTATCAAAAACATTGCTCCAAATGTATATGTTCCTTACCGCAACAGTGACGGAAACATATATCTGCACCTGGCATCCACACTTATGTCATGTAACAATTTTTCAGAAGATTTTTTCAATGCATCTCCAAATAATGTTATGATGATAAATCCTGATTTTTCATGTGACAAAGAACTATTCACACATTTTGCAGAGCTTTCAGTTGCAGAAACCACCGGCAATTTTGCTCACCCACATAAATTAACTGACACAGTATCACTTATCATGCCATATACCGGACTTGACTATTCCACATTTTCACTGTCTGACAGTATAGGTGCTATAGTTCACGGCACCTATCATTCAGGCACCATCTGTGTGGAGAGAACTAATGTGAATGAATCATTTTCTTCCCACTCGATACTGTGGCTTATGGATAAATGCAGCGAAAAAAATATTCCACTGATACTGGCACCCAGCTGTTTAAATTCTGACCAGTACTCATCCGTATATGATGCTGCCGCCTACAGTAATATCACTATACTAAATATGACAACCGAGGCTGCATATATGAAGACAGTCTGGGGAGTGTCTCTCCGGCTTACAGGTGATGAACTGACAGATTATTTAAAGAAAAATGTGAATAATGAATTTGTATCCTAATTCTGTTTTCCTATAGCTTCCACTGTCACTCCCTCAAAATAATGTGTGAGTATTTCCTTATACCCGCTTCCCTTCTTTGCCATGGCATTTGCCCCATATATACTTAAACCTCTGCCATGGCCCTTTCCTTTTGTCACTATCCTTACCACTTCATTGAATTTCTCGATAATAAAACACGGCGAATTAAGTTCCAGTTTCTTATAAAAATCATCTCCACTGACCTTCACATCACCTATATTCACCTCAGATATATAACCTGTCTCGTCTTCCGCAAGAGTGCTTATACCATCCATTGGATTTTCCTTATTTATGGTTATATTTTCATCCAGTTTTTTAAACAAAGCTTCTAATTCATCCGGTGTATAATATTGTATGTACAGATAATCTTCGGCGGTAATATCCTCCTCACTTGCCACTGCCTTTAGATAATCCTTACTCCCCGCCCTGGTTGTTCCTGCACTTACAGAATGATAAACCGGATTAATAAGTTTTCCGTTATATTTAATCACCTGCTGCCCCGTGGCATTTTCAAGTTCCAGCAGATGATTGTATATCTTGTCAAAATTTTTTCCATACATTTCATTTAACTGTTCATATGTTATATACGGAAATTTTATCTCTTTTACACTCACAGACGTATTCTCCCCTGCCTTTTTCAGTATTCTTGTACGGACAAGTACCATCTGCGCTTTAACCGCTTCATCCTCCGCACTGTCTCCAAGCTGAGCCATTATCACACACGGCAGAAATTCTTCAACATCCATCTGCTCACCATTTTCCATAACCACATCTATTCCCAGTTTATGCAGACTGCTGTCTGTCATTCCAACCTTTCCACTCCATGACATTGTTATTACACACGGCAGAACTATCATAGCCAACAGCATAACACCGATAACAATTCCTGCCGCTCCGATATTAATTCTATCCATATTTCTCCCCCCATACAGTTCTAAGTACCGGCCGCCTCAGAATACCATCTATACAGCCTATAAATTTAAAAAAAGCAGAACATATACTTATATAAGTATATGTCCCACTTTTCTATTTATTACTTCTGCATCTGTTTTGCAATGTTTTATTACATATCAACTTTTACTTTCTCAAGTTTCCATATGTCTCTTACATATTCCTCGATAGTTCTGTCAGATGAGAACTTACCTACATGGCTTACATTTAAGATAGCTGATTTTGCCCAGCCGCTCTCATTTCTGTATGCAGCCTCTACCTTCTTCTGTGCCTCTGCATATGAACGGAAGTCTTTAAGTATGAAGTATGTATCCGCTCTGTCAGTGCAGTTTGTGTTAAGAAGTGAATCGTATATCTCTCTGAATCTTTCAGGATCTTCCGGTGAATAGAATCCGTTTATGAGCTGCATAAGCACTTTTCTTATGTCCATATCGTTGTTGAATATGTCCATAGGATTGTATCCGCCATTCTTCTCATAGTTAATGACTTCATCTGAACTCATACCGAATATAAATGCGTTCTCCTGACCTACTTCTTCTACGATTTCTACATTTGCGCCATCCATAGTACCGAGTGTAAGTGCACCGTTTAACATGAACTTCATATTACCTGTTCCTGATGCCTCCTTGCTGGCTGTAGATATCTGCTCACTTACATCTGCTGCTGCAAATATTATCTCTGCATTTGATACTCTGTAATTCTCTATAAATACGACTTTAATCTTGCCGTCGATTGACTTATCATTGTTGATAACATCAGCTACACTATTGATAAGCTTGATAGTAAGCTTAGCTCTTCTGTATCCTGATGCTGCCTTAGCACCGAAGATAAATGTTCTCGGATAAAATTCCATTTCCGGATGCTCTTTTATCTGATTGTACAGATACATTACATGAAGAATGTTCAAAAGCTGACGTTTGTACTCATGAAGTCTCTTTACCTGAACATCGAATATTGAACGTGGATTTACGTCGATACCGTTATGCTCCTTAATATATTTAGCAAGACGTACCTTGTTCTGGTATTTAATATTCATAAATTCTTTCTGGCACTTCTTATCGTCTGCATATATCTCAAGTCCCTTAATGTGTGAGAGGTCTGTTACCCAGTCTTCTCCAACCTTTGAAGTTACCCAGTCTGCAAGAAGCGGATTACCATGCTTTAAGAATCTTCTCTGTGTAATACCGTTTGTCTTGTTGTTGAACTTCTCAGGCATCATTTCATAGAAATCTTTAAGTTCCTGTTTCTCAAGAATTTCTGTATGAAGTTTTGCAACACCATTTACAGAGAATCCTGCACATATGGCAAGATTTGCCATCTTAACCTGACCATCATAAATGATTGCCATATTTCTTATCTTATCCTGATCACCAGGGTATTTGTTCTGTATATCAAGTACAAATCTTCTGTTTATCTCTTCGATAATCTGATAACATCTAGGTAAAAGTCTTGAGAACAGTTCAAGAGGCCATTTCTCAAGTGCCTCGCTCATGATTGTGTGGTTTGTGTATGCACAGCACTTGTTAGTTACTGCCCATGCCTCATCCCAGTTAAGATAATACTCATCCATGAGGATTCTCATAAGCTCTGCTACTGCTACTGTAGGATGTGTATCATTAAGCTGGAATACTACCTTCTCATGAAGCTTCTTGATGTCTTTATTCTTATCCATGTATTTCTTAATAGCTGTCTGTACACTTGCTGATACAAAGAAATACTGCTGTTTCAGACGAAGCTCTTTTCCTGCATAATGGTCATCACAAGGATAAAGTACCTCTACGATATTCTTTGCAAGATTCTCTTCCTCTGTAGCCTTCTGATAATCACCCTTGTTAAATGATTCAAGCATGAAATGCTGCATTGGTTCAGCATCCCAGATTCTGAGTGTATTTACAACATTATTTCCATAACCTACTATAGGAAGGTCAAATGGAATGGCTCTTACTGACTGATAATTTTCCTGAATAAAGTTATCTCTTCCGTTATAACCTTTCTCTACTCTTACATATCCGCCAAATTTTACTTCACATGCATATTCTTCACGTTTAACCTCAAACGGATTGCCATTCTTTAACCAGTTGTCAGGAACTTCCACCTGATATCCGTCAACTATCTTCTGCTCGAACATACCATATTTATATCTGATTCCACATCCGTATGCAGGATAGCCGAGTGTTGCAAGAGAGTCAAGGAAGCATGCTGCAAGTCTTCCGAGTCCACCGTTTCCGAGTGCTGCATCAGGCTCCTGATCTTCAAGTACATTTAAATCCATTCCAAGTTCTTCTATAGCTTCTTTTATCTCATCTCTGGCAGAAAGATTGATAATGATATTTCCCATAGCTCTTCCTGTCAGGAACTCCATAGACAGATAATATACAGTCTTGGCATCTCTCTTCTCATATTCCTTGTGTGTTGCTATCCACTGATCGATTATATAATCCTTGAGTGCATAGGCAACACCCTGGAATTTCTCCAGGTCTGATGCCTCGTCAATTGTCTTGCGGGATAAGATTTTAATATAATCATTTACCTCTTTCTTAAACTCTGTCTTTGAAAATGTGTCCATTATTCGACCTCCAATTCTATTAATTTTTCTTTACTGCCATTACCACTTCTTCACCGTTGATATTCCATGATTTTTCATATCCGTCTGTAGATCCTGTAACTATATCTGTTGCAAGAACCTCTGACTTAATCTCATCAGCGTTGGCATTCAGTATATTTATAACCTTTTCATTATCTTTTGCAAATACAGTTATCTTATCCATTACCTCGAATCCGGCTTCTTTTCTCATAGTCTGGACTTTACTGATAATTTCTCTCACAAATCCTTCCTCTAAAAGTTCAGGGGTAAGTTTTGTATCCAATACTACTGTTATCTTATTATCGCTCTCTGAAACATATCCCTCAGTCTGAGCAATATCGATAAGCAGATCGTCCTTTTCAAGTACCACTTCACCGCTTGGAAGTGTAAGCTTTAATGCACCTGTTGCATTTACTTCATCCATTGCTGCATTTCCATCAAGAGATGAAAGTGCATTCCTGATTTCACCAAGCTGTTTACCGAACTTAGGTCCTACAGTCTTTAACTGCGGTTTGAAACTGTATGATGAGAAATCTCTCACATCGTCAGTAAATGTAACATTCTTTACATTAAGCTCATCTGCAATGATGTCAACATAGAACTGTGAAAGTTCAAAATCTGCCTTGATATACATATTTCCGATTGGCTGTCTGTTCTTGATATTAGATGCATTTCTGCATGCTCTACCCATTACGACTACCTCAAGAAGATCTTCCATATCATCCTCAAGTTTCTTGTCTATAAGTTTCTCATCAACCTCAGGGAAATCACACAAATGTATACTCTCAGGAGCATCCTTATCTATGCTTCTTACAAGGTTCTGGTAAATATCCTCTGTCATAAACGGAATCATAGGTGCTGCTGCCTTACATATAGTAACAAGTGCTGTGTAAAGTGTCATGTAAGCATTTATCTTATCCTGCTCCATTCCCTTTGCCCAGAAACGTTCTCTTGAACGACGTACATACCAGTTACTCATTTCATCTACAAAATCCTGTAATGCTCTTGCAGCTTCAGGTATTCTGTAATTTCCAAGATTTTCATCCACAGCCTTTACTACTGAGTTGAGCTTAGATAACAGCCATTTATCCATAACTGCAAGCTTATCGTACTCAAGCTTGTAATTCATCGGATTGAACTCATCTATATTAGCGTATAATACATAAAATGCATATGTGTTCCACAGTGTTCCCATGAATTTTCTCTGGCCTTCTGTAACTGCCTTGTCATGGAATCTGTTAGGAAGCCATGGTGCACTGTTTGTGTAGAAATACCATCTGATAGCATCTGCACCGTGTGTCTGAAGTGCATCGAACGGATCCACTGCATTTCCCTTTGACTTACTCATCTTCTGACCATTTTCATCCTGAACATGACCAAGCACGATTACGTTCTTGTATGGTGCCTTGTCAAATAATAATGTAGACTCAGCCATAAGTGTATAGAACCATCCTCTTGTCTGGTCAACGGCCTCTGAAATGAAGTCAGCCGGGAACTGTTTCTCAAATATTTCTTTATTTTCAAACGGATAATGATGCTGTGCAAACGGCATTGCTCCTGAATCGAACCAGCAGTCAAGAACCTCAGGTACTCTGTGCATTGTTCCGCCACACTCAGGACACTTGATGGTTATCTCATCAATGTATGGTCTGTGAAGCTCTACTGTCATTGCATCAGGATTTCCGCTCATTTCCGCAAGTTCTTTACGGCTTCCGATGGCATGCATATGTCCGCACTCACACTGCCAAACATTTAACGGTGTTCCCCAGTAACGGTTACGTGAAACGCCCCAGTCCTGAATATTCTCAAGCCAGTTTCCAAAACGTCCTTTACCGATAGACTCAGGAATCCAGTTTACCGTATTGTTATTAGCTATAAGTTTATCCCTTACTGCTGTCATCTTTACAAACCATGACTCTCTTGCATAGTAGATAAGCGGTGTATCACATCTCCAGCAGAACGGATAATCATGCTCAAACTTCGGTGCGTCGAATAAAAGTCCCTTTGCATCGAGGTCTGTAAGTACCTTAGGATCAGCATCTTTAACAAACATTCCGGCATAAGGTGTCTCTTTTGTCATCTCACCTTTTCCGTCTACAAGCTGTACGAAAGGAAGATCATAATTACGTCCTACCTTTGCATCGTCCTCACCAAATGCAGGTGCAATATGAACGATACCTGTACCGTCTGACATTGTTACATAATTATCACATGTAACAAAATATGCCTTCTTACCCTGTTTCTTACATATATCTACCGCACAGTCAAATAACGGCTCATACTCTTTATACTCGAAATCTTTTCCCTTGTATGTCTCAAGTACGTCGTATGCCTTTTCTCCTTCTTCAGCAAGTCCGCCAAGTACCTTATCTGCCAGTGCCTCAGCTATATAATATGTGTAGCCGTCAACAGCTTTTACCTTGATGTAGCTCTCATCAGGGTTCATACACAATGCAACGTTTGACGGAAGTGTCCATGGTGTTGTAGTCCATACAAGATAGTATGCATCTTCACCAACTGCCTTAAATCTTGCGATGGCAGAACGCTCTTTTACTGATTTGTAACCCTGTGCCACCTCATGTGATGATAAAGGTGTACCACATCTTGGACAATACGGAACAATCTTAAATCCTTTGTATAAAAGTTTCTTATTCCATATTTCTTTAAGAGCCCACCACTCTGACTCGATAAAGTTGTCATCGTATGTTACATATGGGTTGTCCATATCAGCCCAGAAACCTACTGTTCCTGAGAAATCTTCCCACATTCCTTTATATTTCCATACACTTTCCTTACATTTTGAGATAAACGGATCAAGTCCATACTCTTCAATCTGCTCTTTTCCGTCAAGTCCGAGAAGCTTCTCAACCTCAAGCTCTACAGGAAGTCCGTGTGTATCCCATCCTGCCTTTCTCGGTACCATGTAACCTTTCATTGTCTTGTATCTTGGAATCATATCCTTGATAACTCGTGTAAGAACATGACCTATATGCGGTTTGCCGTTTGCTGTAGGCGGTCCGTCATAGAAAGTATATGTCGGTCCTTCCTTTCTGTTTTCCATACTCTTCTCGAAAATATGGTTGTCTTTCCAAAATTTTTCAGTATTCTTTTCTCTCTCTACAAAGTTGAGATTAGTGGATACCTTATTGTACATCCTTATTCCTCCTTAAAAAAATAAGCTCCCGTCCCGTAATAGGACGAAAGCTTTTAATATTCGTTACCACCTGTTACAATACTTGTCACTCATAAAAATGACGCATATATTTTCCCTTTAACGGCGGATACCGTCAGCTCCTACTTGTCATCTGATGATTTCGGGCTGAAGCTCCGGAGTGATATTCGCATACATTCTACTCGTATCCCATTCCACCTAAAGGGACTCTCTGTAACTTTTCAAATATAAACTACTGTCTCCATCTGTGCTTTTTTTATATTTTAAATCTATAAAAATATCATATTTATTATACTAGCATTAAATTTTTGTGTCAAGATAATTACCGTGAAAGTTTCAGTATTTTTTACTGTCATTTTCCTGTCAGTCATGAACTTTTTCAAAAACACGATACTTTGAGCTGTCATTGCCCATCATAACATTTAAGTACTCTCCGTCATCCACGCCGTTTGCTGATGCCCCGGTTATCTTCATCATCGTTAATATAACCGTCATCTGTGTTTTTAATACATCATTGTTATAATATAAACAATAATAATTTGCTCCTGATGAATTTGTCTGTATTCCGTCACTTGTAGTCACAATGTGCGTCTCCGTCTCGCCATTGTCACTTATCATCATCTGGTTTCCGGTAAATGTAATATAATATCCGTCTTCATCTTCCATTGATTTTATCTCGTCGTTGTTCACGTCATAATAAAAAAGGCATTTCCATGTTCCAAGATAAAAATCCTCTGATTCAATCGGGATAAGCTCCTGTGTTCCTGTAGGTTCACTGTCTTTAACGTCCGTCTGCGTCTCACTCTCAGTCTGTGATGGCTTTTCATCTTTTTTTCCTGTAGTGCAGCCTGATAAAAATGATGCAGCCACAGCAACCGATAACAATAATGCAGTAAAATTTCTTTTTTTCATGGGCAAAAACTCCATTTCATTAATATATATGTCATGGGCAAAAGTCCCTGCGGGGAATAGCCGAGACAAATATGTGTATTTGCGAGCCAGCTTGCAATACCACATATTGTGTTCGGCTGGTGCATAGCACCCTTTTGCCCCAAACATCATATAGCTATTATATCAGAGAAACTGTGGATTAACAACTTCTGAAAACTATGTAACATTTTTTCCACTCCTGCATATAATAATCCAAATCGGATTTTTGCGTCAATGCCTGTATACAGCATTTTCGCAGAATGGAGATTATATGAAATGTAAACATTATATCGTAAACAAACTTCACCCTTTACCACCCGGATATTATCCGGCTGACCTGGTTAAATGTTCTATTCCTTTTGACTGTGCAGGTTTTTCTCAAAAAAAATGTATATGTGCCATAGCAGACCACCATTTAGAGAAACTATATCTCGCCGCCCTTGAAGACGGTATAAGAATATATGGTATATCTGCTTTTCGTTCATATCAAAGACAGGAGGAAATATATCTCGACAGCATAAAAACAAAAGGTGCTGAACACACTGCCAGATACATAGCCCCACCGGGATACAGCGAGCATCAGACCGGTCTTGCAATAGATGTCTCCTGCGAAGCAGTCAACTTTGAACTCACTGAGGAATTTGCAGATACTCAGGAAGGAATATGGCTTGCAAAATATGCCCACCAGTTCGATTTCAGATTAAGCTATCCAAAAGATAATACAGAAGGTTATGCCTACGAACCATGGCATATATGTTATGCTTGTAAAGACGCACGATTCTATGTATAATTAAATATGGTCTCCGGAGATTTTCAATACCCCGGCTACACCATTTTAAATAACGGGAAAGGCGAATTATATTATGATACGACTAATACTTATTATTTTATTCTTAATCGTATTTTTCCTGCTCAGTATTCCGGTTTATCTTTTTGAATGGATTCTCGGCAAGTTCAATATGGATTTAAGAAACAGATCAAGTTACTTTATAGTGAGATATGCATTTAAGATAGTACTGTTTATATCCGGTGCCCACGTCACCGTGAAGGGTGTGAAAAACATTCCAAAAGACAAATCAGTATTATATGTAGGAAACCACAACAGTTTCTATGATATCCTTACTTCATGTTCGGCGATACCATATCCGACAGGATATGTTGCCAAAAAGGAAATCAAAAAAGTTCCGTTTCTGAATCTTTGGATGTATTACATCAATTGTATATTTATAGACAGAAAAAATATACGTGAAGGTTTGAAAACCATATTAAAAGGAATAGACATTATCAAATCCGGTGTGTCACTTTTCATATTCCCGGAGGGAACACGTTCCAAAACCGGAGAGATGGCTCCATTTAAATCCGGCAGCATGAAGCTGGCGCAAAAGAGCGGATGCCCGATTATTCCGGTTGCATTCAAAAACACATCTTCATTGTTTGAAAAGCAGTTTCCGAGAATTAAGAGCGCAAATGTATCTGTAGAATTTGGCGAACCGATTCTTATGAGTGAAATGTCCAAAGAAGAGCAGAAAAACATTGCAAATATATGTCAGGAAAAAATACAGGAAATGCTTGATAAATAAGCATTTATATAAAAACAGAGAGCTAATCATATCAAAATGATCAGCCCTCTGTTTTTTTACTATATGGATTTGTGTCGGCTAGCCCCACAGGGGCTTTTGACAACTGAATCCTATTTGATTACAAAATAAATTGAATCTTCTGCTGTACTTCCTGATGAATCTTTAGCTGTTACCGTGAACTTATATGTTCCCACTGCTTCAGGTCTGTACTTGAATGTTGTCTTTGATGAATAGTTCTGTATTATAGTTTCACTTCCGTTATATTTAGCAGTAATTCTATACTGAACTTTACCATCTCCGCCAAGACTGTGTCTTTTCTTACCACATAGTTTGTTATCTTCTTATTAACCACTGTTTCTGATTTTGCATCTTTTACATATGCTATAAGTCTGTATGTTCCTGCTTTCTCCGGAACCCAGTTTACACTTCTTGATGAACTGAAATCAGATATTGTTGTCAGTTTTCCATTAAGAACATAAGCAAATTTATACTGGTATTTCTTTGAACCGCCTGAACCTTTTGCAGAAAGTTTGATTGTCTTTCCAATATATCCTTCACTGCTGTCAACATTTGTCTGGATCAACATTTGTCTGGAAGTTTGATACCTTAAGTCTTGTATTAACTGTAAAGTTAGATATAACCTTCTTAGCTGTACCCTTGTTATCTTTAACATTTACTATTAATGTATACTTTCCTGCTTCCTGTGGTTTCCAGTTTACAGTATTCTTTGTTGTGTAATTCTTAATTATATAAGTTACACCTTTAAACTTAACTGAGAATCTGTATTTTACTGTACCTGTTGCATTTTTAGCTGTTGCTTTTAATTTTACTGTGCTTCCTCTTTCAAGTCTGCCACTTGCAACATTTGATTTCAAGTCTGCCACTTGCAACATTTGATGTAAATGATGAAACTGAAATCTTTTTATTTACAGGTGTTGTAGGTTTTTCTGTTGGTTCTTCTGTCTCTGTCGGTTTCACCGTCGGTTTTTCTGTTTCTGTCGGTTTCACCGTTGGCTTTTCTGTTTCTGTCGGTTTTACCGTCGGCTTTTCTGTTTCTGTCGGTTTCACCGTCGGCTTTTCTGTCTCTGTTGGTTTCACTGTTGGTTTTTCTGTCTCTGTCGGTTTTACCGTTGGCTTTTCTGTTTCTGTCGGTTTCACCGTCGGTTTTTCTGTCTCTGTTGGTTTTACCGTTGGTTTTTCTGTCTCTGTCTGTGTCTCTGTCTGTGTCTCTGTCTCTGTTTCTGTTTCTGTCTGCGTCTCTGTTTCCGTCTGTGTTTCTGTTTCACTCTGTGATTCTGTCTCTGTCTGTTCCTCTGAAGATGTAGTTTCAGGCTCAATC
>CACWRR010000062.1 GCA_902763335.1 uncultured Lachnospiraceae bacterium | reverse complement strand
CACTGCTGTGAGCGACGGATAAAGAACTAACTGTTCTCTTCATCTTCACCGTCGGCAACCGCCTTACAGCAGTTTTTGTTGTGCTGTCAAGGGTGGCGTTACTCATCAAAAGATTAAATATCTGCAATTTTCAAGGTTCAATTGAGCCTTTTTCTTTGGCTCTGTTTTTTCATAAGTCACTTGACACTACCCTTTTTTAATATGATTTAAATATACCACATTTATCCTGTTCTTTAAAGTTTATTTTATATCTGTATTCACTTGACAAATTTTATAAAATTATATAAAATTAATAATGATTATTGTTATTAGTGAAAGGATGATATATATGAAGGTTATAAAACACAGCCGCCAGAGAGAAGCTATTTTTAAATTCCTTGCCAGCAGAAAAGATCACCCTACGGCAGAATTTATCTATACAAATGTCAAAAAAGATTACCCCAAAATAAGCCTTGGAACAGTTTACCGCAATCTTGCACTTTTGGAAGAACTGGGGGAAATCCAGAAAATATCCTGTGGAGGCGGAGTTGAGCATTTTGATGCAGATACAAGCCCTCACTACCATTTTATATGTAATAAATGCAAAAGTGTCCTTGACATAGAAATGGATAATATGGACTTTTTAAATACACTTGCAGCAACAAACTTCGATGGTATCATAGAACGACACACAGCATTCTTCTACGGACTTTGTCCTAAATGTAAAAATGATAATAAAAATGAAAAAAATTATTAATTTCTATTGACAATCTGGATTTTATATGTTACCTTAAAGCAGTAATCATTACTGATTTGAACAAAAGATTTAGCTTGTTACATGCACACGTAATATTTAGCTTAAATCTGAAAATAATAATAACAAAAAAGAAAGGAAATGATAATTATGGCAAAATTTGTATGTACAGTATGCGGTTATGTTTATGAAGGAGATGCAGCACCTGAGAAATGTCCACAGTGTGGCGTTGGAGCTGACAAATTTAAAAAAGTTGAAAGCGGATCTTTAGAATGGGCTGCTGAACACGTAGTAGGAGTAGCACAGGGCGTAGACGAGGAAATCGTTCAGGGTCTTCGTGATAACTTTAACGGTGAATGTTCAGAAGTAGGAATGTACCTTGCAATGGCAAGAGTTGCTCACAGAGAAGGATATCCTGAAATCGGTCTCTACTGGGAAAAAGCAGCATATGAAGAGGCTGAGCATGCAGCAAAATTTGCTGAACTTCTCGGCGAGGTAATCTCTGACAGCACAAAGAAAAACCTTGAGATGAGAGTTGAAGCTGAATGTGCTTCTTAAGAGATATTTCGGTTAATTTACAAAAAAGGAACAGACATCATCAGAATGTCTGTTCCTTTTTTATTATTTGGTATATTAATCTTTTTTAAGTTTCCAGATAATTGCCATAACGCCACCTGCTGCAACAGCTATTGAACCAAGTATAGCTATTACTCCGCCAACTGCTAAACTGCCCAGTCCCTCTGACGCTGAAGAAGCACTGCTTATATCATACAAAATCATTATTAAATTAATTGCCGCCGGTACTAACGTTATCTTGTATAATTTTACCCATACTAATATTATTGCTGCAATTGCTAATATTATTGAAATCACACCATCTCCATCTATGTAACGTACCGACTTCGAAAAGCCCAATAATGATACTGTGTAAAACGGCATGAAGCAGCTTACAATAACTACCACCGATGCAATAATCACTAACAACTGCACAATCTTCTTCTGCTTGTCTCTCTGTTCATATGAAAATCCATTTAATTCCATACTCTTTCCTCCTCATATCTTATCATTTTTGTTGTATAACAATTATACCTTATGTATCTTTCTAAGTAAAGCATTATTCCAAATTACATATTTAATTTTAAACGCTATACAAACCTCTCCCTGCGTTTCCTGTAAATTCCGACAATCAGTATTCCGAATATAATAATTCGTCCGATTCTTCCCCGCATCATAATCTTATAAATTTCAAGCTGCTTATCCGATGCTATCTTCACAGGATTATCAGAATCATATTTCACCTCATACAATGCTCTTCTGTATAAATCACCACGGCTTTTAGGAAGTATAACCTGCAGTTTTACATTTTCATACTTTTTTCCATCTACCTCATAATTGACCCAAAATGTATATTTATATATCGTATCTCTATAACGTAGACTCGTATCTCTAAAACTTACATGATGTTTCTCCGCATCTGACTTTACCACGACAGCATATGTACTATCCATCTTTTCCAGTTCTGACTTCTTTTTCTCATATTTTATATATGTACTGGCTAACGATATTACAAATATAATAAAAGCTGCCACAATACATATAAAAATGATTTTTGCCCTGTCTATATTGTTATTCATATTTTTTTCCTCCATTTTTCCCGTGGCTTATGCAAAAAGAAAGTGTGCCGGCGTTTTTTATCCTAGCATACTTTCCTTTACAAGTAAAGCAACCCTGCATTGACAATGCAGCGCTTTTTAATTTACAATTTCCAACCTACAGCAACTTCTCTTGCCATAATAAAACATCTGTATATTCCCTCCTGTTTCATAAGTTCATCGTGATTCCCCTGCTGTACTATCTTTCCTTTATCTACCACAAGTATTTTATCTGGTGTCTTACAGTTTTAAGCCTGTGGGCTATCATCAGTATTGTCTTATTCTTTGTAAGTGCCTCTACAACTTTCGTAAGCTCCTTCTCATTTTCCGTATCCACATTTGCCGTCGCCTCATCAAGTATGATTATAGGCGAGTCTTTCATAATTGCTCTCGCTATGGATATTCTCTGCTTTTCTCCGCCTGACAGCGTGGCTCCGCCTTCACCTATTACCGTATCATATCCATCCGGAAGCTGCATTATGAAATCATGGCAGCATGCCTTTTTTGCAGCCACAATTACTTCATCCATGGAAGCGTTTTCCCTTCCAAATCTTATATTATTCGCTACCGTATCTGCAAAAAGATATACATTCTGAAATACAAAACTAAAGTTTTTCATAAGAGAATCCATACTGTATTCTCTTACATCCACACCACCAAGTTTTATATCACCTTTATCAACATCCCAGAAACGTGATATAAGGTTACACAGAGTAGTCTTTCCTCCACCGGACGGTCCTACTATGGCTGTGGTAGTATTTTCAGGAATATGAAGACTGATTCCATCTATTATCTTTCTTGTGTCATATGAAAACTCTATATTTTCAACATCTATATCATGGTTTGCCGGAGTGATTTTTCTTCCATCTGTATCCATTGTTTCAAGATTCAATATTTCCTGTGACTTATCCACACAAATGTCTATGGATTTAAGGAGTGAATTGTAATTTCCTGCCTGCTCAAGACTTGCATAGAGTATAAATGAACATATAGTTATTCCGATACATATCTCTATATCCATATGTCCGCCCAGATACAATACTATAGATACCATTGTCATTATTTCTCCGGTTATTTTAGTTATACTGTTTTGTATTGTCATATATGGAACATATATAAGCTCCAAGCGTGTATTTGCATGTGCTGCCTTATCTATGGAATCATACCGTTTATGTATTCTACTGCCGACTCATTTAATACCTTAGTTTTTTCAACTGTATTGTTAAAGTTTTCCTCATAGCCTATAAACATTCCACATGTTGCCGCAAATCCAAGAACCATCGGAATAAATGTAATCAATGCCATTCTCCAGTCAATCACAAACAAATATATGATTACAATAACCGGAGCAACGAGATTACTTGTAAATTCAGGAAGAATATGTGCCAATGTCGTAGATATAGAGTGAAATATCTCAGATAAAACAAATGCCGCCGCAACAAGTCCCACTCTCACGGCATACACCTTTATATCATCCTCTCCATCTAACAGTTTTGCTATAACATCTCCTATGATGAAATACGGTGCTATCTTAAACAAAACACTGAATAATGCCATTATAATACTTATGACATAGTAAATCTTTTTTGTACCCGCCCATTCCATAATCCACGAAACCGGTGAGACCTTATTCTCTTTTTCCATACTATTCTCCTTTTCTGAGCGATTTATCGCGAAGATGCGAAGAGAAATTCGCGAAGGCGATTTCTCTTCTGCAATAAAAAGCTAATTGCGACGCCTGCGGCACAATTAGCCGTGTGAAAAATATGCTATCGAGCATATTTTTCACACTTATCTCCTTTTCTGAGCGATTTATACGTTAGTTTATCCTAACCGCTCTGTCTTTTTTTGTCACGATTTAATATTCTAAACTGTGACATTTTCTAGAATTTTATACCAAATATTCTTTCCCATCCACCTGTGTAAAACCGCTTTAATGTTGCTACACGCTTTTTGGCATCTTCTTTTTCCATATCGTGGATGACTATCTCAAATATGCCTGAAAACATTCCGCTGGCTATCATGTGACACAACTCCTCATCTATGTCCGGAATGTCGGCTTCGGCTTTTCTCATTGTGTCTATGTACTGATATGTGGACTTCACTTCCCTTACCACCAGATTGTGTATAAAGTCAGCATATTCTGTTCCGTCCGCACAACATAACAGTAACTTAAAATTATCATAATGCTCATACAGATATTCAACCATCTGCTCTACACCTTCAGAAGAAGCATCCATCATATTTTCTGTCTGCTCCTTTGCTGACTGCCTCTGAAAGTTCTCAAGTGTATTGTCATATATTGAATACATATGATTGGCATACGGACCTACAAGTTCCGAAAACAACGCTTCCTTTGTGGGATAATATTTATAAAATGCACCGGTAGTCAGTCCTGCATTCTTAACTATCTGCCGAAGCGATGCTTTTTCAAATCCCTTATCCATAAATTCTCTCATGGCAGCATCAAGTATCTTCTGCTTTGAATTATTCTCCATATTCCTACATCGTCCTTTACATTTTCCTATTTGCAAATATAACGGTATCTGCAAACCATATACCGCAAAAAGATAACAGTGTTATACAACACTGTTATCTTACTATCTGATTCCTTAATTGTCAATCATTTTTACATGCTTTTTATTATTAAAATATTTTCTCCGCTATTTACTTTGTCACTGTGCAGACCGTTTATTTCCTTTATGCTGTCCACTGTTGTATGAAAATTTTTGGCAATAGACCACAGATTATCCCCCGGATTAACATTATATATAACCATTCCCGGCATATTCTTTATCTTGTCAATGTCCGGCTCACGTTCTTCAATATTCACTATTACCGGTTCCTCAACTCTGTTGCACACAGTAACATTCATTGATACGACCGCTTTTATCTCTATCTCATTTTCAGATGTCATGACCGAGCTTAACTGTTCAAGCTTACCATTAACATCATACATCATTTCATTATTCATGCCCTTTACTTCTGCTTTATGCGAAAACGGTATAACTGCATCCGCTGAACAGAACGGCGTGTTATCACTTCCTGATATGTAGAGGTTTTTAACCTCAACCACTCCGTCTACATTTATTCCATCCTCCGCAGGAGTGACGCTGTCAATGCACACACGTCCTGACGTATTACATATCTGCATTATCCTGCCCTTATCCTCATCCACATTTATTCTGTCATTAACCCTGCATTTTGACACATTTTTCATCACAAAGCTTTCTCCACCTGCAATTTTCTTATCCGCAACCAAATCTACCGTAGGTGAATATATATCCTCCAGTATATCCACACTGTCCTCATCATATATTCTCATATCCAGATTAAGGACTGCATCCACCTCAAATATTCTCTGCTCACCATCATAATCCGGCTTTATGTCTATATTTATCTCCGCAGGGGTAATCATTATGTCCTGAATCATATCCTCATTACACCCTTCCGCATCAATAACGCCACTGAAGTTTATAACAGTATCCATCCACTGGGCATGCATTCCTTCCTCTTCCGGCATGTAAATAAGAAATATGACCAGCTCTCCGTTCAGACTTATCTTATCTTCCATAAGTTTTGTCTGACAGTTTCTTATATCTACATTTCTCCACAATATTTCCTTAATGTTCGGCTTTCCCCCGGAAAGCTCTATTTCCTCTTTTATTCTGAATACATCACGTTTTTTCATTACAATCTGCATTATCTTTAACTGCTTTTTTATGTATTCCGCATCATCAGTATTCTCCGGCTCTATCGCCACATCCATGTCATATATGCTCTCCGCTTCCATCGTAAATGTGACAAGGGCTTTTACACTTATTTTTCTTGAATTAATTATACTGACCTTCACATTGTCTATCTCATAGTCAGCTTTTACAGTATCACCGTCTTCAAGCATATCCATATTTACCGGTTCCGCAAATGGTATATCTACATCCATATTGCATACCATCTGACCTTCATCTGCCGATATGTACAACACCTGAACTGCCAGCCTTCCGTTTATATCAGCCTTTTTGCCTGCAAGTTTTATTGTATCAATCTTTATAAAATGATTTTCTGTTACAATCTCCCCTATATCAGGCTTTCTGTCAGATATGTTAAAATCATTTTCAAGAGTTATCTGTGTTACCACTTTCCCTTTTTGTCTGTTTAAATGCATTGTTTTGCTGATAAGCTTCATTATACTCCTCCATTTAAAAATTTCACTGTTTTTTCCGTATTCTCCACCTTTATAACTATATACGGATATGTAATGCCTGTTTCCTGTTCCTCATTTTTTTCCGGCCCCTCAAACCGTGTCCCCACCTCGATAGTGTCACTAGTCTGGTAAATTTCATCCACCGTTATACTGTATCCCCCTGTAGCCTGTTCACCGTACCCTATGGCGATAAACAGATTTTCCTTATCTGAAAATGTTATTTTAAACGGCGATGATTTTTTTCCGTTTATAACATCCATAAGTTCATCCGGAATATCTGCATCTTCCACAACCGTGTAATCTATCTCTTTTTTTTCAGCACTATCATGACGTTTTTCAAGACTGCATCCAACAATTCCAAGCATACAGAAACATACCATGGCTATACTTACAAATCTTTTCACATTTACCTCCACAATTATTCCATTTGTAAAAACATATGACTAAATCACGAAAATATGCCTGTTGTCAGTTGACATTTTGTAACATTTTTTATAAACTCTATATATAAGATTCAGGTGTCAAAAGCCCCTACGGGGAATAGCCAACACAAGTATGTGTATTTGCAAGCCGGCTTGCAATATCACATATTGTGCCTGGCTGGTGCGTAGCACCCTTTTGACACCTGAATCTATATAATAAAAAGTATTGGAGAACGTGATGAAAAAAAGAATATTTACAATTATTGCCATCATGGCATTAGGACTAATGACAGCATGCGGTTCGGGTAAATCTGATAAAAAAGCATCCGGAACAGAGCTTGCCAATCCCACAACATATGATAAGCCGGGATACAGCATAGATGTTTCCGAAAACTGGGCTAAGACAAATAATGAAAATGCTGATTTGGCATTTTTCTATAAATCAAGTGAAAATGATTCA
Organism: uncultured Lachnospiraceae bacterium; assembly: GCA_902763335.1. Taxonomy (GTDB): domain Bacteria; phylum Bacillota; class Clostridia; order Lachnospirales; family Lachnospiraceae; genus UBA2821. The sequence goes on along the minus strand of CACWRR010000062.1, from coordinate 5,016 downwards.
TTCACAGAGAGCATAAATGTAATAACGCAGGATTTAAGTTCCTACGACTACACATTAGACACTTACAAGGACCTGACAGTAAGCCAGTATGAAGAACTTAGTTATACTATTGAAAATTGTGATAAAGTTACCATCGACGGAACAGACTGTTATAAGATAACTTCATATACCAAAAATGATAACACCAAAATATGCTGTACACAGGTGTTCACACTTATGAATAACACAGCATATCTGTTTACCTTCGCTGCTGAAGAAAGTGATTACAAAAATCTGTCAGACGAAGTAGATGCAATGTTTGAAACAATTAAGTTTGACGCAAAATCAACGGAATCTTCTTCTGAAGAAACATCAGTAACTCCTGATAGTTCTGATAACTCGGATATTTCTGATAGTTCCGAGTCTTCTGAATCCTCTGAAAATCCGGAAGATTCACAGAATATTGAAACTTCATCTTCTGATGTACCTACAGAATAAAAATCATAAAAAAATTGCCGGCATCAAAACCGGCAATTTTTTTATTTATGTATTTTTCATACTATTAATGTCCAACAAAGTCCTCATCGTCATCATCATGGTCTGCCATGTATTCACGGTTGGATACACGCTTTTTAACACGCTCATCTTCCACCATATCGGACAGCATGTTCTTGATTTTCTCTGAATCTTTAATGCTTTTTATATCAAATTCAGGTGTAGACTTATCTGCAGAGCATACATGGATTGTTCCCAATCCAAATATTCTCTGACCAAATGTACGGTTAAGTGATAAGTCCATTATTCTGTAAAGTCTTACTTCTTCTTCATGTTTACTGAAAAATCCTGTAGTTACATAAATTTTTTCCCCCGTAAGCTTATACACTGTAAATGACCATGGAAGTCCGAATATAGTTCTCTTCCTGTCTTTCCAAATATAGTCCATCTTTTTCTTTTCCTCCCGTTTATACCATTTCGTTTATCATATTCACTACTTCTTTACCGAGTTTCTCTGATTTTGCATCGGCATCCTCAAGAGACTCACCCTTGATTCCATAGTAGAATTTAACCTTTGGTTCTGTTCCTGAAGGTCTTACACATAACCATGCATTATCCTCAAGGTCATAGTAAAGTACATTTGAACTTGGAAGTCCTGTAGGTGTAACCTTTCCTGTTGCAAGGTCTGTGATTGTATCTTTCTTGTAATCTCTTACTGACAATACTTTATAGTCACCGAACTTCTCAGGTGTATTGCTTCTTAATGTATCAAGAATCTTCTGAATCTTCTCAAGTCCTTCAATACCCTTAAGTGTGATAGCCTGAATACCGTCTTTATAATATCCGTATCTCTCATACATTGCAATCATTGCATCCCACAATGTCATGTTCTTTGTCTTGTAGTATGCTGCTGCCTCGCAAAGTGCCATTGTAGCCACGATAGCATCTTTATCTCTTGCATGTGTACCGATAAGGCATCCATAACTTTCCTCAAATCCAAAGAGGTATGTTCCTTTTCCTGACTGCTCGAATCCGAGTATCTGCTGACCGATATATTTGAATCCTGTAAGTACTTCAATAAGTTTAACACCATAGTACTCTGCTATGGCATCTGCCATATTTGTAGTAACGATAGTCTTGATAAGTGCTCCGTCTTCCGGTATTCCACTCTGTTCTTTAACCTGATTAAGTTCATAATCTGCAAGCAAACATCCTGACATGTTTCCTGTAAGTGTTATATATTCACCTGACTTAGAATCCTTAACATATACACCGAGTCTGTCTGCATCAGGATCAGTAGCGAGCACAAGGTCTGCATCCTTCTCTTTTGCAAGCTTGAGTGCAAGTTCAAATGCCTCTGCTGCCTCTGGGTTAGGATAACTTACTGTAGGGAATTCTCCATCAGGAAGTTCCTGCTCAGGTACAACATATACATTCTCAAATCCAAGCTCTTTTAAGATTCTTCTTGCAGGAATATTTCCTGTACCGTGTAACGGTGTGTATACAATCTTTAAATCTTTCTGTGCAGCCTTAATAGCCTCAGGGCATTTAACCTGTTTCTTAAGCTCTGCTATATATTTATCATCAACTTCTTTACCTATTACATTATAAAGTCCGGCTTTCTCTGCTTCTGCCTTATCCATAGTCTTAACTGATGAGAAATCTGTAACTGCCTTTACTTCATCCATAATTCCACTGTCATGAGGTGGTGTTATCTGTGCACCATCTTCCCAGTATACCTTATATCCGTTATATTCAGGCGGATTGTGACTTGCTGTTACATTGATTCCTGCTATACATTTAAGCTCTCTTACTGCAAATGATAACTCCGGAGTAGGTCTGAGACTCTCAAAAACGTAGGCTTTAATTCCGTTTGCATTAAGACATAATGCAGCCTCATCCGCAAATTCAGGTGACATTCTTCTTGAGTCGTAAGCTATAGCAACTCCCTTGTCCTGTCCGCCCTGTTTCTTTATATAGTTAGCAAGACCCTGTGTTGCCTTTCTGACTGTATAAATATTCATTCTGTTTATTCCTGCACCGATTACACCTCTGAGTCCGGCTGTTCCGAATTCTAACTCTTTATAGAATCTCTCTTTAATCTCATTTTCATCAGATTCTATAGCCTTTAACTCGGCCTTTGTGGCTTCATCAAAGTACGAATCCTCAAGCCATTCTTCATAAAGTTTTTTGTAATCCATCTTATCCTCCATTCCGAAGCGTCTGAGTTTATCTCACACCAGCCTCATTTACATTTTTAATTTATATTAATTAATTTTTTTAAATTTTATTGCAGAATATCTTTAACTATATCCGCTAACGATGATGTCGTTGTCTGGGTTGTTGTTTCTTTAGATGATTTTGTCGTCTGCTTTGTGGATGTCTCTGACTTACTGCTGCTCTCTGATTCACCGGAACTGCTCTCCGATGCGGCTGCCGTAGTAGTCTCTTCTGACGGCTCAAGTTCTATCTCAAGCGGTGTATATACAGAATCTATATTTATCTTCTTTTTATACACTTTATAACCGTCTTTAGCCACGATTATTTCATGTTCTCCATATGTAACTTCCACCATCTCAGAATAATCTGATATTCTCTTTTTATCTATATATAATGCTGCATCATCAGGTGTAATGGCAAATCCTATGTTTCCATATCTCTGTCCCTCATCCTGAAATTCAGCAAGATTGACTGTCTGTTCGCTGTTTCTGTCTATGGTTATCTCTTTTGAACCTGTATCCTTGCCCTTTGTTACCGTAAGTTTAAATGTTCCTTCCGGTACTAAAAGCCTCATATCCGGTTCTATCCCGGTGATAACCTCACTTCCCACTTCTATTATACCGCCTTCATAAAATCCGGTATTCTCAAGCTGAAGATATCCGTGTCCTCTGGTCACTATTATGGAATCAATCTTCTTATCCCGTCCATACATTGTAACCTTATCTATAAGTTCTATATCTTCCGGTTTACATCTGGCATTGTCCGATATAACTATCAGATTGTCATCATATGTATATTTTTCATTTTTATACATTATATATGCACCTTCAATGCCTGTATCAATTCCCGATGCGTCTATCTTCCACTCATCTGGTGATACTTTCAGGTTTTTCAGCTTCTTGGATGAATCATCATAATCAATATATACAACATTTCCCATAATAATCTGTGACATCGAAATAATCTCATCCATATCATTTCTTATATCGGTTGCGCCGCTGTACTCTAACTGTACACTTTTTTTACCAATAACACGGAGTGTTATAAGCTGATTATCCGTATCTATATCTGTGACGACCGCCAGTATATTTTCCCTGTCCGTATCCTCACTGCTTAATTCTCCGGCAGTTGTAGTATTTGGCAGTCTCATAACATCTCTTCCGCCGGATATGGCTCCTGACGTTTTATCCTGCCCACATGCCGATACAAATGGCATAACGCACACAAGGCATGCTGCAACGAAACGTCTGCATTCTTTTGTTTGTAACACGTTTTGCCTCCTGTCTGTACACCGTTAGTTTTTTATAATCATAATAAATTGTATACATAGCATATGACATATGAGTATGCTATGACGAACTCATTATATAACATTCGTTCAATATTGTCAAAGACTTGAAAATCATTTATGGATGATAAATTAAACTACTCTAACACTTTGGGAGTATATCACATTTTTTCCGACCTTACACTTTCAGCGGTTATAACCCAATACACATTCACCGTATATATAAAAAACCGGAAGTTTCACAATCGAAACTTCCGTTTTTTTATTCATAATATTAAATTAATATATGTACTTTACCTTTGTAAAACTAATATACTCACTTACACCTGTTTTTTCATTTTTTATTATCATGCCTATATCATCATAATCTTTTGTAAGAGATATTTTTGCAGAGAATTTTGAACTATTCGGATAATAATATTTAAATTTTCCATTCTGGGTAAGTGACACAGATTTTATTTTCCAGCCACTATTTGTCTGAATAGTAAATGTCTGATTCTTAAACGATTTCGTCTGTCTATACGAATTTATTTTGTTATATTTTGATTTAAAATTTGTCTTTCCAATCTTAAATGCCTTTAAAGGATTTGAATATTTTTTTACTGTAAAAGTTGTTTTTAACTTAACGCCTTTTACCGTACATGTAATATTTGCCTTACATGCTTTCTTACCATATCGAACACTTATATATCCGTCTCTTGCTTCAACTTTTATGTTCTTGTTATCACTCTTTAATTTCTTAATCTCAGATTTCTTATTACATCCGCTAATGCTGATTACTCCACTAAATGAAGTTGCTTCATTGCCCGGCTTGTATGTAACCACTCTTTCACTATATGGATTGATATACACCTTTGAAGATGTTGCCGCTTTTACTACCATGGTATTTGATGCAGATACCAGAACTGCCGTAACTGCAAGTGCAAATGTCATTATGACCGCAGTCATTTTTTTCATAAATTTATTCATTTTCTTTCCTCCATCTGATTTTTGTTATACATAATTCATTGTACACTGAAACCCTTGTAAATTCA
>CACWRR010000061.1 GCA_902763335.1 uncultured Lachnospiraceae bacterium | reverse complement strand
GGAGAGGAAGAGAGACATAAGGTATATGAGGGACTTTGTAAAAGGCAAAATTGGGGTGAGCTTGATTATTATACATCCGGTGAGACAAAATTTTACTGGGGACAGATATTTTACTGTGGTACTGTCATGGAGGATATGGACAGAGCATGGAAATATATGACATCTTACAATGAATACTGTAAAGAAAGGAAATATCCACTGTATATATGCGATGCTGCGTGGGTGATGAGGGGGTGCAGGCAGATGTACCTTTACTATAAGAATATTGAAATGAGTTATTCGGATTAACGTATTTATTCAGTTTTATCCGGAGCCGTATTTAATGTTTTACATCAATATGAAGGCTCCGGAGAATTTACCGGATGTGAATATTTTGCTACGATATCATAATTTACTGTGAAGATATTTTTCACGGGTGGCAAGCCCGCCACGGATATGACGTTCAGCTTTATTAACTTCGAGAACTTTTCTTGCATCTCCTGCAAGAGAAGAATTGAGTTGTGGAAGACGCTCTGTGAGATCTTTATGTACAGTGCTTTTGCTTACGCCGAACTGTTTGGCAGTCTGTCTGACTGTAGCGTTGTGTGATATGATATATTCTGCTATATCCAAAGCACGCTTTTCAATATATTCTTTCATAAATGTTCCTATTGAGATATTTATACAAGATATGCGGAATGTAAGCCGGATATGTATGGAAAATGTAAAAGCCGGACCTTATCGGTCCGGCTCTATGAGGGGGGATACCTGACATTACGTCAGGCTGAGTTATGAAAATGTTAAGTTGTATACTATCTTTCGAATAGTATGCTGTAAGTATAAATGTAAATTGTGTCTAAAAAGTGTCTTTTCAATGAAAAAAATATAAACTAAGTAAAAATTAATAATAAATTGATATGGCGGTGGATATAATATTAAGGTTAATGACTGCAAAATGATGGAAGATTCATTAAGGTTTTTTATATTATGAAAAAAATGTAAATTTCTGAAAAAAGTTCTTCCATATTTCAAGGATATTGTTTATAATGTAGAAAGGTAGGTCTATTTACCTATCTATGTAATTGTGCAATTTAACCTTATTTAATATAGATTTAGAAGTAATCGCTTGAAAGGAGATTTACATGTTAACGACAGATATCGGAATTGATTTGGGAACAGCAAGTATATTAGTTTACCTTAAGGGAAAAGGTGTAGTGTTAAAAGAGCCGTCTGTTGTGGCGTTTGACAGAGATACAAATAAAATAAAAGCAATCGGTGAGGAAGCAAGGCTTATGATAGGTAGAACACCGGGAAACATAGTAGCGGTAAGACCGCTAAGACAGGGTGTAATATCTGATTATACGGTAACTGAAAAGATGCTTAAGCATTTTATCCAGAAGGCAATGGGCAAGAGAACATTCAAGAAACCGAGAATAAGTGTATGTGTACCTAGCGGTGTTACCGAGGTAGAGAAGAAAGCGGTTGAGGATGCAACATACCAGGCAGGTGCGAGAGAAGTTGCCATTATTGAGGAGCCTATTGCAGCAGCCATCGGTGCAGGAATCGATATAACAAGACCATGTGGAAATATGATAGTAGATATAGGTGGTGGTACTACTGATATAGCAGTTATTTCTCTTGGAGGAACTGTTGTCAGCACATCCGTAAAGATTGCCGGTGATGATTTTGATGAGGCAATTGTAAGATATATGAGAAAGAAACACAATCTTCTTATCGGTGAACGTACCGCTGAAGATATTAAGATAAAGATAGGTTCAGCATTTAAACGTCCGGAAGTTGCAACACTTGAAGTAAGAGGAAGAAATCTTGTGACAGGTCTTCCAAAGACTATAACAGTAACTTCAGAGGAGACTGAGGAAGCCTTAAAAGAGACTACATCACAGATAGTAGAGGCAGTTCACAGCGTTTTAGAGAAAACTCCGCCTGAACTTGCAGCAGATATAGCAGACAGAGGAATCGTTCTTACAGGAGGCGGATGCCTGCTTCAGGGTCTTGAGGAACTTATCGAGGAGAAAACAGGTATCAATACGATGACAGCAGAGGATCCTATGACGGCAGTTGCCATCGGAACAGGAAAATATATAGAATTTTTAAGTGACGGTAATATGGAAGACTAGAAGATAGTGCATTAATGGTGGTTTTTACACGGAAAAGAGGCAACATATGGTAAGAGGTTTGTACACAGCATATACAGGCATGCTTAATCAGCAGAAGAAGATGGATACACTGTCTAACAATCTTGCTAATGCGGATACTACAGGTTATAAGAAAGAAGGAGTAACCGCTAAGACATTTGAGACCCAGCTTGCTATAAAGGTAAAAGACGGTTCAAATGCGTATATTGACCAGCAGATAGGAAAGTTGAATCTTGGAGTTAAAATAGGTGAAAATTATACTGATTATTCTCAGGGTTCATATCGCTATACGGGCAATACATATGATTTAGCCCTTGGCGGAGACGGTTTTTTTAACATTTCATTTATGAATAAGGCAGGAGAACAGTCAGTAAAATATACAAGAGACGGAAACTTTACTATCGATAATGAAGGAGCACTTCGTACTCAGGACGGAGATTATGTTCTTGGAGAGTCAGGAGAAATATATATACCGACAAATGCAGTCGATGTAAGTATCAATAAACTTGGCGAGATATATGCGGATGGAGAATATATAGACACCATTAAGATTACAGATTTTGAAGATTACAATTATCTGAAAAAATATGGTGAAAATATGTATGATGCAGTTGACGGCGCAACAGAGAAGGAGCCGACGGCAACTATAGATCAGGGATATCTTGAGCAGTCAAACATAAATGTTGTGACAGAGATGGTCAATATGATTTCCTTAAGCAGAACATATGAGGCAAATCAGAAGCTTATACAGACGATGGACGATGCACTTGATAAGTCAGCAAACCAGATCGGTAAAGTGTAAGACAGGAGGTTAAGGTATGGTAAGATCATTATGGACGGCAGCTACGGGAATGACTGCCCAGCAGACTAATGTGGATGTTATTTCCAACAATCTTGCAAATGTAAATACAACCGGATACAAGGGACATACAGCGCAGTTTAAGACGCTGTTATACCAGACTGTCCAGTCTAAGACAACATCGGCAAACGGAGATACAAAGCCGGTAGGAGCACAGGTAGGTCTCGGTGTCAGAAATTCGGCAGTGACCACAGATTTCACCCAGGGAAATCTTACGGATACGGGAATCAATACCGACTTTGCCATAGAAGGAAAAGGTTTCTTTGCCATTCAGGGAATTGATGGAGAGACATACTATACAAGAAACGGTGCATTTAATTTTTCTATCGGAAACAATGGAATGGTTCTTTCTACAGCAGAAGGCTATCCGGTTCTCGATGAGAACGGTGATCCGATTGAGCTTGATGCAACTCAGTATCAGGCAGAAAAATTGTCTATAAATGCAGACGGACAGATATGTTATCCTGATGCGAATAACAATCCGCAGCCGATAGGTGTGACCATCGGCCTTGTACAGTTTCCTAACCCGAACGGACTTGAGAAACTGGACGAGTCATTGTATAAGGTTACGGATGCATCCGGAGAAGCACGTTGGGAATCAGAGGATGATTCGCTTAAGAAGAGCAAGGTACATCAGGGATATCTTGAAGCGTCAAATGTGCAGGTAGTTGATGAAATGGTAGGGCTTATAGTTGCACAGCGTGCATATGAGATGAACTCAAAAGTCATCACTACTACAGATGAAATGATGAGTCAGGCAAACCAGCTTAAGAGATAGGATGTGAAGTAGATGAGTGATATTATGGTAGGCGGATATGCTGATTCGCTGTACAATGCATACAATAGTACAAAGACATCATCCGGAGCGAAGCTTGAACAGTCTCTTACAGATAAAGATATGTCAGATGCAGACTCAGATGAACTCATGGAGGCATGCAGGGAGTTTGAAGCATATTTTACCGAGCAGATGTTTAAGGAGATGCAGAAGACGGTAGATGTATGGAAGAGTGATGACAGCGATTCGTCTTCAAAGTATAAAGATTATGCAACGGATACTCTTTTACAGGAATATGCAGGTTCTTCTTCGGAGGGACAGGGACTTGGTCTTGCGCAGATGTTGTACGAACAGATGAAAGTGAATTACAATATAGAAGATTAATAATAAGAATTTAACCCCGGTTTTGCATATGGTACAGAAGGTGTGTATGCATAATTGGGGTAATATTATATATGGAACACAGGAGGAAAGATGTGGGACAAAGTGTTATAGAAGGATACGTTGACAACATAGTTTTCAGGAATGAAGATAACGGCTATTCTGTATTTGTCATAAACGAGGACAGTGATGAAACTACATGCGTCGGCAATTTCCAATATCTGAGTACAGGTGAATATCTGAGCATGGAAGGTGAATTTATAGAGCATCAGATGTACGGAAAGCAGTTTAAAGTGTCATCGTATGAGATGAAAGTCCCGGAGGGGACAGAGGATATAAAGAAATATCTGGGTTCAGGTGCAATAAAAGGTATCGGTCCTGCCATGGCTGAGAGAATAGTGAAAAAGTTCGGAAGCGATACGTTCAGGGTTATGGAAGAAGAACCTGAAAGACTTATAAATGTCAAAGGTATAAGTGAGAGAAAAGCCGTGGACATATCAAATCAGGTGCAGGAAAAGCGGGATATGCGAAAGGCAATGATATTTCTTCAGCAGTATGGTATAAACTTAAATCTGGCTGTAAAAATATATAAACAGTATGGAGCTAAAATGTATGGTATACTCAAAGAAAATCCATATAAGATGGCTGATGATATAGACGGTGTGGGATTTAAGATTGCAGATGAGATAGCTTCAAAGATAGGCATAAATACAGACTCAGACTTCAGAATAAAGAGTGGCATAGCCTATGTTCTTGTTCAGGCATCCCAGAATGGACATACATATCTTCCTATAGATGTACTAAGAAGAGAAGTCAGGGAACTTCTGGCTATTCCTGGCCTTGATATGGATGCACATATATCTGACCTTGCCGTTGACAAAAAAATAATAGTAAAGAAAGCGGATGACGTGGATACAGTCTATTCAGCAAACGCTTATTATACAGAATTGAATACGGCAGTCATGCTGCAAAAACTTGACAGTAAGGCAGTAGTCGATGAAATAAGACTCAGGGAGAAGATACTTGCCCTGGCTGACGGAACCGGAATATGTCTCGATGAACTTCAGGAAAAAGCGGTAATCGAAACAGTCAAAAACGGTGTGATGGTCATAACCGGTGGACCCGGAACGGGAAAAACTACAACTATTAACACGATTATAGATTTGTTTGAAAGCGAAGGAATGGAGATACTCCTTGCGGCACCTACGGGAAGGGCGGCAAAGAGGATGAAGGAAGCTACGGGACGTGATGCGAAAACTATACACAGGCTCTTAGAGGTGTCGGTATCTGCGGATGGTGATATAGGTGACGGTGAGAGATTTGAGAGAAATGAACAGAATCCGTTAGAGGCAGATGCGGTCATTATAGATGAAATGTCAATGGTTGACATATACCTTATGCATTCACTGTTAAAAGCCGTGGCTGTAGGTACGAGACTTATACTTGTGGGAGATGTGAACCAGCTTCCGTCCGTAGGTCCGGGAAATGTATTAAAAGATATAATAAATTCTGAATGTTTTCATGTAGTCAAACTTAATAAAATATTCAGGCAGGCAGGAGAAAGTGATATAATCGTAAATGCACATAAGATACACAGGGGTGAATATATCGACCTCAAAAAAAGAAGTAAGGATTTTCTGTATCTGAAAAGGCCGGATGCGAATCATATAATCAGTGCCACGCTGACGCTCATAAAGGAAAAACTACCACTGTATGTTGATGCTGACATGATGGAGATACAGGTGCTTACGCCTATGAGAAAGGGACTTCTCGGAGTTGAAAGGCTGAACAAAATATTACAGGAATATTTAAATCCTCCGGACAGCAGTAAAAGGCAGGAAGAAATAGGTGAAAAGATTTTCAGGGAAGGCGATAAGGTCATGCAGATAAAAAATGACTATCAGCTTGAATGGGAAGTCAATAACAGATATGGTATAGCAGTAGAAAAAGGTATGGGAGTGTTTAACGGTGATACCGGGAAAATAAAAAGCATAAATAAATATCTGGAAATTATGGAAGTTGAGTTTGAGGAAGGGAAAACGGTAAAGTATACGTTCAAACAGACAGAGGAGTTAGAGCATGCCTATGCCGTAACCATACACAAATCACAGGGAAGCGAATATCCGGCGGTAATCATACCGGTGCTTAACGGACCACAGATGCTTATGACGAGAAATCTTATTTATACTGCGGTTACAAGAGCGAAGAAATGTGTATGCATAGTCGGGGATGAGGAAGAGTTCAGACGCATGGTTGACAACACCATGGAACAGAAAAGATATTCAGGCCTTGAATGGAGAATAAGGGAGATTAATGAGACAGAGATATAAATTATATAATATCACGGACAATGTTATACGGGTATTATACCCGGCACAGTGTCCGGTGTGTGGGGATAAAGTCCCATATAAAGAGGGAAAGATTCATATTAAATGCAGAGATGAGCTGCCGTATATAAACGGTGCAAGATGCAGAAAATGCTCAAAAGAGATATCGGACAGAAGAGCGGAATATTGTTACGACTGTCAAAAGAGCAGACATCTTTACAGAGAAGGCGTGGCACTTTTTGGACACAAAGGGAAAATAAAAAATGCAATATATGCCGTTAAGTACGATAATAAGAGAGAATATCTTGATTTTTTTGCAGATGAACTTATAAAAGAAGAACGGGAAAAAATTGGGAGATGGAATGCAGATATGCTTGTGCCGGTGCCTTTGTACAAAAGAAAAGAGATAAAGAGAGGCTTTAATCAGGCGGATGAATTTGCCAAACGTATCGGTAGAAGAATGAATATAAAAGTAGAATCTGATGCGATAGAGAGAGTAAGGCAGACAACACCGCAGAAAGAACTTTCAGACGTGCAGCGCAGGAAAAATCTTGAAAAAGCTTTTAAAGTAAATAAAAATATAGTAAAATCAAAGAAGATAATAATTGTGGACGATATTTATACCACAGGCAGTACGATAGATGCATGTTCAGAAGTACTGCTTAGAGGCGGAGCAGATGCAGTATATTTTATAACTATGAGCATAGGAAACGGATTATAAAAGTGTTTTAAATGATAAACACTGGAAATGGAGGACTAAAATGGACGTACAAAATTGCAGAGAATGTGGCAGATTATTTAATTATCTCGGCGGGCAGAGGCTGTGTCCGGGATGCAAGGCAAAATTAGAGGATAAATTTCAGAAAGTAAAAAAGTATATATATGAAAATAAGGATGCTTCGATATCTGAGGTGTCAGAGGCAAATGAGGTGAGTACGCAGCAGATAAAGCAGTGGGTGCGTGAGGAGAGATTAAGCTTTTCAAAGGATTCTGCTGTTGGTATTGAATGTGAGTCATGCGGAGCTATGATTCATACAGGAAGATTTTGTGACGCATGCAAAAAACAGCTTGCGGCAAACCTTGGAGCTGTGTATAGTAAAAAGACGGTTGAAGCACCTCAGAGAAATTCAAGAGAGAGTGCAAGAATGAGATTTCTTGATAATTAAAAGTGTTTATAACGTTGTATGGTATGAATAAAAGTACCATGCAACGTTTTTGTTATTTGCATAAAAATAACCAAAAATAAAATTTAATGTAATGATAAAACAAAAAATTCCGATATTATAATTGAATATATTTTTTAAGAATGAAAAAGAAAGGGTGAGAGTTATGCGTATAGATGCTTATAATCAGGTAAACCAGATATACAAGGCAGCAGGAAGTGTAAAATCTGATAAGGTTCAGAAAACATCTAAGAGGGATAAAGTAGAGATATCATCCTTTGGGAAGGCTTATCAGGTGGCTAAGCAGGCAGTTGCTTCAGCACCGGATGTCAGACAGGATAAGATAGCAGACATTAAGGAAAGGATTCAGAACGGCACATATGATGTCAGTCCGGAAGCCTTTGCGGATAAACTTTTAAGTGATTACGACGTATTTATCTAGACGGAAGGAGAGAGTAAAAAGTGGCAAGTCTTATAGAAGAACTTATAACTACATTAAAGGAAGAAACAGTTGAATATGAGGCATTGCTTGGGCTCTCAACGGAGAAAACGGGTATTATCGTCAGAGATGATATACAGAATCTTAATGAGATGGTGGCAAAAGAACAGTCACATTTAGACAGAATTGCCAATCTTGAGAAGAAACGTACAGAAGTAATGAAAGATATAGCAATAGTGTTAAACAAGGATGTCAACACTTTGACAGTTAAAGGAATATCAGAGCTTTTGGAAGGTCAGAAGAAAGAGCAGCAGGAATTGTCACAGACCCGTGATAAGCTGAAGAAACTGCTGACCGGAGTTGAAGCGGTTAATGAGATGAACAAAGGATTGATAGAGGAGGCACTTGAAATGATTAATTTTAATATTAATTATATCAATGGGCTGTCCCAGCTTCCGGAAACTGCCAATTATACAAGAGATGCATATAATCAGAATCAAATGGGACTTTCTACATTTGATGCAAAAAACTAGTTGAAAGAGGTGTTGATATGTCCGGAATGACAAGTATTTATGTGGGCGTATCCGGTTTGCAGTCGAGCCAGACAGCGCTTAATACTACAGCACATAATCTGGCGAATGCGTATACAGACGGATATACGAGACAGTTAAGTATAAAGGGTGACAGAACATATATTAATCAGGGATACACAGCTATAGGAACCAAGCAGGTCGGTCTTGGTGTAAGTACTATAGCTACAAGTCGTGTAAGAAGCATATTACTGGATAAAGCGTACAGAACGGAAAACAGCCGTACGCATTTTTATGATGCGCAGTACGATGCACTGAATGAAATATCGGGAATACTCGGTGAGTTAAATGGACAGTCATTTGACAAGACACTTGAGAATCTTCAGAACGCCATTATGGAGATGTCTAAAACCCCGAACAGTGAAACATCACAGGCTGAACTTGTAATGTATGCGGAGCAGTTTATAGGACGTGCGAACGCAATACATCAGGAAATGGTTGAATACCAGAATAATCTTAATAAAAAGATTATCGGTATGGTAGATACAGTCAATTCATATGGTGAGCAGATTGCGGATTTAAATAAACAGATAGCAGGTGTTGAGGCATCGGATGTAGAGAAGGCAAATGATTTGAGAGACCAGAGGGACTTAATTCTGGATAAGTTGTCTGCTTATGTAAATATTACTTACACGGAAAAAGAGAATCATTATGTAAATGTGAATATCGAGGGTGTGCCGTTTGTCACCGATACGGGTGTATACAAGATGAAAACAGAGATGCTTGACGGTGATAAGGATTCTGCATTTGTTACATGCGTATGGCCACAGATTGACGGACAGGAAGTATTTGACTTTTCTAAGGGAATAGATATATCTGATACGTCAAATATGGGAAGTCTTAAAGGATATTTGTTTGCAAGAGGTGACTTCAGTGCAGATTATACAGACGTGCCAAATGTAAAAGATTATGACCTTACAACTCCTGAGGGAAAACAGAAATATGATGACGATGTCAGAATATACAATGAAAATGTACAGTCATGTGCGTTAGTTAAGGCGGAGGCGCTATTTGACAATCTGGTGCATGGAATTATAACCACCATAAACGACATATTTGCCCCTAACATTAAGGGAATGCCTGACGGTGTAACGTCATTTACGGATGCTGATGGAAATGTATATCCGGATGGAGAATTATATAATGAAGATGATATAGAATATCTTGATGTGACAACTTCTGTGGGAAAAGACGGAAAACTTCCACCGGAAGAATTGTTTTCAAGAGATAATACAGAGAGATACATAGAAGTAACCGGCGATGACGGAAATACATATTACATATTAAATAAGAAAAATGGTATGGGATATGAATCACTGTATAAATGTGGAAATGTATCCGTCAACAGTAAAATAATAGATGATTATTCAAAACTTCCATTTACTACACAGGGAGAGGGAGACGAGGATTTTGCGAAAGCCACAAAGCTTGCAAATAAGTGGAGCGAGGAATTTTCAAATCTTGATCCGAACAATACAACAAAGTTAAACTTTAACAGCTATTATGATCAGTTCGTGTTTGATATTGGAAGTGACGGACAGATGTATTATAATCTTGCGGTAAATGAGTCAGACGCCACCAGTGCTCTGGATGACAAGAGACAGCAGGTGACAGGGGTTTCTACCGATGAAGAACTTACATATATGATAAAGTACCAGCAGGCATACAATGCTTCTTCGAGATATGTAACAGTTATCAGCGAGATGCTGGAGCACATTATAAACCGACTGGGAGCATAACCCGGTATCACATAATCGTTAAGAGGAGGTATGTCAGATGGCATCTACATTTTTTGGACTTGATATAGGAAAAACAGGTTTATTTGCTGCTAAGGCAGGACTTGCCACTACAGGAAATAACGTTTCAAATGAAAATACAAAAGGATATTCAAGACAGGTTGTAAATCAGCAGGCAAAAACATCATTGAGGGTGTATGCAAGCTATGGAATGATAGGAACGGGTGTTGAGGTAACTTCCATAGAGCGTGTCAGGGATATCTATTACGATAATAAATACAGAAGCAACTATTCAAAGCTTGGAGAAAACAGTACCAAATATTCATATAATATACAGCTTGAAGACAGTTTCAATGAAATGTCCGAGAGCGGATTCACTACACTGTTTGCAGATATGTTTGCATCACTTCAGGAACTTAAAGGTACGCCTGATGATATAACAAGACGTTCGGAATTTCTTAACTATTCCCAGAGTCTTGCTGAATATATGAATGAGATAAAGAGCAGGCTCACAACAGTCCAGATGGAAGCAAATCAGGAAGTGAGTAACAGTGTGAGCAGAATAAATCTGTATACAGATCAGATAGCATCACTCACAAAACAGATAAATATAGTAGAGATGGCAGGTGGAACTGCCAGTGAGTTAAGAGACCAGAGAGACAATATGTTAGACAGTCTTTCAAATATAGTACCTGTTAATGTGACAGAGACTAAGTATGAGAATGGAAAGACAGATTATCTGTTAAGGGTTGGAGATTTTACACTGGTAAACAATTATGAGAGCCACAAATTGATGTTAGTAACGAGAGAAGACAATAATAATAAGTATGATGCAACAGGTTTATTTGATATCTATTATTACTATGATGACAATGACAAAACAGGAACAAAGTTTGACGTACAGTCAATGAATCTGTCAGGAAGCTTAAGAGGTATACTTGATATACGTGATGGCAACAATGCCGATGGGACCTCAAAGGCATCTGTTAATTATAAAGGAATACCACATTATATTAACAGGGTTCAGGAATTTAAGCAGGCTATAGCGGATGCATTTAACAATGTTCATGACAAAGGTATAGACTTGAATGGAAATTCTACTGCCGGAGTGAAAATATTTGAGATGTCAATAACAGGAGAACTTTCCATAAACAAGGATTTATTAAAAAATCCGTCATTAATGGGTGCGACAGTCAATCCGCTGCATCAGGGTGTATCTGATTCAAGCCTTATAGATGAGTTCCTCGAAATCAGGGATGCAAATATTTTAAACAATTCAACAGCATCGGAATATTTGGAGAGCATCGTTACAGAATCAGGTGTATCTACACAGAAGTCAAAATTTTTTGAAGAAAATTATACAACAATAGTTAATACATCGGATAAACAGCGTATGTCGATATCAGGAGTTGATGGAGATGAAGAGGCAATGAATCTTCAGAAATATCAGGAAGCCTATGATATATGTGCCAATGTAATAACAGTTATGACGGAGTGCTATGATAAACTTATAAATGAAATGGGCGTATAGCGTTTGGAGGTGTTGATTATATGAGAATTACCAACAGAATAATGATGAATAATTCGATGACGAATATTAATAATAATAAAATAAGATATGACAATCTGAATACACAGCTTGAGACAGAGCAGAAGATTCAGAGACCTTCAGAAGATCCTATAGTTGCGGTAAGAGCATTGAGACTCAGAACAACCTATGCACAGGTGTGCCAGTATCTTGAGAG
>CACWRR010000060.1 GCA_902763335.1 uncultured Lachnospiraceae bacterium | reverse complement strand
TGTAATGTGATAAAATATAGGAATTGTATCATACAACCGCTTTTGTTATACAAAAAAATAATATCTTGTATTACTTTTCTAGTTATCTTAATGACATTGGGAGGACCGGGCGGTTCGGGAGAACAGTCAGGCGGTGTCGACAGTTATGAGACAGTCACAGAATATTCTGAGGACACTTCGGCAAGTGATGAAACATATGAGTCTGGCGGAATAGATGAAAATGCCATTCATGTAACTGATGGAGCAAAAGTTTCGCTTGATAATGTAACGGTAAACAGAACTTCAGATGACAGTACGGGTGGAGACAATTCAAGCTTCTACGGTGTGGGAGCAGCACTTCTTACCACTGACGGTACAACGTATATAAAAAATTCGCAGATAACTACAGACAGTGCCGGCGGAGCAGGAATATTTTCATATGGTGACGGTAAAACATATGTGGCTGACACAAAGATAAAAACCTCAAAAGATACTTCAGGCGGAATACATGTAGCCGGTGGCGGTACATTGTATGCATGGAATCTGGATGTGGAAACTGATGGAGAATCGGCAGCAGCCATAAGAAGTGACAGAGTTGGCGGCACAATGGTAGTGGATGGTGGAACATATACAAGTAATGGAGTGGGATCTCCGGCAGTGTATTGTACTGCTGATATTGCCGTAAATAATGCTAAGCTTACTGCCAACGGTTCCGAGGCAATATGTATGGAAGGACTTAATACGATTCATCTGTTTGACTGTGACATAACCGGAAATATGAGTGATTTAAAGACTAATGATACAACATGGGATATCATTGTATATCAGAGTATGTCTGGTGATTCAGAAGTAGGAAACAGCACAATGCAGATAGTAGGAGGAAGTCTTACATCTAAGAATGGTGGTCTTATATATACAACAAATACTGAGTGTGATATTCTGATGTCAGATGTGGATATAACATATGCAGACGACAGCGAATTCTTTCTTCAGTGTACAGGAAATACAAATGAAAGAGGCTGGGGAAATGCAGGAGCCAATGGTTCACAGTGCAAATTTACAGCAGAAAATCAGGAAATGCAGGGTAAAGTTATATGGGACAGTATAAGTGAACTGGATTTCTATATGAAAGACGGAAGTACCCTGACAGGTTCATTTGTGGATGATGAGACATATGCAGGCGATGGCGGAGCAGGCTACTGCAACGTATATGTAAGCAAAGATTCAAAGTGGGTAGTGACCGGAGATAGTACGGTAACATCCTTGTATTCAGAAGGAACTATAGTAGATGAGGACGGAAAGACTGTTACAATAGTAGGTGAGGATGGTACAAAATATGTAACAGGAGACAGTCAGTATACAATAACCGTAGAGAAGTATGATACAGGTGCTGATTTTACAAATGCTTCAAAGAACAGTTCATGGTCAGATTATGAGACAGCAAAACCGGAAGAGTTGAAATAGTAATGGTTTTACCATAGCCGGAAGAGTGTACAGATATGTATATTCTTCCGGTTTTTTATGCGAACGACAATCCGTGGCCAGAGATTTTGGATTAGATTGACATTAATATTATATACGGTTATAATTGTAGTAAATACAGATAAAATTTATCAATATAGCACAGGCAAATGCCTGATAATTAAATATATAAATGTAGAATGTAGATGGGAGATTATATTATGATATTTACGAATTCTAATTGTATTGGTTGTAACAAATGCATCAGAAGCTGTCCGGCTGCACCGGCAAATATTGCGGGGGATGGACGAATAGACGTTGACGCAAATAAGTGTATACTGTGTGGTGCATGTTTTGATAATTGCAAGCATAATGCAAGGGATTATGAGGATGATACTTAGGCATTTATCAGAGATCTGAGTAATGGCAAAAAATACTCAGTTATCGTGGCACCGGCGTTTATTGCAAATTATCCAAAAGAATATAAGAAGATATATGGATATTTAAAAACAATAGGTGTGCAGCATATATATCCAGTGAGTTTTGGAGCAGATATTACCACATGGACATACATAAAGTATATTAAGAATACCGGTAAGACGGGAATGATAAGCCAGCCCTGTCCGGCAATAGTAAATTATATAGAGATGTACAGACCTGAACTTATAAAACTTCTTATGCCGCTTCAGAGTCCTATGATGGATGAAGCTATATATTTGAAAAAGTATCAGAATGTGAAAGAAGAACTTGTATTTTTATCTCCGTGTATAGCTAAAAAATCTGAGATAACAGATAAAAATACTCATGGATATGTTAAATATAACGTTACATTTAAGAGACTGATGGATGTTATAGGCGATAAGTATAAGACGGCAAAAGAGGCAGAAGAGGAATCAGGCTATGGACTGGGTGCAAGATATCCGAAGCCGGGGGGATTAAAAGAGTGCGTTCATTTCTTCCTTGGTAATCAGACCGCTGTTATGCAGGTTGAAGGCGAGACAGAGGCATACAAATTTTTGAATGAATATTTGCGGCATAAGGGTGATAAACCATTTATGATAGATATTCTTAACTGTCAGAAAGGATGCATAAGAGGCACGGGAACTGATGAATCTATAGATGAACTTGAAGTTGAACTTGCGATTAATGATATGAATAAGATGGTGGTGAATGAGACTGTAAAAGGATTATTTAAGACAAAGTCAGTACACAATCCTTGGAACAGTGCATTGTCACTTGAAGACAGATGGAAATATTTTGATGAGCAGTTTTCAAATCTGGATATTAATGACTTTATGCGTACATATGATGACAGGCATGTGGATGTAAAGGAACCTGATGCCGATGAAGAAAATGATATATTTAACAGTATGTTAAAGAACACGGAAGAGTCAAGACATGTAGACTGTAATTGTTGTGGATATTCGAGCTGCCGGGAAATGGCAAAGGCTATTTATAATGGTGTGAACAAAAAGGAAAACTGTATTTTATATGCAAAAGAAATAGCAGAGCTGGAACGAAAAAAAGTAAGCGAAATGCATCAGGAAAATATAAAAGAACAGGAATTACATAAGGAAAAACTCAATATTATTATACAGCAGTTTAAACAATTGAATAGCGGAGTGTCTGAACTGGCAGAGGCTAATGAATCAACAGCGATGGATGCTACCAATATAACACAGACAGTATCTGACATATGTTCTGCATGTGAAAATATACATGATTCGTTGGGAATATTTTCTGATTTTATACAGGCATATAATGAGAGTAATGAGGATATTGTAAGTATAGCAGATCAGACGGATCTCGTATCATTGAATGCATCTATAGAGGCGGCAAGGGTAGGAGAAGAAGGAAGAGGATTTGCTGTGGTGGCAGATGAAATAAGAAATCTGTCAGATTCTACTAAGAAATTAATAGAAGAAAATAACAAGCAGGCATCTGATACCGTTCCTAAGATAAATTCAAGTATAGAGGATATAAAAAATCTTCTTAATTATATTGATGATATGAATGTGAAAATATCAAATATTGCAGCAACTACACAGGAAATAGCGGTACAAAGCGAAAATATTCAGAATCTATCAGAAACTATCCGGGAATCAGTAGAAGATTTATAGGCAAAGAAAGGATATTTAATATATGGAAAGATATGATATTGCAATTATCGGTACAGGTCCTGCGGGGATTTCGGCGGCGATAACAGCGACTATCAGAAATAAAAATATTGTACTGCTTGGCAGCAGAAATTTTAGTGAAAAGATTGAAAAAGCGCATCTTATAGAAAATTATCCGGGACTTCCGGATATATCAGGAGAAGATATGGCAGATGCATTCAGAAAACATCTGGAGCATCTTAATATAGAAATAACTGAAGAAAAAGTTAAGGCTGTTTATAATATGGGTGAATACTTTGCTATTCAGGGAGCAGATGCCATATATGAATCATCGGCTGTAATAATATCAACAGGTGTGAATTTTGGCAGACTTCTTCCGGGAGAAAAGGAACTGCTCGGACACGGAGTGAGTTACTGTGCAACTTGTGATGCACCTTTATATAAAAATAAGACTGCTATTGTGGTGGGATATTACAGTGAGGCAGGAAAGGAGGCTGAATTTTTAGCTGAGATTGCAGACAGAGTTTATTATCTTCCGGCATATAAGAATGGAAATGATAAGCTGAAAGGGGAAAACATAGATATTATTAGTGGTATCCCCAAAGAAGTAACACAGTGCGATGATGGAAAGGTGAAACTGGTGGCAGGAGAAAATGAGTATATGGCAGACGGAATATTTATACTGCGTGACAGAATTTCACCTGAACAGCTTATGCAGGAACTAAAACTGGATGGAAATCATATAGCGGTAGATCTGCAGATGAGGACAAGCGTTGAGGGATGCTTTGCATGTGGTGACATAGCCGGAAAACCATATCAGTATATAAAGGCAGCAGGACAGGGAAACGTGGCAGCATTATCAGCTGTGGAATATTTAAATTCGTGAATAAGTCACTTAAGGAGGTGATGATGAAGATTAGAGAGTTATTGGCAATGCTGACTGCGGCGGCAGTCATTACAACATCAGTTCCTGTATACAATCTGTATGCAGCAGATGAGCAGACTGGTGAGATAAGTGAAGACACATCGGGGATGGCTGTATATAAAAATGTTGATTACAGCTTTTTAAAGGATTTCAGGTTTGGAAATACTTATAGCGGTGACGTGGACATGAAGGTTATGACGGCATTGGAGATGAAATCTGCAGACAGCAATTTTTTAAGGGAAGGCAAAATAATAAGGACAAACGGTTTTTACACAAGCGGTGATGGTGGTGCAGGAACATATAAGATATCTGCATCGTCAGGAGCGGGAGCAGTGGAGCTTGACAATGGGATGTATGCAATACTTATTCCGGACACGATGGAAATGGATGGAAATAAGTGGGCTGTAGTCAGTGCAAAACAGTTTGGAGCCGTGGGAAATGGCACAGTTTCAGACCAGACAAATCTTGGGGCGGCATTTTACTGTGCGAGTGAAGCAACAAATGATGATGATATATATAGAAGTATCGTCTATATACCGGAAGGCGAATACAAATGTACAAAGCAGTTATATGTTAATATTCATGATGTAAATGTAGTCGGAGATGGGGACTCCACAGTAATATTTACAGATAACGACTATACGGATGCATATGAATTTTTCATGTGGTCGTCGGGAGGAAAAAATCTTTATCTTGCAGATTTTAAAGTTGAGGCAAGAGAAAGGGATATGAGCAGGTATTACCGTCAGCTTTCATTCGTTGATTGTGAAAACGTGTATTTATACAGGGTAAATATGAATATTCCGCAGGAGGCCTTTTCTAAGGATTATTATGTGGATAAGCAGTATACCAATCTTACATTTTATTCCGGAAACAAGAATATGACGGCAGATTCATGCAGAATGGAACTTATGTGCTCAACATACCGTGGCGCAAATCTTGGAATTCTGGATTTCTACTGTCGTGGAGAGGAAAATATTACAGTTAAAAATTGTGAACTTTATGATAATGCCAGAGATGAGCAGGTGGGTATATTCACAGGCGTGAATAACAGAGATGCTTCATTTGTTAAAAATGTAGATTTTATTGACAACAAGATATACAGCTATACTCCGCTTGATAAGGCAGCATCAGGAGGATACCGCACCATGTGTTTCACTGTTGCATATGATGAATCGAGAAACATAGATGATATATACATAGCAAGAAATCATTTTATTTCACAGGTTGATTCAAAATTTATGACATTTGGAAACGTGGATAACTGTGTGGTGGAAGATAATATTATAGAGGCAGATTGTACGGGAAATAACGGAAGTTACATATTTGAGGCAGGAAATGCAAGTCTTGGTGATATCAAAATACAGAATAATGAACTGTATGTGACAAGGTATGGCAAGGCTGCAATCTGCAGTGGCCCGATTGAATTCAATGGAAACAGGCTTGTATTTGACTCATCTGTCGGATATCTCATGTATCGTTTGGGAACGGCTGAAAATAACAAGATTGTAAGCTTTAAGGCTTTAGATTATCTTATTAATAATACAGCAGTATTAAGAAATAATACTTTGGAATCGTACGGAAATCTTACAGGGGTTATCCTTGTAGGAGGCGGCGGTGAATGTGGCGAAAATGGTTATATAGAGAATAATACCATTATCGATTATAAGAGAAAATTCATGTATTCTTATGATGCTACATTTGAGTCTCTTGGAACGATTAGAGGTGCATATGTTGATAATCTTTATATAAAGGGCAATAAATTTTATGCACCGAATATGTATATTGCTAAAGGAAAGGAAGATAATACTCAGTTTCCGAGATATATTTTATATTGTAATGGCGCACAGATGAAGAAGATAGAAGTAAGCGGCAATATATTACAACAGGTTGGTGATATACAGCAGCATGGATGTGACATGAAGAGTGTGACACAGTATTCGGATAATACGACAGTTCCATATAATGACTATGCAGATGACAGTGAGATGTATACAGAAGTATACATGACAAAAGACGGTGAGAAAGTTACTGAAATATATACTATAGATGATAAGGTTGTGCTTGGAACAAATGTAAAATCAGGTGCAAAATGGTATACATCGGTAGAGGGACTGGCTACGGTCGATAATGGTACCGTAACTAGGAAACAATATGGTGATGTGACTGTATATGTAGTACCTGACAATGGTAGTGCAGATAGTGAAGGCCGTGCAATAGCAGGAAGATGTATTGTACATTTTCAGGAAGCAAAAGCAACGGATATAAGTCTGGAAAGCAGTGATATCACTATCGTTAAAGGTAAAAAGCATGATGTGGTATATAAAGTAGAACCGGCAGATAAGGTTTCACAGAAAGTTGTATGGTCATCATCAGATGAAAGTGTAGCCAAAGTTTCGGATGATGGAATAATTGAGGCAGTGGATGTTGGAAATGCAGAGATTACAGTAGCTACTGCTGATGGAACAAATATCGTTAAAAAGATAAATGTTACGGTTGAAGCATGTACGGTAAAGAAAATTACGTTAAACTGTGATGTATGGGATAATAACGAGGCAGGCGTAAATGTTGGTGAGACATTGCAGCTGGAAGTAACATCATATACACCATATGATGCCGTAAATAAGGGAATATCAAAGTGGGAAAGCTCAAATGAAGAAGTTGCCACTGTAGATGAAAATGGATTTGTAAAAGCCGTGGGGCAGGGACATGCGACTATAAAGGCGTATTCGATGGATGGAAAATATTATGCCACATGTACGGTATGGGTTAATCCTGGAGCAGTCACAGGACTTACGGAAGATCATGGTCAGGATTATGTGACACTTAACTGGGATGAACAGAAAAATGTTGACGGATATAAGATATATCTGTATAACACTGAAACCTCAAAGTGGGATTTAAAATATACCCAGTCCGGTACGGAATATCGTGCTTACAGTGTAAAATACGGTTCATATATTGACGCTGACAAAGATTATAAATTTGCAGTAAGTCCATACATACTCCGTGTAGACCAGAATGGATATAAGCATTATTATGAGGATATGAGTACAATAATAGAGCTGCATACATACAAAGACGAAGTTATCAAATCATTTGGAAGAAATATTCCTTCATCTATAGCAACCACCGTGGGTGAAAACTCAAATGTAAAGATAAGTATTAATAAGGAGAAATTTGAATATTGGATAGAGGATACAGACATTGCTACAGTCAAAGACGTATCACCTAACTGGGATGCTGATTTGCAGATAACAGGTGTGAAAAACGGTTATACAAACCTGTATATAAGGTCGTTGGATGAAAAGGCGTATACGCAAAAAATTCCAATACTTGTATATGACTTTGAGGAATTTGAACTGGAAACGACAGGCGGCATCAAATCCGTGCAGGCAAAATGGCAGGTTAAAGACACACAGGCAATATCAGGAATCAGATTTATAAGAAGCTGGGTATTGTCAGATCTTGGAACAGACATACCTTTATCTGATATAAATATAGAAAAGGATGGAGATGTATATAACTGTTCTTATACATTTACAGGACTTAAAAATAATACGTCATATAAACTTAAGGTTCAGCCGTATGTAAGCCAGGAAGGTGTATCGTATGCCGGAGGAGGAAGCAGTGAGAGTACATTTTCAACGGTAGAATATACAAATGTGGATAGTATTGGCATCGAGGATATAATATATCTCACAAATAATCAGAAGAAGAAAGTATCTGTATCTGTAGGACCGGATAATGCTACAGAACCGATATTGAGTTACAATATATATGATAAGTCTGTTGCAGAGATAACATCTTCAGGAGAGGTAAATAATGGTGAGGCATATATTGAACTCATTGCGAAAAAATGTGGTGTTACAGCCTTAAATGTTATTGTGTGTGATGATAACGGATGTGCAAAAAATATAAAGATAGCAGTTGTGCCGGAAAAAATTTCACAGATAAAAGGTCAGGACAGTTCTGAAGGAGTAGTTCTTAATTTTGACAGGGTTGAAGGTGCGCATGGATACCGTGTGTATAAGAAAGCCATAGGAGATAAGGAGTGGAGTATAGCAGGTAACTGTCAGTCTGAAAAATATGTAGATAAGGAAGTAAAAAAGGGTACTACATATGTGTATAAGGCAGAGGCGTTTGTGAAAGACGAAGATGGTGAAGTATATGCCGGTGAAATGTCTGATGAATGTACGGTGACCGTTGAGGAGCAGACAACTGAACCGGTAAGCAGTGAGCCTTCGACGGAAGATACAACAGAGCCTGCAAGCAGTGAACCGGCATCGGAAGACACAACGGAGTCTACAAGTGGTGAGCCGGCATCGGAAGACACAACGGAGCCTACGAGTAGTGAGCCGGCATCGGAGGATACAACAGAGCCGACAAGCAGTGAACCGGCATCGGAAGACACAACGGAGCCTACAAGTGGTGAGCCGGCATCAGAAGATTCAACAGAACCGATAAGTAATGAACCTACTTCAGAGGAGCCAACAGAGAAACCTACTTCATCTTCTGTGAAAAACAAAAAAGTATCAGGTTTTAAGATGAAAAAATGTACAACGTCAACTGTTACATTTAAATGGAAAAAACTTAAAGGAATAAGCGGATATGAAATAAGCGTTTATAAAAATAAGAAGTGGACAGTTGTGGGAAAATCCGGCTCAAAGGCTACGACAAAGACAATTAAAAAGCTGGCTAAGGGTACGAAGTATAAGTTCAGAATTCGCGGATATAAGAAATCATCAGGTAAAAAGATATACACGAAATCTGTAACCTGTAAAGTGGTAACAAGACCTGCAAAGGTTAAGATAAAGACCGTGAAAAGATACACCACAAAGGCGAAAATCAGGTGGAATAAGGTAAAAGCATCCGGTTATGAAATAAAGTATAGTACTTCAAAGAATTTTAAAAATTCTAAAAAAGTGCTTATCAATAAAAAGAATGTAACCGGAAAAATGGTAACAAATCTGAAAAAAAAGAAATATTATTTCAAAATCAGAAGTTATGTACTGCTAAATGGAAAGAAGTACTACGGAAGTTATAGCAAAGTAAAAAGGATATAATAAAACAGGTGCCGGTGTAGCAATACACGGCACCTGTTTATGTTAATTTGGTCTGTGTCCGAGTCTTCCGCCATCCATTCCAATGCTTACACCACTGTTACGTTCAGAAGGCTGAACCACTACAGTAACCGGCTGGCTGCCGGTCCAGTCAAAAGCGTAAGATTCACCGGAAGTCTGCCCGATAAATGTTTTCCAGTTTACATCTATAGATACATTTGGGTCACAATGTCCGTTTCCCATCCAGCATATTACGGCATCAGGGTCTACAGATATAGAAGAACCGTTATCCACGTTGCTCAGAACAATCGGATTGCCGTCTGATAAAAAGGCCACATATGCATCAGGTCCCCTGCCGGTGAGAGTAGAGGTAGCAAGACCTTTCTGGGATATGATACCGCATCCTATAAATCGCACACTGTAATCACAATCCTGTGTAAATGCAAGTATATTTTCAGATTCAATGGAAATAGTTTCGCCGGGCTCAAGTCTGTATGTAATAACGTGTTGTCCTGTATTTGCATAATATGTAACAGAATCTCCGTTTAATTTTACTTTCATAAGCGGGAGATTTTCGCCTGTAACTCTTCTCAGAATGGAGCCGAGAGCAGCCTGTCCGATATTTCCCTGTGGTCCTAAAAGAACCTTTTCAAATTTATAATTTTTTGCCCCTGCACATTCTCCGGCGATAAAAGCTCCTGCCTTTGTGAATAAAACGTCATTTCCTGTACATGTAACCTTAAGTGTCAATTCATTTATAGTTTCAAAATTTAGCATAAATACCTCCTGTTTTAAATAATCTGAACTCCATAAAATTCACAGAGTCCGGCAAGATCTTTTGCAACACCATTACCTATTGCGTTGAATTTCCAAGTGCCATTGTGAATGTATATTTCACCAATCATCATTGAAATAACATTAGTATAATAGTCTGTCATCATAAATCCTGCAAGTTCATTATTGCCGGAACTGTCAAGTATGCGGACATAAGCATCCTTCATCATACCAAAATTAAGTCCCTTATCGAATGCTTCATTTATGGTAAGTACAAAAACAATTCGCCTTACCTGAGGGTTAAGCTTCGTTAAGTCAACATCTATCACTTCCAGATCTGCTGCTCCGGTACCATTTATAGTAAGCTTTGTGCTGTGATCGGGACTTTCGGTCTGCCCATAAAATACAAACCACGAATCACCTAAAACTTTGCCGGTCTGATCTAACAGAAAAGCAGACACGTCTACATCGCAGCGGGTATCCTTAGTGTTCCAGCCAAAGCAGGCTTTAATTCCTGTCAGATTACCGGAAGTTTCCAAAGAGCACTTTTCACCCTTTGCCATACGTTTATTTAATGTAGGAACTGTGTGGGTAAAACTTTGCCTTGGTGTAGAATTTACAGTTTGTGGGCGTACCGGTTCACGCGCAACAGGTTCTGAATGATTTATGGATTTTGGCCTGTTTATATTCTTTATGGAGTTCCGGTTAAAGACTCCTGTTGAATTCATGGGAATATTAATCATATTTTACATTAGTCCTCGTTTCAGTTTAATTAATAACTTTATTTTGTAACATATTAATAAATAAGTCAAGAAAAATAAAAATATGGTATAAGTTGTTTTAAATGAAAAATATTATCGTTGCAAATATACATGCATTGTGATAATATTTGATATAAGATATTGAAAGTATGAAACTATACTAGAATTGAGGTTAGATAAAATGAAAAAGGGATTTTTTGCATTATACATAGTTGCGTTTGGGATTATAATATTAAATATAGCTGAAATAATACATTCAGGTTTTTTTGCGGATATATATATCCAAATATAAGTGTGGATAGCCTGATAACAAATATTTTCTGGATATCATTAGCCATCACATTTGTTTTATTTATTATAATGTTATATTTTGGAGTTATGAAGAAAAAAGGAAACTGCAAAACAGCTATATTAATTATGTTAATATTAATTGTTATGGATTTTGCTGTTAACGCATATAATAGTAAAAGCTATTATGATATAGTTCATGGAAAAAGTCTGAATGAGGAAAAACAGGATTATGTAAAATCAGAATGGTTCAGAGGAATATCACTCGATGAACTTATAGCTGATGCAAATTCGGATGAGTCTGTTTTGGTATACATAGGTAGCGATGACTGCAAGGAATGTTTGACATTTGAGGAGAAATTTGAAACAGAACTTAAGAAATTAAAAACGGAAATTCCAACGTATTACACAAGTAGTGATATAGATGGAGAGCAGCAGAAGGATATGCAGGAATTTTTGGATAAATATAATATAGAGGGAGTCCCGACGGTTGTATTATTTAAGCAATCTAAAGTATTAAAAATGTGGGATAACCCGGTAGAAGAAATTGATGAAATAAGCAGTTATCTTGAATAAAAATATTAAATAAGAGTCATTCCTTAGAAAAATACGATTTATGGGGTGACTCTTATTTGCATTTCAATTATGATTTAGTTTTCTGAGCTGTTCTTTAAGCAGAGCAATTTCGTTGTCTTTATCATCAAGCTGCTGTTTCATACCGTGGATTTTACTGTCTTTGTCATCAAGTTGCTGCTTCATACCATCAATCTCACTTTGCATTTCATCAATCATATACTGCACAGTATTTTTATCAAGTTCGGCTAATTCTTTTGAAAACA
>CACWRR010000059.1 GCA_902763335.1 uncultured Lachnospiraceae bacterium | reverse complement strand
ATTTTCAGTAATGTGTATGGTTTAATAAAAAAGGATATGCTCTATTTTAGTAAAGAACATATCCTAATTTAAAGATAAATCTTAAGTTAATGACATTGCGTGTTTATGCGGCTTGTAGCGTTTCGTAAACGCCTAATTAATACGTTTTGAAAGGAGACATTTTATAATGAAGTTAACATTTGACAATTCTATCGAGAATCTGAAGCCTGCATTAAAAAAGCTTCTCAATTCTCTTTTAAATGAATATCAGTATGTGTCTGTTCTTGTTCAGAATTCCCATGGCAAAAATTATCGTGCCTCAAAAAGCGGAATATCTATTTCAGACAGTACTCTTACTGCCGGAAGAGGCGGTGTAATAAAAATTTATGATCATAAAGGATATGCAGAATATTCCTTTAATAATCTTGACGCTGATTATCTCTCTACTATTCCTGATGTTATAAGAGATAATCTGGTACCGCTTGCTGACTGTCTTCCTGATACACTGTCATTAAATTCATATGATATTATACAGGATGAACAGGTGACATTTTCAAAATCATCTGAGTATTTAATGAATCCCGAAACACTCGGTGATGATAAAATTATAGATAAACTTCTAAATATTCATAATGCTGCATTATCCTATGATAATAATATTCTGGATTGTCCTGTTGCATACCAGTATATGAAAACTGATAAGCTGTTCTTATCTCAAAATAAGGAACTCAGCCAGAGTATTCTATGGTCTACTGCTTTTATCCAGCCGATAGCCTCTTCAAACGGAGAGACACATTATTACTACTCACCGGTATCTGCCATGGGTGGTGTTGAAATACTTGACGGACTGATGGAAAAGGTTGCACCGGCATGTAAATCCGTTCTTGAACTCCTTACATGCTCACCTGTCACTCCCGGAGAATACGATGTTATATGCATGCCGGATGTAACAGGTATGATAGCCCATGAAGCCTTCGGCCACGGTGTTGAAATGGATATGTTTGTCAAAAAAAGAGCCCTTGCTGAAAAATATATAGGTGAATATGTCGCATCACCTCTTGTAACCATGCACGACAAAGCTTCTGACGGCATTGAAGCCGGTTCATACTTTTTTGATGACGAAGGCACGATAAGTCAGGATACGGTTATAATAGAAAAAGGTATTCTGAAACGCGGTATAAGCGACATCCAGACGGCTATGTATTTAAATACACCTCCTACCGGAAACGGAAGACGTGAATCATATGAAAGAAAAGCATACACCAGAATGACTAATACCTATTTTGAAAAGGGTTCTGATAAAATCGACGATATGATTGCATCCATAAAACACGGCTATCTTCTTGAAAATGCAAGCTGTGGTATGGAGGACCCGAAAAACTGGGGTATTCAGTGTATGGTAAATATGGCAAGAGAAATTAAAGACGGGAAACTTACCGGCAAAGTCCACTCTCCTGTAGTACTCTCAGGTTATGTTCCCGATTTACTTAAATCAATATCCATGATATCAGATGATTTTCATCTGTCAGGCTCCGGTTTTTGCGGAAAAGGTTACAAAGAATGGGTTAAAGTATCTGATGGCGGTGCTGCAATTAAAGCCCGTGTAAAATTAGGATAGGAGATGAAATTTATAAATGATAGAACAGATTATACAGTCATTAAATAAAAATAGCATAGAACATTATCTTATAAATGAAACAACTGAACATTCCACTGAATTATTTTTCATAAAGAAGAATCTCGATATGCGCCGCTCCAAAGATGTTACAAAATATGAAGTGACCATATACTGTGACTTTGTAAAAAATGATGTAAAAATGCGTGGTTTTGCAACCTGCAGTATATATCCCGGTATGTCTGATGAAGAATTATCAAAGAAACTGTCAGATGCCAAATATTCGTGTCAATTTGCATGCAATCCTTACTTTGAGTTCCCTGAACCAAATAAAGAAGTATGCGAAAATGATAATATCTATTCACAGGAAGATGCCATTGCAAATATGACAACTGCTCTTTTTGCAAACGATACAGCATCAGACTGTTTTATTAATTCTGCAGAAATATTTGTAAAGAATAACCAATATCACACAATATCATCATGGGGTACTGATGTATCTTATGAAAGACAAAATATTGAAGGCGAATTCGTTGTGCAGTGTACCTCCCCTGAAGATGTAGAAACATATCAGGATTTCTACTACACTACACCTGATACAGATGCTTTAAGCGAAAAAGTCAGACGTACCATTGACCTTACAAGACAGCGTGCCATAGCAACAAGATGTAATATAAATGGCTCCATAAAACTTATTATATCAGGCCAGTATGTCGCAGATTTGCTTGATTTCTACACCACCCGCGCTTCTGCATCAATGATATATCCAAAGTATTCTGATTTTGAAGAAGGAAAACAGGTTCAATCATCAAATATAACTGCCGATGCACTTAATATCACTCTCACATCAGAGTTACCTTTTTCTTCAGAAGGAATCAAAATGACTGACAGAACTTTACTTGAAAATGGTGTGCTAAAAAACATTCATGGTCCTGCCCGTTTCTGTCACTACTTAAACATTACACCTACCGGACCATACAAGGGAATACGTGTAAATTCCGGTTCTACTCCTCTTTCTGATATGGAAACCGGAAAATATTTACATGTCGTTAATTTTTCTGACTTTCAGATGGATGCCATGTCCGGAAGATTTGGTGGAGAATTCCGTCTTGCCTTTTACAGTGACGGCGAAAAAGTGATTCCGCTAACCGGAGGTTCAATATCAGGAAGTATCATGGAACTCGCCGGAAATATGAAGCTTTCATCCGAAATGCAGACTTTAAAAGATTATACCGGACCATTTGCCATTTCAATAGATAATGTAATTGTGGGCTAAAGATTTTATATACATCTGCTTATTACCAACCACCTAAAAATGTCACCTATGAATCTGAAAAGTATCGTAGTTAACAGTCTGTACCTTGATATCAAAAAACAGCCGCCCACCTGATCAATGTCATTAAATTAACTTTACCTATCAGGCGGCTGTTATTTTTTCAATTGACTTTTAAATAATTTATGTATCATACAACGTTTCTCCCTTACATTAATCCTTTCAGCTTTTCCCTCAGCATGGCAATCTCCCTGTCTTTCTTATTTATAATTCCATCTTTCTCACTGATTACATCCGTAATCTCCCTGTCTTTTTCATCCAACTGCTGTTGCATTCCATTCATTCTGCTCTTCATCCCATCTATCTCATCCTGCATCTCATCTATCATATACTGCACCGTGTTCTTATCAAGCTGTACCAATTCCTTTGAAAACATATTCATCACCTTTTCCGTGTTCACACACATGGCATATACATCTTCATACAGTACTTTAAATTCCGGATATTTTTCTACGAGCATTATGATATCCTCCGGTACATCGGATGCCAAAAATGTAAGCCATGCTTCGAGTTTACTTGTTATGCCCCTATTGTGCAACATATTAATAAATATGTCAAGAGACACGAACACATACTTCTGCAACAGATTTATTTCCATCTCTATGTCTGTTCTCTGGCGAAAATCATATAGGTACCTTTCCGGATGTTCCCTAAATACTTCCGGACTCTTCTCATACAGTACTATGGTATACACCGTCTTTATGTTCCTGTAGCTGAACACTTTCCCAGACGCACTCTTTACCCGTCTGTACTGCCTCAGCAATAGATCTGCCGAATAGCATGCCGCACGCTCTCCTGGGAACTTGTACCCTAGTTTCTGTACTTCCACATTTGCTATGGAGCCATCATTCAGCTCTACTACAATGTCAAGTATGACAAGTGAACTTTCATCAGCTATCCTCGCTGAATCATTCGGCAAAACTTCCTTTATGGTCACTTTCTCACCAATCAGCAACGACAACAGTTCGTTAAGACGCTCCGGTGTATATTCCGGATTCATTATCTCCTTGAAAAACGAATCATACAACATCTTCACTCCCCTGACTCCACTACAGAAATCAAGGAACATCTCCTTCTGTTCATTGTTCCACACGTAAAACTTTTCCCGCAAATGTGGATTATTCTCTATCTCTCCGCGTATCTCTTCCCTTTCTCTTATAACAGGGAAATAGTCTTTTAGTCTGTTCTTCCTCATTATTCTCCCTAATTTCATTCTAACAATTCTTCACATCACACACTCCATATGTGATATTTTCATTATATCACACATTATGTATAAGTCAAGTCTTTTTAAGAGTATGAATAATTTATTACTTCAAAAAAGGCTCCGTATTAACGATTGATAAACCGCTATACGAAGCCTTTTCTTCTTATGTGATGGCCACTGTTATTTAATTTATACCAGCTTTAATTAACCAAGAAGGGATAATACTCCCTGCGTAGACTGATTAGCCTGTGCAAGCATTGACTGTCCTGCCTGTGCAAGAATATTATTTTTAGAATATTCAACCATCTCATCAGCCATATCAACATCACGAATACGAGACTCTGATGTCTGAGTATTCTCAGCTGCAGTATCAAGATTACTGATAGTATGCTCTAATCTATTTTGAATAGCTCCAAGTTCGCTTCTCTGTGAAGAAACTTTTTTGATAGCCTCATCAATTGTAGTTGTAGCTTTCTTAGCTCCATCCTGTGTGCTAAGATTGATATCATCTTTCTCAACTCCAAGAGCTTCTGCACTCATATCCCCGATAGAGAACTTCATAGTCTGTCCTTCATTTGCACCTATCTGTAACTCAATTCCCTTAGAATCAGCTGCACTAGGTTTAATCGCAATAAATACTCCAGTTGCTTCTGTACCTAATGATGCGCTGGCAGCTGCCGTATACGCTTTTAATCCTGTCTTCTGTGAAATAAGATTAGCCATCTTTTTTGCTTCCGCAGTATCAGGTGTGTCAACAGCTGTTTCAACAATAGTAACATCAGAATACTTCTTCTTATCCATTGCATCTATTCCGGATTTTGTTGCAAACATGAATTTTTTTCCATCAACTTCAAATATATGTTCATCTACATTTTCCGTCTTAGCACCTGTATAGGCCTTTTGACTGCCTGCATTCATATATACAGTATCATCTGAAGCAGCAGTTGCAGCAACAGGTGTCGCTGTATCAGCACCAACTATACCATTTACTGTTGTTCCATACGCCGCATGAGTAACAACAGGTTCTTTAGTTCCGGTTGCTTTAGCTGTAAATGTCAATGAATCATCTGTACCCTTTTCAATTTTAAATGAATCAGCCAACCCTGTCTTCTTCAACTCTGCAAAAATAGCATCTGTTACTTCAGTAACTGTTATTCCCGTTGTACCACCATCAAATCCTTTAGCTGTCGCATATTTAGTTCCATCTGATGCAACAAGATATCCCTTACCTGTAGGCTGTGCCAATGCAGCATCTGTTTCATCTGCAACAAGTTTGAAATCTATAGATATCTCATGTGACTTTCCTTCACCATCTGTATATGACAACTTGTATGTAAGCGAATCATCTCCATCTTTTCCATCTCCTGTAGCTTTTATTGCACCACCAATTGCTGCTGCCTTATAACTTCCGGCAGAACCCTCAACAGTCCCAAATGCTCCCGCCTGTGAAGATGAATATGTAAACTCAGTCTTACCTTTTTCCTGCGAGCCATCAAGAAGTTTCATTGTGTTAAACTCGGTTGTCTCAGAAATTCTTGTAAGCTCTGACTGTAACTGTTCTATCTCGTTCTGAACTGCTTCTCTATCATCATCAGTCTCTGTACCATTAGCAGCCTGTACTGATAATTCCCTCATTCTCTGTAAAATAGAATGAGATTCATTTAATGCACCTTCTGCTGTCTGGATTAACGATATACCATCCTGTGCATTATCTGAAGCCTTGTTAAGACCTCTTATCTGACTTCTCATCTTTTCAGATATAGATAATCCTGCTGCATCATCTGCTGCACGGTTAATTCTATACCCTGAAGATAACTTCTCTGTTGATTTTGACTGTGCTGTTGTTGAAATATTCAACATTCTGTTCGCATTCATTGCTGACATATTGTGTTGTACTACCATAATAATCTACCTCCATGTGTATTTTGTAATTTTCACCGCAAATCCGTTTTACGGTATTTATAATAATTCCGGTCCCTAGGTTAACCGTACATTATTAACTTTTACTGTACTTTTGTATTCCTATTTTTTTCTCTCATAAGAATTCTTTCTATTTGCTTTTGTGCATCCTTTGATATCTTGTCCTCAGAATAATATGTGCTGTCTTTTTTATATTCTTCCATAGCCCTGCTTCTGACTATATTCACTTCTCTCGGAGCATCTATCAACAAATGTATATTATGTGCTGATCCTCCTGAAAATACGACTCGCACATCCTCACCAATATTTATGAATTCTCCCGGTTTTAAACTTAGTTTCAGCATATCTTACCTCCATGTACCAAACCTCTTCCATTTTCTTGCAACATTCCTTATAATAATGTTGCAGTCAGTAAACATATTAATTCAAAATAGCGGAGGTAATATGGGAACAACACAACCAATTAAAAACAAAAAAGATTTACACGAATTTATTCAATATTACAAAGAAAAAGAGCCATCAATCCGTAACTATACACTTATAGTACTGGGAATTAACACAGCTCTTAGAATTAGTGACATATTAAATTTAAAATGGGAAAATGTATATGATTTTGAATTGAATTCATTAAAAGACCACATATGTCTGAAAGAACATAAGACTGGCAAACATACTATGATTGCCATTAATTCAAGTGTTATATCAGCACTTAACGATTTTTACTTAGAACGTAAGCCAAATTCAGGTGACTATATATTTACTAAAAATTCAGACTTTGACTCACCTATATGCCGTTCTCAGGCATACCGCATAGTAAAAAAAGCTGCCGACAGTATGCACATGGAAAATATAAGCTGCCATTCCATGCGAAAGACCTTTGGATATCATGCATGGAAACAGGGAATTCCCCCTGTATTACTGATGGATATATACAACCATTCATCATATTCAGTTACAAAACACTATTTGGGAATTTCACAGGATGAAAAAGATTCTGTTTTTTTAGAAATAAATTTATAAAAAGACTAAAGTAATCAGAAAAACATCCGATATTATAAGTGTAAATCAAAAATGCAACATTCTTATAAGGAATGTTGCATTTTTTATTCAATAACGCTAGAATTTATATACTTAAAGGGACCGTTACTTTATGTAACAGTCCCTTTTTATTATTAAATCATTATATGAATTTCTTAATTATGCATTCCAGATTTCTTTAGCGTAATCAATGATTGTTCTATCACTTGAGAACTTACCTGCGTTAGCTGTGTTCATGAAGCATTTTCTTCTGAATTCAGCTGTGTTCTTGAAGTCCTGATTAGCTCTTAATCTTGTATCACAGTATGACTCAAAATCTAAGAAGAGATAGTACTGATCAGGTGCATGCCATGATGCTCCCTCTAATAATGAATCAAATAACTCTTTGAATAATCCTGTTCCGTCATCGCTGAATGTTCCATCTACTAAAGTATCTACAACTTTCTTGATTCTAGGATTTTCATTGTACATCTTCTTAGCATCATAAGTATCTTTAATCTTCTCGATATCTTCTACCTTTGCTCCGAAGATATAGTTGTTCTCTTCTCCTGCCTGCTCAACGATTTCGATATTAGCTCCATCGTATGTTCCAAGAGTAACTGCACCATTTAACATAAACTTCATGTTAGATGTTCCTGATGCCTCTGTACCTGCTGTAGAAATCTGCTCTGAGAAATCTGCTGCCGGAACAATCTTCTCTGCGTATGATACACAGTAGTTAGATACGAATACAACCTGCATCTTATCCTTAACCTCAGGATCATTTGCAATCATCTTACTGATTTCGTTGATATATTTAATAATACCCTTAGCTCTTAAATATCCAGGAGCTGACTTAGCACCAAAGATATAAACTGTAGGTGTGAAATCTTTTATTCTGCCGTCTTTAATTCCATAGTATGTGTCAAGAATTGAGAAAGCATTTAATAACTGACGTTTGTACTCATGAAGTCTCTTAACCTGAACATCAAAGATAAAGTCCGGATTAACATCAATATTCTCTTTAGCTTTGATGTAATCAGCAAGCTGTTTCTTCTTAATCTTCTTGATTTCGTCAAACTTCTTGATAACTTCTTTATCATCAGCATATTTCTCTAAATCTTTAAGCTTGTCAAGATTTGTAATCCACTCATTTCCAATCTTGTCGTTGATGAATCCTGCAAGTTCCATGTTAGCAAGTGCAAGCCATCTTCTCTGTGTAATACCGTTTGTCTTGTTGTTGAAACGCTCAGGATAAATCTTGTACCACTCTTTTAATGTGTCTGCCTTAAGGATTTCTGTATGAATCTGTGCAACACCGTTTGTTGAATGGCTGGCATAAATAGCAAGTCTTGCCATCTGGATTACTACCCAGTCATTGCCATAAGGTGTATCGATAATCTGGTAATTCTTCTTCTCTTCCTCAGAAATTCCAAGTTTATCTAAGTCTTTTAATAATGCATTGTTAATCTTAACAACATACTTGTATACGTTAGGAATAACAGACTTAAATAATTTAACACTCCATTTCTCAAGTGCCTCAGCCATAACTGTATGGTTTGTATATGCGAATACCTCTTTACAAATCTTAAGAGCTTTTGCAAATGTAACGCCCTCTTCTTCAACTAAGATACGGCAAAGTTCAGGTATAGATACAACAGGATGAGTATCATTTAACTGTACCGCATATTCATCACCAAGATGTGAGAAATCATTTCCGTATTTAGCTTTGTACTTCTTAATGATATCCTGTAATGAAGCACTTGAGAAGAAATACTGCTGTTTTAATCTTAACTTCTTACCTGCGTCTGTTGAATCATTTGGATAAAGAACGCTTGTAATAGCCTCTGCATCATTTTTCTCTTTAACAGACTTATCATACTTCTGCTCATTGAATAATTCAAAGTTGAACTCTTCAATAGGCTCTGCCTGCCATAATCTTAATGTGTTAATCATTCCTGCACCATATCCGATAACAGGTGTATCATATGGAACAGCCCATACTGACTGACCCTTGAAGTTAATCTTAACCTTGTCTTCTTCTCTTCTTACTGACCATGGATCACCAAATCTTGTCCAGTCATCAGCTGTTTCTTTCTGGAAACCATTTTCAAAATACTGTTTGAAAATACCATAACGGTAACGGATACCATAACCATTTACAACAATGTTCTGTGTTGCTGCTGAATCGAGGAAACATGCTGCAAGTCTTCCTAAACCACCATTACCGAGGGCATTATCTTCGATATCCTCAAATATACCTATATCGATTCCATTCTCTGAGAAAAGCTCTGTAAGCTGGTTCATAAGACCAAGGCTTAAAAGGTTGTTGTATATAAGTCTTCCTACAAGGAACTCTGCTGATAAATAACAAACTTTCTTTCTGTCTGTTTCCCATGACCACTGATTAGCTATACTCTTCATTGCTGCCTTTGATACTGCATTATAAAGTTCAACAGTTGAAGCTTCTTTGATAGTCTTGTTGTAGTCAAGATCCAAAATAGTTACAATGTTTTCCTTAAATGTACTCATTCTTTTTTATTTCTCCTATCTGCATTAATACTTTATTCTTCCTCTTTTTTAGGAAGTCTTGCATAAAACTCTGCGAGTTTATATAACTTTTTAGCATGTGCCTTCTTAAGGCATCCTTTTTTCATTCTCCACTTCCAGTTATCTCCAAGTGTAGAAGGTGTGTTCATTCTTGCTTCATTTCCAAGACCTAATATATCCTGAACCTGGAATAATGCAATAGCTGAAACACTTGCATATGCTGTTCTTAACACAGCATCAGGAATTTCATCCTTCTCTGTTACTCTCATATATTCCATAGCATATTTTAATTCTTTCTTTGTCTTAGAACCAAAATATCCTGCAACAGTCTCATTGTCATGCGTTCCACCATATACCAGTGAATTTGGTGTATAATTATGTGGAAGATGATCATTATCAGGACCACCATCAAACGCAAACTCTATAATCTTCATGCCCGGATATCCGGTAGCACTGAGAAGATCTTTAACCGGCTGGCTGACTACGCCTAAATCTTCTGCTATAATCTGTGCATCTCCTATAGCACTGTCAATAGCATCTGTAAGTTTTTTACCAGGTCCCATTCTCCATTCGCCTAATTTTGCATTGCTGCATCCTGCCGGAATAGAATAATAATTCACAACTCCGATAAAATGATCAATTCTTATATAATCATATAATTTAGAATTGCTTGCCATTCTCTCTTTCCACCATGAGAAACCGTTTTCTTCCATTGCTGTCCAGTTATAAAGCGGATTTCCCCATAACTGTCCATCCTCTGAAAAAGCATCTGGCGGAACACCGGCAACATTTATAGGTTTTACATCTTCATCTAATTCAAACAGCTCTTTGTGTGCCCATACATCTGCACTGTCCATAGCTACATAAATAGGAATATCTCCTATCATCTCTATACCTTTTTCATTAGCATATGTACGAAGTCTGTTCCACTGCTCGAAGAATTTGTACTGACAGAATTTCCAGAAGTCAAGTTCTTCCTTCAATTCTACTCTATATCTGTCCAAAGCCTCCTGTGTTCTAAACTTGATATCATTATCCCACTGCTGCCATTCCTTATTATCAAAATGGAACTTAACAGCCATATAAAGTGCATAATCATCAAGCCAGTATGCATTATCAACAAGGAAATTCTCATATTCCTGTGTTCCCATATGATTGCTGTTTTCAAATGCTTTTCTTAATACTTTGAATCTTGAATCATATATCATCGCATACTCTACATATTCAACATTGCTGATCCAGTTATATTTTTTTATGTCCTTAGTCTCAATCAAACCTTCTTCAACAAGGTAGTCAAGATCTATAAAATAAGGATTTCCTGCAAATGCTGAAAAAGACTGATACGGACTATCACCATAACTTGTAGGTCCTACAGGAAGTACCTGCCAGAAACTCTGTCCCGCCTCAACGAGAAAATCTACAAATTTATAAGCCTCTTTTCCTAATGTACCAATTCCGTATGGAGATGGTAAACTGCTTATAGGTAATAAAAGTCCGGCTCCCCTTTTTAATCCCCTGGTTTTCTTTGTATCGCCAGCCATATTTTTCACCTCGTTATCATAAATTTCCACAACACGTATTATTGTAACATCATATATGTTATACGTCAATAGAATATTTGATTTTACTTAAATTATTTAGAAAAGTTTCGAAAATTTTCTAAACTTTTTATTGATTTAACAGAACCATTAGATTATAATATGTATAAATAAGAATTTATGAAGTGAGGTGTTCTATGGTAACCATAAAAGATATAGCAAAACGTCTTGGTATTGCCGCAAGTACTGTATCAAAAAGCTTAAACAATGCTGATGATATAAGTGATTCAACAAAAGAACTTGTATTTAAAACTGCCCTTGAAATGGGCTATAAAATAAAACGAAATAAAAATAACATTGGCTTATATGAGCGTCGTGTATGCGTTCTGATTGATAATATGGATTATGAAAATAAAGACCAGTTTGGTTACGATCTGGTTTTGGGGCTTAAAACGGCTGCCGCAAACCGTAACTGGCAGGCTGACATAATCCCCATAAGTCTGAATGTATCCACTGCCATTGCCGACAATTATGATGCATATATGCTGCAAAACAAATACAGTGGTGCTTTTCTTATAGGTTTTTCAATGCATAATAATTATTTTAAACAGCTTGAACGCACCAGAATACCTACCGTTCTTTTTGATAACCATATAACTGCCAATTCCAAAGTCGGCTATGTAGCCACAGACTCCTATGAAGGAATAGCAATGGCTTTAAATCATCTTAAGAGCATGGGACATAAAAAAATAGCTTTCCTGAACGGAACAAAGAACACAATGATTTCTGATGAACGCATCAATTCATTTATAAGAATAATGAATGAACTTAATCTTACCGTATATGATGAACTGATGGAAAACGGATACTACGTTCCAAACTGTGCCAAATATCACGTTCCCACTTTTATCGAAAATGGTGCAACGGCAATCGTATGCGCAAGTGATCTCATAGCATCTGATGT
Organism: uncultured Lachnospiraceae bacterium; assembly: GCA_902763335.1. Taxonomy (GTDB): domain Bacteria; phylum Bacillota; class Clostridia; order Lachnospirales; family Lachnospiraceae; genus UBA2821. The sequence goes on along the minus strand of CACWRR010000059.1, from coordinate 440 downwards.
GATAAACGAGGTAACACGTCTCGGTTATACCGTACCGGATGATGTAAGTGTAATAGGTTTCGATGACCTTCCTTTTTCAGCGAACCTTACTCCCCCACTTACAACTATAAAACAAGACCGCCTGAGTCTTGGCGCAAGTGCCATGATTCTCCTTGACGGTCTTATAAATGATATTCCAATAAGCCACATAATACTTCATTCAAAACTGATTGAACGTAATTCTACTGCTTATGTAAAAACCCATATTTAATTAACGTTTTCTAAGCAATACCATACCGGATACATGTGGGACCGTCACCTGCTTTTCAACTTTATATTCACCTGTCGGTCCTGCAAAATCCGCATCACAGCATACATACCATGTTCCCTTCGGAAGGAATATTTCCACATCCTCTTTAGAAGGATTGTATATGACAAGTATATTCTTAACTGCATCTCCA